>JBKHVJ010000001.1:0-3604 GCA_046570145.1 Alphaproteobacteria bacterium
AGCACCACCCAGTCGGTGCCGGTGGAATCGACGATGCCGGTCAGCTTGGCGATCATGGATCAGGACTCCGAGTCCCTCTCCCGCCCCGGGAGAGGGTGGCCCGCAGGGCCGGGTGAGGGGTTCGGCACGGCGACCGGCCGCCGTAGGACGGAGGTTTCGTCAAGGCGTGCCTTGATCGTCGTCAGGACACCGTCGAGGTTGTCGCCAACATCGGTATTCCAGAACCGCATGATGCGAAAACCGGCCTGCTCCAACATCTTGGTGCGCCGCTCATCATGGGCGGCGCGCTGCTCGGCATGCTGGCCGCCATCCAGTTCGATGATCAATCGGTGATCGTGCGAAACGAAGTCGACAGTAAAACCAAATATAGGTTCCTGACGGCGGAATTTCGCCCCCAACTGGCCGTTCCGCAGCTTCTGCCACAGCATTTTTTCCACCTCAGTGGAATCACGGCGGAGCACGCGGGCGCGTTCGGTTTCCTCAGGGGTCGGGAGGCGTTTGGCTCGTTTGGCGAGTGGCGGAACGGATAGCCCCTCACCCTCCCCGCCTCCGGCGGGTCCCCTCCCTCTCCCGGGACGGGAGAGGGCCTTTTGCGCCGGTTGCGAGGCGTCACCGCCCCGCCGCCACATCGTCCAGCTGGCGCGATGGTGCGCGTGGCAAATCGCCACCGCCAGTGCATCGGCGGCGTCCGGCGTGCCGATCTCGCAGCCGGGCAACAGCAGGCGCACCATCGTCTGGACCTGCGCCTTCTCGGCACGGCCCTGTCCGACGACCGCCTTCTTGACCATGTTGTTGGCGTATTCCGCCACCGCCAGCCCGGCCTGGGCCGGCACCAGCAGGGCCACGGCACGCGCCTGCCCCAGCTTCAGCGTCGAGACGGCGTTGCTGTTGACGAAGGTCTCCTCTACCGCCGCCTCGTCGGGGCGGTAGCGCTCCACCACCGCCGACAGGGCGTCGTGGAGCTGCACCAGCCGCTCGGCCAGCGGACAGCGGTCGTCGGAATGCACCGCGCCGTCGGCGACGTGGCTCAGGCGGTTGCCCGCCACGTCGATGATGCCCCAGCCGGTGTGGCGCAGGCCGGGGTCGATCCCCAGCAGCCGCACCGGCGAAGGCGCCGCCGCATCGTTAGGCCCTGCCCGTCCTGCCCGCGCAAACACGGCACCCGCTCTCCGCTTGCAAGACCCGCGTTCAGCTTACGCGGTCAGCTTCTGCATCAGCTCGTCGGAGATGTCGAAGTTGCCTTCGACCACCTGGACGTCGTCGTTGTCCTCCAGCACGTCCAGCAGCTTCAGCAGGCTGGCCGCGGCGTCTTCGCTGGGGGCGACGGTGTTCAGCGGACGCCAGGTCAGGCGCGCACTCTCCGCACCGCCGAACTTGGCCTCCAGCGCGTCGCGCACGGCGCCGAAATTCTCGACCGTGCTCGTCACCTCGTGGCCGTTCTCGTCGGACTCGACATTGTCGGCACCGGCCTCCAGCGCGGCCTCGAACACGGCATCGGCATCCGCCGCCGAGGCCGGGTAATAGATGGCGCCGATGCGGTTGAACATGAAGCTGACCGAGTTGGTCTCGCCCAGGCTGCCGCCATACTTGGTGAAGCTGGAGCGCACTTCCGCGGCGGTGCGGTTGCGGTTGTCGGTCAGCGCCTCGACGATCAGGGCGACGCCGCCGGGGCCGTAGCCCTCGTACCGCACCTCTTCGTAGTTCGCATCGTCGCCGCCGCCGGGCGTGCCCTGCTTGATGGCGCGGTCGATGCGGTCGCGCGGCATGTTCTGCGCGCGGCCGGCCAGGATGGCGGCACGCAGGCGCGGATTGGCCGCCGGGTCCGGCAGGCCGCTCTTGGCGGCGACGGTGATCTCGCGGGCGAGCTTGTTGAAGATCTTGGACCGCTTGGCGTCCTGCGCGCCCTTGCGGTGCATGATGTTCTTGAACTGGGAATGACCGGCCATGGGTCGAACGAGCCTCGAAACGGAAGATGGTCAATCGGGCGGGGTGAGCGCACGACACATGTAACAGGTCTGCCGCCCCACCGCACCTTTTCGGCGCGGGAGACGACACCCACGGGATTAGAAAGTCAATATGGCGAGATTGCGGCGCGGTCGCGCCAGAGCTGCGACGCCCTACTGCATCCGTTCCGGCAGAGTCTGGCTCAGCCGCCCGCCGATGCGCAACGGTTCGATACGGACCGCCAGCCCGCTGCGGTCGTCGGTCTCGACGTAGCAGCCGCAGACGGTGCCCTCCCCTTCCGCCGGGGACAGCCGCTCGGTCGGCAGCTTCCGCACCATCTTGGCGAGCGCCACCTCCTTCTTCATGCCGATGGCGCTGTCGTAATCGCCGCACATGCCGGCGTCCGACTGATAGGCGGTGCCCTTCGGCAGGACCATGTGGTCGGCGGTCGGCACATGGCTGTGGGTGCCCACCACCAGCGAGGCGCGGCCGTCGCAGAAATGGCCCATGATCATCTTCTCGCTGGTCGCCTCGCCGTGCATGTCGATCAGCACGGCATCCACCCCGCCCGGCCCCAGCCGGTGCGCCTTCAGCACCCGGTCCACCGCGGCGAAGGGGTCGTCCATCGGTTCCATGAACAGGCGAAGCAGCACGTTCACCACCAGCACCTTGCGCCCGCCGCGCGCCTGCAGCAGGACGAAGCCGCGGCCGGGCGTGCCCTCCGGATAGTTCACCGGACGGACGATGCGCGGCTGCTGCTCGATGGTGCCGACCAGTTCCTTCTGGTCCCAGGTGTGGTTGCCCAGCGTCACCACGTCGATGCCGGCGGCGAAGAACTCCTCGGCGATCTTGACGGTCACGCCGTAGCCGCCGGCGGAGTTCTCGCCGTTCACCACGGTCAGGTCGGGGTCCAGCCGCTCGCGCAGCATCGGCATGTGCGCCAGCACCGCATCGCGCCCGGCCCGGCCCACCACGTCGCCGAAGAACAGAATCCGCATCGCCCCAACCTTCCCGATGATCTCACTTATGAATGCGGAGCGTTTCCCGCTCCGTCACGATCCAGTCCAGCCGCTCGTCATGGCCATCCACCGGCACCGCCGGCATCTCCTGCGCCGCGAAGGCCACGCCCACCGCCAGAACCGCACCATTCGCCCGCAGGCCGTCCAGCGTCCGGTCGTAATAGCCGGCGCCATAGCCCAGTCGGTGCCCGCCGCGGTCGAAGGCCAGCATCGGCACCAGCAGCAGCGACGGGCGCAGAACCGCGCGCCCCTCCCCCGGCTCGTGGATGCCATAGCGGCCAACGGCCATCGGCGCTTCCGGATCCCAGTCGCGGAAGACCAGCGCGGTGCCGCGCGGCCCCGACACCGGCAGGGAAACCGGACGGCCAAGCTGTTTAAGATGGAGCAAAGCCGGTCGCGCGTCGAGTTCGGAGCCGAGCGGCCAATACCCGCCGACGCCCCCCGGCGGCAGATGTCCGTCCGCCGCCAGTTCGGCGATGCGGCGGCACACGGCGGCGGATGCTGGGGAGCGGTCGGTGCCGGCGATGGCGTCGCGCCGGGCGCGCGCCTCGCGTCGGGCGGCGTCCTTGGCTTGCGGATCGGTCATCGCGGACTGCGGGCGGGGAAGAGGGTGGAAGGTGCCGCCTTGGCCGGTGGCCATG
>JBKHVJ010000002.1:0-4593 GCA_046570145.1 Alphaproteobacteria bacterium
CCTCTTCACCCAGGCGCAGGCCGCCGTCCTGCTGCTGGCGCTGCCGGCGCTGCTGGCCGGCCATGTCAGCCGCTTCGTTCCCCAAGGCCACGGCCCGGTCGGCCGGGCCGCCTCGTCGGCCGCCGTCACGGTGGTCGCGGTCCTTCCGGCGCTGGTCGCCATCGGTGCGGCCTATGCGCTGACCGGCGGCGAAGCGTCGCCCTACTGATCCTCCATCCCCATCATCCGAACCCAATCCCCGGAGTTTCGTTCATGAAGAAGACCCTGTTCGCCGCCGCCCTGTTCGTCGCGACCGCCGCCGGTGCCCTCTCGCCCGCCTTCGCAGCCCCGGTCAGCTACAAGATCGACCCGGCGCACACGGCCGTCGCCTTCATCGTCAACCACATCGGCTTCTCCAACGTCATCGGCAGCTTCAACACCGTCGGCGGCGACATCAGCTTCGACAAGGACGCGGTGGAGAAGAGCACGGTCACCGTCACCATCGACGCGGCCAGCATCGACACCAACCATGCCAAGCGTGACGAGCATCTGCGCTCCCCGGACTTCTTCAACGCGAAGGAGTTCCCGAAGCTGACCTTCAAGAGCACCAGGATCGAGAAGACCGGCGACAAGACGGGCAAGCTTCACGGCGACCTGACCATGCTGGGCGTGACCAAGCCGGTGGTTCTGGACATCACCTTCAACAAGGACGGCGTCAGCCCGGCCAGCAAGCTGGAGACCGCCGGCTTCTCCGCCCGCGGCACGGTGAAGCGCACCGACTTCGGCATGAAGTACGGCGCCCCGGCCGTCGGCGACGACATCCAGCTGCTGATCGAGATCGAGGCGGTCAAGTCCTGACCGAAGGGCCGTTCCGGTCCGTTGCAGTGTGGAGGGGACCGGTTCACCGGTCCTTTCCCGTTTTCACCCGCCGTTTTCACCCCCCGGCGATTGGAGGCCGCGATGCCGCAGCTTGTGAATGGTGTCTGGGAGAAGGGCGACATCGCGGCCAGCGAGATCAGGAATGGCGCCTTCCACCGCGAGCCGACCCGCTTCCGCGACTGGATCACGCCGGACGGCTCACCCGATGCCGAAGGGCGCCCCACCCTGCCGGCGGTGGCCGGACGCTATCACCTCTATGTCTCCTACCTGTGCCCCTGGGCTTCGCGCACGCTGATCGTCCGCGTGCTGAAGGGGCTGGAGGGGGTGATCGGCCTGTCCGCCGCCGAACCGGTGCTGGGCGAGGACGGCTGGGTCTATGCCGAGGATCAGGACGCCGGCGAAGGAGTCGGCCCCTTCCGCCACCATCACCGGCTCTATACCGCCAGCGATCCCGCCTATACCGGCAAGGTGTCGGTGCCCGTGCTGTGGGACCGGCAGGAGCGCCGCATCGTCAACAACGAGTCGGCCGACATCGTCCGCATCCTGAACAGCGCCTTCGATCGCCTGACCGGCAACCGGCTGGACCTCTATCCCGAGCCCTTGCGGCCGGAGATCGACCGCTGGAACGATCTGGTCTACGCCAGCGTCAACAACGGCGTATACCGCTGCGGTTTCGCCAAGTCGCAGGCCAGCTACGACGAGGCGTTCGACGGGCTGTTCGCCGCGCTCGACCGGCTGGAGGAGCATCTGTCAGCCAGCCGCTATCTGGCGGGGGTCCATCTGACCGAAGCCGACTGGCGCCTGTTCGTTACGCTGGTGCGCTTCGACGCCGCCTATCACGGCGCGTTCAAATGCAACCTGCGCCGGATCGATGATTGTCCGAACCTGTCCGCCTACCTGCGCGAGCTGTACCAGTGGCCGGGCATCCGCGACACGGTGAAGCTCGACCACATCAAGGCGGGCTACTACACCAATCCCGCCATCAACCCGACCCTGATCGTGCCGAAGGGGCCGGCGCTGGACTTCGACCGCAGCCATGACCGCGACCGGCTGCCGGGCAAGGGGATCTGGCAGCGGGGGTGAGGGATCATCGCCTTCCCCGGCTCGGCCGGGTGAGCAGCACCGCGGCGGTCAGAAGCTGGGAGAGCGTCCAGAAGGCTCCCGCCGCCGCCAGCAGCGCCATCGACGGCGCCCACACCGCGGCCAAGCGCAGGACCGCGGCGTCGGCCATCAGCGCGACGGCGGCGGTGGCGGCGGGCGGGAAGCGCTCGGGCTCCGCCTCCCGCTGCAGGGTGGTGCGGATCATCATGGCGCTGGCGAGGATGCCGAGCGCGCCCACCCCCAGCATGTGCCAGCCGGCGGCCGGCGGCAGGTCCAGAGGCCCCGCGAAGCCGGTCAGCAGCCAGCCGGCGCCGAGGCAGAAATAACCCAGATGCAAGCTGGCGATCTCCGGCTGCCGCAGCAGGAGCAGCGGTTTCCAGCGGGCCAGCCGCAGCAGTGCGCTCGCCCCCGCCATCGCCGCGCCGGCGGCCCCCAGCGGCGGCAGCAGGCCGGTCGCCGCCGACAGCAGGCAGAGGGCGGCGCCGGCGACGCCCATCGCCTCCAGCCGCGGCTGGACCCGCAGCGCCAGGGTGATGCCGCGGCGGCGCAGGGCGCCGGCCGTCGCCGCCGGAATGACGCGCCCGCCCATCGTCAGCAGCAAGGTCGCGATCAGCAGCAGGCCGACGGGCATCCCGCCCGCCGGGAAGAGCCCGAGCTCCGACGCCCAGAACAGCGCCTCGGCGAGCAGGAAGGCACCGATCAGCGGGCCGAACACCGCATTGTGCCCGCTGCGGCTGGTGCGCAGGAACGGCAGGCCGGCGACCACGAACAGCAGCAGCGGATAGGCGAGGCTGACCGGAAGGGCCACCACCGCCGGAAGTCCGCCCAGAAGCGCCAGCCGCCCGGCCAGCCAGGACAGGAAGGCCACCGCCACCATCCGCCGCGACAGCCGCGTCATCAGGAAGCCGCCGACCACCGCCAGCGCATAGCCCAGCGTCATCTCATGGGCATGCAGAGCCGGCGACCAGCCCACCGGCAGCAGGCCGCCCATCGCCGCCAGCCACAGCGGCACGGCCAGCGCGGCAAAGAGGGCGGCTGCCGGATACATCAGGCGGTGGGCGCTGGCGATGGGAACGGGGGCATGCATGGCAGGCGGGCTCTTCGGTGGTCCGGGCCGGCCATTCTGGCGGCTGGCGGAGTGGCGTGCTTTGACACGCAACAAATTCGCTTACGAATGGGTATGCATTGGCCGCTACAGTGTTGGGCCAGATCCGGACCGAGCCAGGACGACCGCCATGCCCCCACCCCCCGATCCCGCCGTTCTGCGCGGCATGCCGCTGTTCGCCGGTCTGGATGCCGACGCGCTGGCGGAGGCGGTGGCGCTCGCCCGTCCTCGCCGGCACGCCCGCGGCGGCGCCCTGTTCACCCAGGGGGAACCGGCGGCGGCCGGCCATGCGCTGATCGACGGGCGGGTGAAGATCGTGCAGACCGGGCCCGACGGCCAGCAGGTGGTGATGCGCTTCATCGGCCCCGGCGAGATGTTCGGGACGCTGGCGATCTTCACCGACGGCCTCTATCCGGCCGATGCCGTCGCCGTGGCCGATTGCGTCGAGCTGTCCTGGCCGGCCGCTGCGATGACCGAATTGATGGACCGCCATCCCGTCATCGCCCGCAACGCGCTGTCCATCGTCGGCGGCCGTCTGCGCGAAGTGCAGAACCGCCTGCGCGAGGTCGCGACCGAGCGGGTGGAGCGCCGCATCGCGCATGCCCTGTTGCGCCTGGTCCGCCAGGCCGGCCGGCGGGTGGAGACGGGGGTGGAGATCGATTTCCCCCTGTCGCGCCAGGACGTGGCGGAGATGACCGGCACCACGCTGCACACCGTCAGCCGTACCCTGTCGGCCTGGGAAAGCCAGGGAATCGTGGAAAGCGGCCGGCAGCAGGTGGTGATCCGCAAGCCCCATGCGCTGGTCGCCATCGCCGAGGATTTGCCGCCGGCAACGCCGCGCGGCTGAATACAGGGCAACTGAGTAGGCGGGCCGAATGCGCGGGGCGCTTGCGGTGGCGCAAAGACCGCCCGCCGCCGGGCGGTTATGGTGGCCGCCTGTCCCCAGCGCCGGAGCATGCCGCCATGGCCGCCTCATCGTCCGTGGACAAGATGACGATCGCCGACCTGACGATGGCCGAGCTGATGCGCGACCGCCCCGCGGTGGTGCCGGTCCTGCTTCGCCGCGGCCTCGCCTGTCCCGGCTGCGCCATGGCGCCTTTCATGACCGTGCGGGAGGCGGCCGAAGCCTATGGGCTGGAGCTTGACGCATTGCTGGACGATCTCGCCGCCGCCGCCCGGCCGACCCTTTCCCTGGAGACCCGGTGACGGTGTTGTCAGGTTGGCCGTCCAGCATGGCAGGTTGCAGGGCATGGGCACCTCCACCATGTGGCGCGAGGCCACCGGCGGCACTTCCCAGGTCAGCTGACCTGGGAAGTGAATGCAGGTCTGCCGCCCGCAATTCCCGGCACCGCCCGCAACTTGACAACAGCGTCCGGACCCAGGCTTAAGCCCCCAGTCATCAACCGAGGTTGATGTCGGAGAGCGAGAGCACCGTGCCGTTGTACACGCCGAGCAGGCGAACCTCGGTGGTGGCCACCTGGCCATCGCCGTTGGCGTCGACCACCTGGTACAGGCCGGAGTTCGTGCCG
>JBKHVJ010000003.1:0-29446 GCA_046570145.1 Alphaproteobacteria bacterium
GAGCCCGCGCACGGTCATCACCTGGGCCGAGAACGCGCGCATCTTCAACGACGTCGCCTTTGCCTTCCGCATCACCTTCCTCAACAAGTGCGACGAGGTGGAGCGGCCGACGGTGGCCGAATACTACCAGCGCTGCTTCGGCGTCGAGCTGCCGGAGACGGGGGTCCAGGCGAACCTCGTGTGATCCTGTGCGCTGCGCCCCGCTCTTCGGTGAAGTCGGGGCGCAGCACACAAGGCTTCACATGGATCGGGACGGACGGCATTTCCGGGCAAGAGCTTATGTCAGCGGTTCACGTCCCGGCATGTCCGTGAATGCCATGCCCTGCTCCGTGTCGACCCTGCCCGCCGCGCCGTAACTCTCCCAAGAACGAAGACGCCCCCGCGATGACCACCCAGAACGACACCCCCGTCGAAGCCTTCAAGCGGTCCACCACCGCCACGGTGCGCGCCATGTCCCGGCGGGCGGAGGTGCAGGTCGGCTTTTCGTCCGATCCGCCTGGGCTTTCGGGCCAGCGGGTGCGGGTGCCGCTGCCGGCGCGCGACCTGAACCCGGTCGAGGTCGCCAAGCTGCGCGGGGCTGCCGATGCCGTGGCGCTGCGGCTGCGCTATCACGACGCCACGGTGCACGCCCACCGCATGCCGCTGGGCGATGCCGCGCGTCAGGCCTACGACGCGCTGGAGCAGGCACGCTGCGAGGCGCTGGGCAGCCGCGACATGGCCGGCGTCGCCCACAATCTGGAAGCGGCGCTGGACGACCGCTATACCCGCCAGGGCCTCGACCGTGTCGAGGACCGCGGGCAGGTGCCGCTGGCCGAGGCACTGCGGCTGATGGCGCGGGAGGCGATGACCGGTGCCGCGCCGCCGCCCGCCGCCGCCCATGCGGTCGATCTCTGGCGCCCCTGGATCGAGGAGCGGCTGGGCCGCGACATGAAGGGGCTGGCCAATTACGCCGGCGACCAGGAGGCCTATGCCAAGGCCGTCCGCCGGCTGCTGGCCGACCTCGACATGGAAGTCGGTCAGGAAGCCGACCAGGAAGAGGAGGAGGACCAGCAGACCCAGTCCTCCGAGGATGAGAACTCGCCCGAGAGCGGCCAGACCCGTGGCCAGGACGAAGACCAGTCCGAGTCCGAATCCATGGCCTCGTCCGAGATGCAGGACTCCTCGGAGGCCGGCGACAGCGCCGAGGAGGGCGCCGGCGAGGAAGGCGACATGGAGATGGGCGAGGGCGAGGGGGCGGAGGAACCCGCCGGCCCCGGCCAGCCCTGGCGCAACGACGCCAGCCGCCGCAACGAGCCCGACCCCAACGCCTACAAGGCCTTCACCACCCAGTATGACGAGGTGGTCGACGCCGCCGACCTCTGCGATCCGGCGGAGCTGGAACGGCTGCGCCACCTGCTGGACCAGCAGTTGCAACACCTGCAGGGCGTGATCTCCAAGCTGGCGAACCGGCTGCAGCGCCGGCTGATGGCCAAGCAGCAGCGCTCCTGGAACTTCGACCTGGAGGAGGGCATCCTCGACGCCGCCCGGCTGGCCCGCGTCGTCGCCAACCCGGTCCTGCCGCTCTCCTTCAAGAAGGAGAAGGAAATGGATTTCCGCGACACGGTGGTGTCGCTGCTGATCGACAATTCCGGCTCCATGCGCGGCAGGCCGATCTCCATCGCCGCGATGAGCGCCGACATCCTCGCCCGCACGCTGGAGCGCTGCGCGGTGAAGGTGGAGGTGCTGGGCTTCACCACCCGCGCCTGGAAGGGCGGGCAGGCGCGCGAGGCCTGGGTCGCCGCCGGCAAGCCGCCGCATCCCGGCCGGCTCAACGACCTCCGGCATATCGTCTACAAGGCCGCCGACATGCCGTGGCGCCGCGCCCGCAAGAATCTGGGCCTGATGCTGCGTGAAGGCATCCTGAAGGAGAACATCGACGGCGAGGCACTGCAGTGGGCGCACAACCGCCTGCTGGGCCGGCCGGAACAGCGCCGCATCCTGATGGTGATCTCCGACGGCGCGCCGGTGGACGACTCCACCCTGTCGGTGAATGCCGGCAACTATCTGGAACGCCACCTGCGCCAGACCATCGAACAGATTGAGACCCGCTCGCCGGTGGAACTGGTGGCGATCGGCATCGGCCACGACGTGACCCGCTACTACCGCCGCGCCGTGACCATCGTCGATGCGGAACAGCTGGGCGGCACCATGATGAACAAGCTGGCCGAGCTGTTCGACGAGGACGACCGCCGCGGTGGCCGGCGCAGCTGGCGTTAACGTAAGGATAGAGATGAGGGTGTTTTCAGCTTTATCAGTGACTTATCTGGAAACATCGGCTCGGTTCAGGGCGTATCCTTACCTGCGAACCTGAAATCCCCTCTCCCGCCCCGGGAGAGGGAGGGGTCCGCCGCAGGCGGGAGGGTGAGGGGTAGAGCGAGAATTCAGAGGCGCATGGTTCCTTGAATCACCCCTCACCCTTCCCAAGCTCCGCTTGGGCCCCGAAGTCGCCCGCAAGTCTCGCGACTGCATTCCGCCTATGATCGCCCTTCGGCGCTCGTCCGGCCTCCGGCCGTCGGCTCCATGCCCTCCTCCCGGGGCGGGAGAGGGAGTTGCGCCGTCCCGCCCGACAACGCCGCCTTCCTTTCTTCCTCCGGCACCAGGCGCCAGAGTTCGGTCATGCCGGTGCGGCCGCGGAGCGAGCGGCCACCCTGGCGGACCAGAGGGACGGCGTCCTTGCCCTTGGAGGCGGTGACTCCGCTGGTCAGCACGATCACCTCGGCGTCGCCCTGGAGTCCGCCAGACAGTTCCTCGATGCGGGCGGCGACGTTCACCGTGTCGCCGACGATGGTGTAGTTGATCCGGCTGTCGGAGCCGATGTTCCCCACCACCACCGGGCCGCTGTGCAGGCCGACGCGGACATGGATCGGCGCCTGCCCGGCAGTAACGCGGCGGCGGTTGTCGGCGCGGATCGCGTGATGGATGGCCAGCGCGGCACGCAACGCGCGGGCGGCATGGTCCTCCTGCGCCTCCGGCGCTCCCCAGAAAGCCATCAGGGAGTCGCCGATGAACTTGTCCACCGTGCCGCCTTCCGCCTCGATGCAGGCGGCGAGCAGGGTGAAATGCTCGTTCAACAGGGTGGCGGTGTCGGCGGCAGCCATATGCTCGGCCATGCGCGAGAAGCCGCGGATGTCCGTGAACATCACCGTTACCTCGCGCTGGACGGAATCGAGCCCACCCTCCGTCTCGCGCTGGCGCATCAGCCGCAGGACCAGCGCCTTCGGCACATAGGTCTCGAACCAGCGCAGGCCCGCCACCATCGCGTTGAAGGCGGTGGCGGCCCGCGCCATCTCGCGCAGGCGGGAATCCGGCAAGTCGGCGATGGTGCGGAATTCGAAGGCGCGGACGCGGTCGGCGGCCTCGGCCAGCCGGGCCACCTGCCGGCTGATCCGCCGACCGACCAGCAGCGCCACCCCGACCGACACCAGCAGGATGGCGAAGCCGACGGCGCCGGTGATGTAGAGCCGGCGGATCTCGACGCCCATCTCGCCATCGCGATAGCCGATGCCGATGATCCAGTCCTGCTGGCCGTATCCAGCCATGCTGCGGGTCAGGAACATATAGTCGCTGCCCAGCACGCGCACGCCGCGCGCCTCCACCCGCTTCTTCAGCGACTGGACCGGGACGCCGCTGGTCCACAGCGCCGCCAGCGCCGGGTCGTCCACCTGATCGATCCGCGGCAGCGGCGGTCCGTCGAGCTTGCCGGAAAAATCGAAGCTGCGGCCGACCAGAGCCGGATGGGCCAGCACATGGCTGTGGTCGTACAGCACGAAGGCGTTCAGCCCCTGCTCCACATACAGCACCGACAGGAAGCGCGACAGGTCGCCCAGCGACACGCCGACCGCCACCTGTCCCAGATAGCGGCCGTCGCGCCGCACCGGCTGGTACAGGGTGAGGAAGCTGTTCTGCGCTTCCTTCAGCCAGCGCGGATCGGCCCAGGTGGCGGCGCTGCGGTTGGGGCCGTCCAGGACCTCCGGCGGGATGTCGCTTTCGCCCTGCATGTCGAAGGGCTCGGCCACCAGTCCGCCGTTCAGCCGCCCAACGCGGACCCCGGTCAGATCCGGACGGACGAAGGCCAGTCCCGTCACGTCCGGCGCCCCGGCCAGCGCGCCGCGCAGCGTGTCGGTCATCGCCGTGCCGTCGTTCACCTGCAGGTCGCCGCGCTCGATCAGCCCGGCGACGAAACGCGCCATCTCCCGCGCGGGGTCGAGCTGATGGCGCACCCGCACCTCAACCCCCGCCAGCGCCAGATCGGCCTTGTCGTTCAGCAGGGCAAATGTGTTGGTGCCGGCGCTGACCAGCCCCAGAACCAGCACGCTGGCGACCGCCGCCAGCATCAGCGACCCGAACCCCGCGACCAGTACCGCGGCGATCGGCAGCCGCAGCCGTCGCCGGCCGGCCGGCTCCGGCGCCAGCTTCGCCCGCGCCCTGGTGCCCGCCTGCCCGGCCGATTTCGCGGCCGGCGCCGGAGCGGGCAGGGGCAACTGTACGCGTGCTGAGGGGCTGTCGGGCATGCGCCGCAGCCTACCCGCCCGTACGTTCCGGAGCAACCCGCCGGGCTGGATCCTTACGTGGATTTCATGCGGCCAAGCTGATGTTTTCAGACGTCCTCATTCGCCCCTATTCGCCGACGATCACCTTCACCCGCTGTCCCGGCTGCAGCGGCGTGCCGGGGGGAAGATCGTTGATGATCCGGAACAATTCCTCGGCATAGGGCTCCTGCGGCATGCGGCGGACGAAGCCGTCGACGCTGTCGCCGGGCTGCACCGTCGCCACCTGGACGCGGCGGGGGCGGTAGCGGGCCGCCTCCTGCGCGGTCAACCGATGGAAGCTGTTGGCCGTCGCCTGGAAATCGGTATCGAAACGAGCCAGCGATCCCGCGGGCGCCAGGAAGGTGAAGCGGTACATCCGCCCGTCCGGCATGCGGATCGCCACCAGCCGGATATCGGCACTCTCGCCCTCCGCCTCGCCGCGGGTGGTGGCGGTGGCGGCCGGCATGCCGCCGATGGTGATGCGCTGGAGGTTGGACAGGTTGGCCCCTTTTCCCCAAACCCCGGTCAGGAAGGACGCCGGGTCGGAGACGCCGGCCGCCGATCCGCCGTCGAAGGCCATGGCGGCGCCGTTCTGCCCCTTGGCGATCACCTGTTCCGCCCCGTTCAGCAGGGAATAGCCCTTCGGCACGGTGAAGGCGATGCCCAGTTGCGGGTGGGCGAAGGTCCGGTCGCGGACATAGCCGTTTTCCGGGCTGTCGCCATAGATCATGCCGTCGACCGCCGCCAGGTAAGGATCGCGCGGGCGTGCGCCGCCCTGCGGAATGGCGCGGGCAAGGTCGGCGGCGCGGCGCACGCGATCCTCGGTCGCGGGGTGGCTTGCGAAGAAGTCGAAGCCGCCCTCGCCCTTGTTGCCGGCTCGCAGGCCGTCATACTGGCTGTCGCGGCGCAGGGTTTCCAGGAAGGTCGCCATGGCGAAGGGATCGTAGCCGGCGCGCCGCAGCGTCTCGACGCCAAGCTCGTCGGCCTCCAGCTCCTGCTCGCGCGAATAGCTGGCGACCACCGCGGTGCCGCCCAGCCCCGCCAGCTGCGCCAGCGTATCGTTGCCGAACACCAGCCCGACCCCGGCGGCCAGGATGCCGGCGATGGTCTGCCGGGTCTGGCGTTGCGCCGAATGCCGGGCGGTGACGTGGCCGATCTCGTGCGCCAGCACGCCGGCCACCTCCGCCTCGTCCTTGGCCAGGGCCAGCAGGCCGCGGGTGACGTAGATATAGCCGCCGGGCACGGCGAAGGCGTTGACCACGTCGCTGTCCAGAACGGTGAAGGTCCAGGGCTCGCGCGCCCGCGCCGTGGTGGAGGCCAGCTTGCGGCCCAGCTGCTCGACATAGCCCTGCAGCCGGGCATCCTTCACCGCCCCGCCGAACTGGGCCAGAATCTTGGGATGCTCCTGCGCGCCCAGCGCCGACTCGTCGCCGGACAGGACATTGTCCAGCAGCCCGGCCTGCACGGGGGCGGGAGCGATCATGACGGGCGCCGCAACGGGCAGACACAGGGCGGCCAGACAGAGAGCTGCCAGCGCGGTGCGGAACGGCTTGCGGAAGGGGGCGTGGATCGGCATACCGGTCAAAACCCCGCCCGGCGGCGGATGTTCCGCAAAGACGGCGATCTCCATGCGACTTGTCCCGCTCCCGCTTGTGCGCCTGCCGGTTCTGCTGCTGGGTTGGCTGTTGCTGGCCGGTGCCGTGTCGGCGGAGCCGTTGCGCGTCACCGCCGTGCTGGACGGCGACACGCTGGAGCTGGAAGACGGCCGCCGCGTCCGGCTGGCGGGGATCGAAGCCGCCAAGCCGCCGCGCAACGCCAACCCGGCCGACGGCCGCGTCTGGCCGCTGGCGGAAGCGGCGACCAGGGCGCTGTCCGAACTGGCGCTCGGCCACCGTGTCATCCTGCACGGGCCGGCGCCGGCCGACCGCCATGGCCGGCTGCTCGCCCATCTGGTGCGGGAAGACGGCTTGTGGCTGCAATCGGCCCTGCTGGTCCGCGGGCTGGCCCGCGTCCACACCCGCCCCGACGCCCGCGCCTATGCCGCCGAACTGCTGGCCGGCGAGGATGCCGCACGCACTGCCGGTCGTGGGCTGTGGCGCAGCCGGGTCTATTCCGTGCGCGACGCCGCCCATCCCGACGAACTCGCCCGCGACCGCGACGGCTTCCAACTGGTGGAAGGGGTGGTGCTGGCCATCTCCAAGAGCGGCGGCGAGGCCTGGCTGGATTTCGGCACCGACTGGCGGAGCGACGTCACCGTCCATATCGGCCGTGCCGCGATGCGCGAGGTCACCCGCGTCGGCATCGACCCGCTGTCCTTCGAGGGGCGGCGTGTTCGCGTGCGGGGCTGGATCACGCTGCGCAATGGCCCCATGATCGAGATCACCCATCCCGAACAGATCGAGCGGCTGGAACGGGAGGCAACGGTCTCCACCTGGCAGGGTCTCGGACAGGGCGATGAGAATCTGTGGGACGTGAACGACGCGGAGGACGAACCGGAATGATGAAGCCGTCGATTGCGCGCATGCTCGGCTCCATGGTCGGAGACGGGGCCGGACGCCTGTTCGTCCCCCTGTTTCTTATGCTCGCCGCCTTGCCGCTTCATCCGGCACTGGCCGCCGGGCCGACGCTGACGATCGCCATCGCCGGAACCGAACGGGTGTTCGACCGCGACGCCCTGCTGGCCCGTCCCGACATGGTGACCGTCGACATTCCTGCCGACATCTCCTATGGCCGCCCGATGAGTTACCGGGCCGTGCCGCTCGCCAGCCTGCTCGGCACCGGCGATTTTCCGCCCGGCGCCGTGCTGGAAGGGGTGGCTTCGGATGGCTTCACCGCGCAACTGCCACCGGAGCTGTGCCTGCGCACCGGTCCCGACGGCGCCGTCGCCTTCCTCGCGGTGGAACCTGCCGACCGGCCCTGGCCCAACCTTCCGGGCAAGGAGGTATCGGCCGGTCCCTTCTATCTGGTGTGGGTATGGCCGGAAGCCTCGGGAGTGCGCAGCGAGCAATGGCCCTACCAACTGGCCCGCATCGTCGCTTCGGACGATCCGCTGAGGCGTTGGCCGCAGCTGACGGTCGAACCGGGGCTGGCCGCCGACTCGCCGATCCGAGCCGGACAGACGGTGTTCATCACGCAGTGCATGGCCTGCCACACTCTGAACGGCGCTGGCAGCGCCACGATGGGGCCGGACCTGAACCGGCCGATGAACCCGACCGAGTATCTCACGCCGGCAGGGTTGAAGACGCTGGTCCGCGACCCCCGCTCGGTCCGGACATGGCCGGGCCAGCAGATGCCGGGCTTCGATCCGGCGATGCTGAGCGATGCCGATCTCGACCGCGTCGTCGCTTATCTCGGGCATATGGCGGGGCGGAAGTCGCCGTGACGAAGGAATCATGGGAGGGGGCTTCCGCCCCATCCCATGGCCGCGACCGGAACATCACAGGATGGCGTTGAAGTCGTCCAGCAGCGTGGCGATCCGTCCGCTGTCGCTCTGGTCCATGATCACGCGGGCACGTCTGCTCGCCTCCATCAGGTCGAGCGAACGGATGCGTTTCTTCACCGCGGGAACCGACAGCGGCGCCATCGACAGCTCGCGCACGCCCAGTCCCAGCAGCAGAGCGGAATAGCGCGGGTCGCCGGCGATCTCGCCGCAGACCGACACCGTGATGCGGGCACGCAACGCCGCCTCGATGGTGAACTGGATCAGCCGCAGAACCGCCGGATGCAGCGGGTCGTACAGCGTGGCGACCTGTTCGTCGGAACGGTCGATGGCCAGCGTGTACTGGGTCAGGTCGTTGGTGCCGATGGCGAAGAAGTCGGCGGCATAGGCCAGCGCGTCGGCCGACAGAGCCGCCCCCGGCACCTCCACCATCACTCCCACCGGCGGCAGCGGGTCGGCGATGGCGATGCCGCGGCGCCGCAGGCGGCGGGCGACCTGCCCCATCATCTCCCGCACCTTCTGCACCTCCGCCACCGACCCGATCATCGGCAGCAGGATACGCAGCGGCCCGTGCGCCCCGGCACGCAGCATGGCGGCGAGCTGGGTTTCCAGAAGCTTCGGTTCGCGCAGGCCCAGCCGGATGGCGCGCAGGCCGAGCGCCGGGTTGGCCGGCTCGCCATAGCGGCCCGCCATCCAGCCGGCCAGCTTCTCGCCACCCAGATCCATGGTGCGGGCGGTGACGGTGCGGCCGCCCATCCCCTCGATCATGGTGCGCAGCACGCCGTACTGCTCATCCTCGTCGGGCAGATGGTCGCGGTTCATGAACATGAACTCGGTCCGCAGCAGGCCGATGCCCTGGGCACCGTGCTCCAGCGCCTGATCCAGGTCGCGGGGCAGTTCCAGGTTCGCCATCAGCGTCACCGCGGTGCCGTCGCGGGTGACGGCCGGCAGCTTGCGCAAGCTCTTCAGGCCCTGGCGCTCGCGTTCGCGCGCGGCACGGCGCTCGCCATAGTCCGCCAGCACATCGGCCGGCGGGTCGATCAGCACGCGGCCCTGCAGGCCATCGACGATCACCGTCACGCCGTTGCGCACCCCGGCCAGCAGGCCGGGCGCGCCCAGCACCGCCGGCAGGCCGAGCGAACGGGCGAGAATCGCCGTGTGTCCTTCGGCCCCGCCCAGCACGGTGGCAAAGCCGCCGACGACGGTGGGGTCGAGCAGGGCGGTGTCGGCGGGGGTCAGTTCCTCCGCCAGGATGATGCTGCCGGGGGGCAGGTTGCTGAAGGCCCGGTATTCCTGCTTCATCAGGTTGCGGGTCAGCCGCCGCCCAACCTCGCGGATATCATCGATGCGGCCGGCCAGATAGGCGTCGTCCATGCCGGCGAAGGTCGCGGCGATGGCGGTGATCTCCGCCTGGATGGCGGCCTCGGCATTGACGCGGTCCTGCTTGATGCGATGCTCCACCCCGCGGGTCAGGCGCGAGTTGGTGACCATCGACAGATGGGCGTCCAGCAGGAAACCGATTTCTTCCGACGCCGAATCGGGCAGCACCAGCGCCTTGCTCTTCAGCTTCTTGATCTGGCGCCGCGCCTTGGCCGCAGCCTCGTTGAAGCGGGCGACCTCCGCCTCGACGGCATCGGGCGCGACGGTGTATTCGGGGATGGAGACGGAACCGCTTTCCACCACATGGGCCGGGCCGATGGCGATGCCGGGGGACACGCCCAGGCCGCGCAGGGCGCGCGCCGAACCGCTCCCCGAACCGCTCCCCGAACCGCTCCACGACTCGGGCAAGGGCACGCCGCCCGAGCCGCCGCGATCCGGGCCGGCCGCGGGGCCGTTGGCCGCGCTGACGGAGGGCAGGTCACTCTTCATCGAACTTGCGATTGATCAGGTCCAGGAGGGCATCCATCGCCGCGTCTGCGTCCGTGCCGGTCGCGCGCAGTTCCACCGTGGTTCCGGGGCCGGCGGCCAGCATCATCAGCCCCATGATCGACTCGCCGGACACGACGGACTCGCCGCGGCGCACCGAGATTTCGGCGTCGAAGGTGGCGACCAGCTTCACGAACTTGGCCGAGGCACGGGCATGCAGGCCACGCTGATTGGTTATGGTGGCGGTGCGGCGGATTTCGCCGTCGGCGGGCGCCGTTTCGTCGGGGTGGCTCATCGCGGGCGGTTTCAGTCCGACAGGAGGGTGGAGGCGACGTTGATGTATTTCTGTCCGGCGTCGCGGGCGGCGATCACCGACTTGTCGAGCGGTTCGGTCTTCCGCACGCTGGCCAGCTTGATCAGCATCGGCAGGTTCACGCCGGCGATCACCTCCACCTTCGCCTTGTCCATGATGGAGATGGCGAGGTTGGACGGCGTGCCGCCGAACATGTCCGTCAGCACCACCACACCCGACCCGTCGTCGACCTCCGCCACCGAGTTCAGGATGTCCTGGCGGCGCTGTTCCATGTCGTCATCCGGGCCGATGCACACGGCCCGCACCTGCTGCTGTTCGCCCACCACGTGGAACAGCGCGGCGATGAACTCCTCGGCCAGCCGTCCGTGGGTGACAAGAACCATACCGATCATGGGACATCCTTCAAGGTTGGGTCCTCCCCGGAGACCTGCGCGAGAACCGCTGCCGCACGGCAACCGCCCGCATCGCATCTGGATCGTTGGTTGGACGTATGGTCGTCAAGGCGCAATTTGCATCATCCCATGTTGCCGGCCGAAGGGTTGGGAGCGGCGCCGGTCTGGCCGCCGGCCGCTCCCGCGCTCCGCAGCCCCAGCCGGTCCAGCTCGCGGTGGCTCAGGCTGACCCGCAGCCTCTGCTCCTTCAGCCAGTCGGCCAGCCGTTCGGCGATGAAGACCGACCGGTGCTTGCCGCCGGTGCAGCCGATGGCGATCGTCAGATAGCTCTTTCCTTCCTGGTTGTAGCGGGGCAGCAGCGGGCGCAGCAGCTCCGTCAGGTTCCGGAAGAAGGCGGGGAAGTCGGGGTCGCTTTCCACCCGTGCCGCGACGGCCGGGTTCAGGCCGGTCAACGGCCGAAGCTCCGGGTCGTAATGCGGGTTGGTCAGGAACCGCACGTCGAAGACCAGATCGGCTTCGCGCGGAAGCCCCTGGCGGAAGGAGAAGGAGGTCACGAACACCTGCAGTGCTGCCTGGGCGTCACGCCGGAAATGCCCCGACAGAATGCGCCGCAAATCGTGAATGGACAGTTGCGTCGTGTCGATCGTGACGTCGGATTCCTCCTTCAGCGGGAACAGCAGGGCACGCTCGCGCTGGATGCCGTCGGGGACCGTCCGGTCCTCCGCCAGCGGATGGCGGCGGCGCGTCTCGGTGAAACGGCGCTGCAGAACCTCGTCGCCGCAATCGAGGAAGACCAGACTGACGTCCAGGTCGTCGCGGCCGCGCAGCTCCGCCAGCTCATCCAGGAAGTTCTGCGCGGAAAAGTCGCGGGTCCGGCTGTCGATCACCAGCGCCAGCGGCCGGCGCTTCGGATCGGCCTGCCGGAGCAGGGCGGGGACCAGCGACAGGCGCAGATTGTCGACCGCCTCGTATCCGAGATCCTCCAGCGCCTTCAGCGCCACCGACATGCCGGCGCCCGACAGGCCGGTGACGAGTACGACGCGGCCACGGGCAGTCGGACTGTTGACCGGCGTGCTGGTGGCGGGATCGGACGGCACGTCGGAAAGGCTCATGGCGCGACCGGGCTGGGCTGGATCGGACTGGGGTGGGCCGACAGGCCGGCGGGCACCCGCTCCAGCCGTCCGTCGCGCAGGCTTGCGGCGGCAAGGCGGATCTTGGCGGGGGTGGAGGCGTCGAAGGCGTGCAGGCCCAGCCGGGGAAGGGCGATGCCCATCAGCATCTCGGTCTCCGCCTGCGGCAGGCGTTCCACCTCGTCGCGGGGGACCAGATCGACGACGAGTCCGAGTTCGGCCGATGGAACGGACGGAACCGGCAGGATGCCGACGCCCCGCACCTCCAGCAGCCCGGCCAGCGCCGGCGGAGCGGAAGCGGTCAGCCGGCCGGACCCGGCGCGCAGCGCCACCCGGTCATCCGAGACCAGCCGGGCGCCACCGTCGATCAGTCGCAAGGCCAAATCCGATTTTCCGCGTCCGGACTCGCCGCGCAGCAGCACGCCGATGTCGGAGAGCAAGACGCAGGTGCCGTGAATCGTCACCATAGTCTGGCGAAGGTGAGACGTGGCGCAGGTTCTGTCAATGGAAACGGAACGGTGGCCCGACTGGTCAGGCGGGGAAACCTGACCGGGATCCCCCATCCGCTTCGGACCGTTCTTTCGGCGCGGATCACACCCGACCGGAACACGGGAGGAGACGGTCGATGAAGAGCCGCGATTGCAGGCGCGCCCGGCTTCCCGGCTCCACTTGCCCGGTTTCCAAATGCGGAGCCGCTCAGTTGCCGGCGGCCCCACGGGGGGAACGGCGGATAGCCTCCAGTTCCAGGGCGAGGGCGTCGCGGCGGCGGATCATCTCGTCCAGATCCTCCAGTTCCGCCGCCTCCTGACAGGCGTCGCGGAAGTCCTTTTCCCGCTGCAGCCGCACCAGCAGGACCTTGTAGTTGTCGGCGATGCTGGCGAGGTGGCGTTGCGCGCCTTGCAGCGCCTCCGCAAGCTGGTTGCGCTCCCGCGCGCTGTCGCGCATCAGGCGGGCCAATTCCCCCTGCTGCCGTCCTGCATCGCGGATCAGGCGGGCCAACCGGTAGCGGCGGAGGTCGACGACCTTGGATTCTCCCGGGATGTGCCCATGGGAATGGGACCCCCGAGGGAACAACCTTTTCGCGATCGACTCGGGCGGAGCGGACTCAGGCATGGCAACCCCACATGTTTGTTCCGGGGGATGGCCACCCTTCGATCACCGCATGGAGCAGAGTAAACAACCGGACCGACAGGAACCGGCCTCCGCGTCAGCCGGCAGGCGAGAACGACCGTCTCCATGATCGGTCGTTAAAATGGGCTTGTCCACCCGATATTGTCGGGGATGTATGTATTTTGGTCGAAGGGCTCATAGCAAAGGCAGGGTAATCGTGAAGTCGGCACCGTCGACTGCCCCCTCCGATACCTGACGGTTTTGCACGGAGATCGAACCGTTGTGCGCACTGACTATCTGCTTTGCTATCGAAAGTCCGAGACCGGAATGGGTCCCGAACTTCTCGCCCGCCGGACGTTCGGTGTAGAAGCGGTCGAAGATTGCCTCCTCCTTCCCCTCGGGAATGCCGGGCCCCTGGTCGGACACCACCACCGTCACGCTGCGTCCGGTGCGCCGGGCGGTCAGCCGCACGATCCCGCCGGGCGGCGAGAAGGACAGGGCGTTGTCGATCAGGTTCTGGAACACCTGCGTCAACCGCCCTTCCAGCCCCGGCACCACCAGCCGCTCGCCTGCGGGAATATCGATCACGACGCGGGGCTGCGCCGGATGGCCGTCGCCCCCGCCGCCAGCTCCGCGATCCTCTCCACCACCGGCCGCCACAGTCTGGTCGACGGTTTCGGCAACCGTCTGGCGCAGTTCGGCCAGCATGGTCAGCAGCAGGCCGATGTCCACCGGTTCCGGCTCCGCCCGCGACAGTTCGGCGTCGAGGCGCGAGGCGTTGGAGATGTCGCTGATCAGCCGGTCCAGCCGCTGCACGTCGTCGGCGATGATCGCCATCAGCCGGTCGCGGTGGCGCGGGTCGCTGACGCGGCCGGCGGTCTCCACCGCGCTGCGCAGCGAGGTCAGCGGGTTCTTGATCTCGTGGGCGACGTCGGCGGCAAAGCGTTCGATGGCGTCCATCCGCGTCCACAACGCGTCGGTCATTTCGCGCAGCACGCCGGACAGCTCGCCGATCTCGTCGCCGCGGCGGGTCAGGTCTGGAATCTCGGCGTGCCGCCCATGGCTGGTGCGCAGCCGGTCGGCGGCCTGGGCCAGCCGGCGGATCGGCCGGGCGATGGTGCCGGCCAGATAGAAGGACAGGGCGACCGTCACCAGAAGCGCCACGCCGAACACCCGCAGGATGTCGAAACGGACGGAACGGATGGCCCGGTCGATCTCGCCGCCGCTGCGCGCCAGCAGGACCGCGCCCAGAACCTCGCGGTAGCGTTGTACCGGCACCGCCACCGTCAGCAGCAGTTCCGGGTCGCCGCCCTCGCCGTCGACGCGCCAGACGGTGGCCGCCGCCTCACCGCCGAGCGCCCGCTCCACGTCGGGGTTCGGTCGGCCGGGCGCCTCGCGGTAGGCCGGCAACCCCTCGCGGCTGGGCACCACGTCGATCAGCCGGGTGTAGAGGTCGTTGATCGCACGGCTGACCGGATCGCCGGCCGGCGGAGTGGGCAGCTCTCGGATTTCGATGCGCCCCTGCGAGCCGACCAGCACCCGGCTGTCGGACAGCATGTGCCCGTCGATGTCGTACAGGCGGGTGCGGGTCGCCGTCGCCTCCGCCAAGCGGCGAACCATCGGGCGGGCCAACTCGGGCGCCAGTTCGAACCGCTCGCCCCCTTCGTCGCCGGTGGGGGAGGGGGCGGTCAGGATACGGTTCACCGCGCCCTCGCCCAGCGCGGAGGCGAAGATGCGCGCCTCGGTCGCCAGCGCCTCGGTCTCGGCCTGGATCAGCCGATCCTGGTAGCGGCCGAGATAAAGCAGCCCGGCCAGCAACACCAGCAGCGCCAAAACATTCACCGCCAGGATGCGCAGGGTCAGCGGCGACACGCCGCGCCGCCGAGCCGGCCATTCCCCGGGTCGGACACCATCGGTCGCCGGCACCGGCCTACTCCTTGTACCGGTAGCCGACGCCATAGAGCGTTTCGATCTGGGAGAAGTCGGGATCGACCGCCTTGAACTTCTTGCGCAGCCGCTTGATATGGCTGTCGATGGTGCGGTCGTCGACGTAGACATGCTCGCCATAAGCCGCGTCCATCAACTGGTCGCGGTTCTTCACATGGCCCGGCCGCTGGGCCAGCGCCCGGACCAGCAGGAACTCGGTCACCGTCAGGTCGATCGGCTGGCCTTTCCAGCTGCAGGCATGGCGGGCGCCATCCAGCAGAAGCGGCCCGCGGGTGATCATCTGGCCGGGATCGGCGTCGGCGGTCTCGCCGCGCAGCGCCTCGCGCCGCAGCAGAGCCCGGATGCGCTCTATCAGCAGGCGTTGCGAGAAGGGCTTCTTGATATAGTCGTCAGCCCCCATGCGCAGGCCCATCAGTTCGTCCAGCTCGTCGTCCTTGCTGGTCAGGAAGATGACGGGGATGTGGCTGGTCTGACGCAGACGTTGCAGCAACTCCATGCCGTCCATTCGCGGCATCTTGATGTCGAGCACGGCGAGGTCGGGCGGGCGCTGTGTCAGGCCGCGCAGCGCCTCGGCGCCATCGGTATAGGTGCGCACATCGAAACCTTCGGCCTCCAGGGCGATGGAGACGGAGGCCAGGATGTTGCGATCGTCATCCACCAGGGCGACGGTGTGGGCCATGGTCGTAACAGCTTCCCAATCGGTCAGGACGGAACGGTCGAGCGGGGCGGCACCTGAAATGTTAGCGGAAACATCAGGCATAGGCCGAGTGGTCATTCCAATACTTTATGCCAGAGTCCAGGTACCAGCGGCAGTTTTCTCTTTTCCCGCAGCATTTGTATGGTCCAATATGGCGGCAATGCGGCGCCGAACAACGGTGCCGCGCGGGAGAACGCACTCGTTTTGGAATGAGTTTTCTGAACGCCCTTTCGGCGTCCTCTCCGGCCGGCTCCGTTCCGGATGCCGGGGAGGGCGCGATGCCTCCCGGCGACCGCCCGGACGGCACCGCTCCGGCCACCTGTGCCCGGCGCCTGATGCGCGCCTGCGACCGCGCCGCGCTGGCCACCGCCCAGCAGCCCGACGGCACCGGCAGCGCAGACACCGCCGGCTGGCCCTACCCATCGCTGGTGCTGGTGGCGTTCGACCATGACGGCAGCCCGCTGCTTCTGCTTTCCACACTGGCGGACCACACCCGCAACCTGCTGGTCGACGGCCGGGTCGGCCTGCTGTTCGACGGCACCGCCGGGTTGGCGCAGCCGCTGACCGGTGCGCGCCTGTCGGTCCTGGGCCGGGCGGAGCGGTCGGACGATCCCGCCCACCGGGCGCGTTACCTGCGCCGCCATCCCGATGCCGCCTTCTATGCCGGCTTCGCCGATTTCGCGATCTACCGCGTAACGGTGGAGCGCGCCCATCTGGTCGCCGGCTTCGGCCGCATCCACTGGCTGTCCGCCGCCGAGCTGGACCTGCCCGATGCCGCCCCGGCACTGGCGGCGGGGGAGGCGGAACTGCTCGACCGTCTGAACGGCGAGGGCTACGGCCTCCGGCTGGCCCCCTCCACCGATCAGGACGGGACCGGGGATGGAGAAGGCTGGAGCCTGACCGGGCTGGACCCGGAGGGATGCGACCTGCGACGCGGGGGGTACGTCGCCCGCGTCGATTTTGAGCAGAGAATCCATGACCCGGAATCGGCTAGACTGTTGCTGGATGCACTGATCCGGCCGCAGGACGGGACCGGACCACCAGGACATGCGACACCCGGCGAAGGGGATGCCTGACGGACCCCGAAGCCCAATGAAGGGCCGCCGAAACGAGCCCGACCATAAAAGCCAAAGAAGCCGAAGGCGGAACAAGCCAAAAGGCGCGATCGCAGACCGAGAGAGACGAGAAGCCAACCGTCAGCCCGAACGACCAGCCGAGAGGTCGCTTCGACACGACCGGGCGCCGCACCAAAAACAAGAAGGCGGCGCTTGGGCATGCGCAACCAGGAGAACACTTCAGTGGACCATAACGGATCGACCCGTTTCCCGTCCGGGCCAATGGCCCCCAGACCTGTCGCCTCAGGGCCGCCCTTTGCACCGTTTCGTCACCGCGCCTGCGCGGTGCCGCCGATCCCGGCGGGCCTCCGGCCCTGCCGCCCGTTCGGACCGGCATCGCGCTGATCGGGCCGCCGATCCGGCGGACTGTTTCCATCTGACACGACAACGGACAAAGACGGCCGGACCGGCCGCCGGAACCCGATGGGGGATGACCGGCGCAGCGGTACCGGCCCAGCCTTCGAGAGGACGATATGACTGGCAATATGCGGACGCGGAACAAGAAGCTCCTGGCCTGGGTCGAGGAGATCGCACTGAAATGCAAACCGGAGCGCGTTCACTGGTGCGACGGGTCGCAGGAGGAATATGACCGTCTCTGCAACGAGATGGTGGAGGCCGGCACCTTCATCCGCCTGAACGAGGCCAAGCGCCAGAACTCCTTCCTCTGCCGCTCCGATCCGGGCGACGTCGCCCGCGTCGAGGACAGCACCTACATCTGCTCGAAGACGCGCGAGGAAGCCGGTCCGACCAACAACTGGATGGCCCCGGATGAGATGAAGGCCAAGCTGGACGGCCTGTTCGAGGGCTGCATGCGCGGCCGCACCATGTATGTGGTACCGTTCAGCATGGGGCCGCTGGGCTCCGACATCGCGCACATCGGCGTGCAGATCTCCGACAGCCCCTATGTCGCCGTCAACATGCGCCTGATGACCCGCATGGGCCAGAAGGTGCTGGACATCCTGGGCGACGGCGACTTCGTCCCCTGCCTGCATTCCATCGGCGCCCCGCTGGAGCCGGGCCAGCAGGACGTGCCGTGGCCCTGCAACGCCGACAACAAGTACATCGTCCATTTCCCGGAAGAGCACCGCATCGTCTCCTACGGCTCCGGCTACGGCGGCAACGCGCTGCTGGGCAAGAAGTGCTTCGCGCTGCGCATCGCGTCCTCCATGGGCCGCGAGCAGGGCTGGCTGGCCGAGCACATGCTGATCCTCGGCGTGGAAAGCCCGACCGGCGAGAAGACCTATGTCGGCGCCGCCTTCCCGTCGGCCTGCGGCAAGACCAACTTCGCCATGCTGGTCCCGCCGAAGGAGTTCGAGGGCTGGAAGGTCCGCACCATCGGTGACGACATCGCCTGGATCAAGCCGCAGCCCGACGGGACGCTGCGCGCCATCAACCCGGAAGCCGGCTTCTTCGGCGTCGCCCCCGGCACCAGCGTGAAGTCGAACCCGAACGCGCTGAAGACGCTGGACCACAACGTCATCTTCACCAACGTCGCCCTGACCGACGACGGCGACGTCTGGTGGGAAGGCCTGACGGACGAGGCGCCGGCGCACCTGATCGACTGGCAGGGCAAGGACTGGACCCCGGGCTGCGGCCGTGTCGCCGCCCACCCGAACAGCCGCTTCACCGCGCCTGCCGCGCAGTGCCCGTCGATCGACCCGGCCTGGGAGGATCCGGCCGGTGTTCCGATCAGCGCCTTCATCTTCGGCGGCCGCCTGTCGAAGACCTTCCCGCTGGTGTTCGAGGCCTACAATTGGCGCGAAGGCGTCTATTGGGCCGCAACCATGGGCTCGGAAGCGACCGCCGCCGCCGTCGGCCAGGCCGCCATCCGCCGCGACCCGTTCGCCATGCTGCCCTTCTGCGGCTACAACATGGCCGATTACTGGAACCACTGGCTGTCGATGGAAGGCAAGGTGGAGAGCCTGCCGCGCATCTACCGCGTCAACTGGTTCCGCAAGGACGAGAACGGCAAGTTCGTCTGGCCGGGCTTCGGCGACAACATGCGCGTGCTGAAGTGGATCGTCGACCGCGTCCGCGGCCGTGCCACCGACGTGGCGGAATCGCCCTTCGGCTATTCCCCGCGCTACCAGGATCTGAACTGGTCCGGCCTGAATTTCCCGGCCGACAAATTCGCCAAGATCATGGACATCGACCGCAAGGAGGCCGAGGCCGAGGCAAAGGACCAGGAGGAGCTGTTCAACCGCTTCGGCGACCGCCTGCCCGACGAGATCGAGCAGCAGCGGATCGCCCTGCTGAAGCGTCTGGAGAACAGCCCGGACGTCTGGCGCATCGGCTGAACGGCCGAAACCGTCAGCAGGTAAGGATAGGGGGCTGCCGAAAGGCGGCCCCTTTTCCTTATGCGGCCGACAAGGATGAACCGCCTGTCATCTTGGACCCGCCAAGGCGGCGACCGGCCATGTCTCGCGCCGCGGCAAGTCTCCAACCGTTGCAACGGCTGCCACTCCTTGCCGGACCTTATGGCCTTTCAGCGATTTAACCGGCTTGTCGCAACGGTCGGGCATAGAGTCGGTCACCCCGGTCCGCGCATTCGAGGGAGGGCGACATCATGACAGACCATCCGCTTCCGCAGGAGGACGGCGACGAGTCCGCAGTGCCGACCCTCGGCCCCGGCGAGGAAGACGTCGGCCAGCTGGCCTCCAAGCGCCAGCCCTGCGCCATCAGCGGCAAGCGCCGGCCCAAGCGCGACCTGATCGCACTCGACGCGCTGCGCCCCAACCTTGCCGACCGCATCCGGCTGGACCACCCGCATCTGGAGCCGGACTCGCAGATAAGCCGGCAGGAACTGGCACGCTACCGCTCGCTCTATGTGGCGGAGCTGCTGCAGACCGAGCATGGCGAGTTGAGCGAACTGGACCGCGAGGTCGCCGAAAGCCTCGCCCGCCACGAGACGCTGGCCGAGAACCCGGAGGAGGAGTATGACGACCGCCGCACGCTGGGCGAACGGCTGTCGGACGGTCTCGCCAGCTTCGGCGGCAGCTGGGCTTTCCTGATCTCCTTCGCCTTCTTCCTATGCGTGTGGATGCTCATCAACATCCTCGAAGGCGACACGAGGGCCTTCGATCCCTACCCCTTCATCCTGCTGAATCTGCTGCTGTCCTGCCTTGCCGCCATCCAGGCGCCGGTCATCATGATGAGCCAGAAGCGGCAGGAGGCTAAGGACCGGCTGCGCTCGGAGAACGACTACCGCGTCAACCTGAAGGCCGAGCTGGAAATCCGGCACCTGCACGAGAAGGTGGATTACATGATCCAGCGCCAATGGCAGCGCCTGACCGAAATCCAACAGCTGCAACTGGAGATCATGCAGGAAAAGCGCCCGCGCAAGTGATCGCCTGCCGGAAGGACGGCAGCCGCGTCAGCGTTTGCGCTTGCCGTCCAGTTCCAGCATGCCGCGCAGTGCCGCGATGGTCTTGCTGAGCGGCGTCGGATCGACCGCTTTGGGAGCAGCCTGCCTGACAGCCGGTTCCGCGGGCTCTGCCTCTTCCGCCGGAGGAACGGGCGGCTCGCGGCGGGGCGGCGGACGCGGCTTGCCGGTACGCGGCTTCGGCGGCGGGGCGGAGGGCGGAGGCGGGGGATCGGTCGCCACCTCCTCCTCGATCAGGCCGCGCAGAGCCTTCATCGCCTCTTCGATCTCACGTTCCTGGGCGGAGCGGCGGCCGGCCGGCGCCGGATCCCGGTCAGGGTCCAGCTCGGGCTCGGGCACCGGATCGGCGCCGAAACCCGAGAGCGGATCATCCCTGTTCTTGTCCTCATCCTCCCAGCCGGCCGCCGCGCCCCGGTTCCCGCCGGTGTTGCTGTCGGGGCCTTTGCCGATGCCCCTTTCCTCCGCAGCAGGCGACTTCCGCGGCGGAGGTGGAGCGTCGTCGTCCACGTCGTTGGCCGCGTCTTCGATCATCGACCGCAGGGCGGCGAGGGTGCGGTCGTAGCCTTCCTCATCCTCCGGCGGCGGGGGCGGGCGCTGGGCACGGCGTTCGGCGCGGTGCTGGTCGAAATCGAGCGGTTCATCGGCCGGCGGCAGCGTAGCGGACTTGGCGGGCTTGGCCGACTTGACCACCGGCCGGTCCGCCGGTCGAACAACCGGCTTTTCCGGGTCGCGGATCGCGAAGGACAGAATCTCCTCGTCGGACGGCTCCTCCTCATCATCGAAGCCGTCCGCCGCGTTGCGGTCCTCTTCCGCACGCCAGCGGTCGAACTCGGACTCGGGTTCTCCCCAATCCTCCTCGAAATCCTTGCGTACCAAAACCTTGTGGGAGAAGACCGGCGGCCCGTCCTCTTCGGTGGACCCGGCGATGTCCTCTTCCGTCCCCGGCTGCTCGAAGCGGCGGGCGGGCGCCGGCGGGCGGTCTTCCGGTTCGTCGTCTTCGCTCCAATGGGCCTGGGCCAGCAGGCGATGCATCGCCGCAAGCGTCTCGTCCCCGCCCTCATCGGAATCGGTGTCGGGAACAAGGTTGCGGGCGGTCTCCTTCCCGATGGGGCGGGCTGGCGGAGGCGGATCGTCCCAACCGCCATCGACCGGTTCGCCGCCATCCGGTTCGCCATCCCGGTCGGGATCGTCATCGCCCGGTCCGATCGCCCCCAGCCGTGCCGCCATGTCGGCCAGCGAAACCGGTTCCCACAGAGGGGTGGCACCGCCATCCCCCGGACCATCGGCCACCAGATCGGACAGCGGAAGATCCGACAGCGGCCTGCTGCGCACCGGGGCAGAGGGAGGTGGTGGAGGAGGTGGTGGGGGAAGCGGGGGCGGGGTCTGTGTTCCGGCCTCCGGGCCGTCGCCGCGTAGCGAGGCGAGCAGGCCGTTCAGCGCCGCCAGCGGGGCATCGAAGGACGGCTCCTCGTTCGCGGCGTCGAAGGAGATGGGCGGCGGGGCTGCCAGGATCGGCCGGCTTTCGATGTCGCGGGAGTCGCAGCGCGAGCAGCGGTAATGCGGCGCGATCGACAGCACCGGGTAATTCGGGCCGAACCGCCGTTCCAGCATGGCACGGGGAAGCACGCCGCCATGCCCGCAGGCGCGGCAGCGCAGTTGCACGTCGGCGTCGATGTCGCGAAGGAACAGCATGCGGGCCATGCCGTACAGTATAGCGGCGGGCCTGCGGCTTTCCCATCCCATTCGGGAGACGTGGCCGGCGCAACGCACCCCTTGCCGCAACGCCGAGGCCTTGGCACAGTCGCTCCATGACGCAAGCGACCCGCGACGATCAGGTCCCATCCCCCTGCATCCGGCTCTGCACGCTGGACGAGCGGGAGGTCTGCGTCGGTTGCTACCGGACGCTGGACGACATCAGGCTGTGGAGAGCTCTCGATCCCGCCGGACGCCTCGCGGTGCTGGACGCGGCGGACCGGCGTCGTGCGGCGGCGGCGGGGACCGGGATATCGGTGCAGGCGCGGACAGTGGCGCCCGGCCGGGTCACACCGCGCGGGTGACGGTCAGCCCCTGTTCGGACAGGCTGTCAAAGACATCCTTGAATTTCCGCAGATAGCGGGAGCGGTAAGCGTCGAAATCGGCGGCGATGGCCGCCTCGGCATTCTTGGACTTCTTGAATTCGGCCACGCGGTGGGCGTTCTCGGCGTGGTAGAGGGCGAAAGCGCCCTTGGTGACCAGATCGTTGCCGGACTGGTCTGCTTTCTGTTTGTCGCTGTTCATCAATCCATGTCCAGGTGGAGCCGATCATCCGGCCACCATAAGCCGGATGATCGGCGGGGCGTTTGGTCCACCCCATCGGGCGGGACCACGGATGGAAAGCCTACGCCCGCTCCGGCACACCCGCAATGCTGCGGCGCACCATCATGCCACCACCCCGCGCAACGCCGCCATGCGGTCACGGTCGACGCGGATGCGGTCCAGATGCTGGGCGATGACGGCGGTGATGGGCAGGGGGAGCTCCTTCGCCATGGCTTCGTCATAGCGGCGCAGGCATTCGGTTTCGCCGCGTTCGACCTCCGCGATGATCGCGGCGCGGTCGTGACCCATCACGGCGGACTTCAATTCCAGGAAGAAGCGATGGGCACCGCCCATCATGGTGCCGCCCATGTCGGGCGCTCCGCCCTGTTCGGCGACCAGCCTCTGGATCTCGCGGACGATGGCGCCACGCTGGGCGGCCAGATCGTTGAACAGGGCCTTCAGATCCTCGTCCTCGGCGGTTTCGGCGGCCTGCCGGTAACCTTCGTGACTATCCTCGACGATGCGGATCAGGTCATTGAGCGTATCGACGATCTGGTCTTTTTCCATAACGGCAGGTCCTCCCAAACATCGCCTTCGTTGCCACAACCCTGACCTAAGGCCGAATGTTCCCGCGCCGCACCGGGAGCAATCGGGGATGCACCGGCCGGGTGCGCTGACGGTATCAGGCCACTGCCCCGGAAACCGCCGGGCAGGGTCGACAGCGTTCCGGCCAGCCGTCCGGCAATACCGGCCGCCGCAACGGGAGAATTGGCGATAAAGGTGGAAAGATAATCCAGCAGAAATGCCGTCATGGAGCGCCTTCGCGTGAAGAATATGCTGCAATGCAGCGAAGGCGGTGGACGCCAGTTTTCAACTGGTCAACTGGTTTGCGCAACGGTGTTACCAGAAACCTGTCAAAACATGACCGCTCTATTCACCCAGAAAATCGGTGAAGGCGATCATGTGAAGTTTGCAGAAATCTGTAGTGACTATTGTGTGTTCTCTGACCGGTCACTCGTCTCCACGGAGTTTTGAGCCGCTTGTCCCCGCGGAAGAGCAGCGATTTCGGGTTGGAACCTGTCCATCCTTGTTATTGGCAACATGACGCGACGACGGCATTCTCGGCCCGCCACGACCGCGATGTTATCGACGCCTATGGACGCGTTCTGGCCGTGATCGGGGGATCATCGCAAAACTGGGGAAAGACAATGGCGCTGTACGGACGGCATCCTGCCTCGCTGGGATGGGAACCGAAGCCAAAATCGGCCAAGACCGGCGCCACGCGCGCCCAATCCGCGCGTGCGACGCGCAACGGTCCGCTGTGCTGCGCCTGCGGGCGGCCGATCCGCACGGGCGATCCGCATTGGGCCGGCCATGGCGACCAGCGCCCCTGGCATTACGCCTGTGCCGAGCGGGCGGGCCTCACATGGTCATGGGCTTCCCGCCCGGCCATGCCCCCTCTTCCCGCCGCGGAGATGGATTGACCGCCACTTTCCCGTCCTCTGCGCTCACCGGACCTGCGGCGCCGCCCGATCCGGCCAGGGCCTCCTCGCGTCCCCGGCGATAGGCGTCGCGCTCCGCCTCCAGGATGGCTTCCGCCAGTCGCCGTTCGAACTCGCGCTCCACCAGGGCGGAGAACAGATCGATGCGGAAGCGCGCTTGCAGGGACCGGCTCAGGCGGCGTGCTCGTTCGATTGGCTGCATGGGCGTTCCCCTTCGGGCAGACGGACGATACCGCCCAGCCTCAAGGATCGCCGCGAGCCCGGCAACCGCCCCATCGGCGAACCGCCAACGCAAAAGAGAGCGCCCGTCCGTACCCACCGGCACAGACCGCCCATCCATCACGACCAAATTTTCAAATGGGAAGTTTTCAAGCCGCAACCGATGCGGCGTTTGGAGCGGGTGAAGGGAATCGAACCCTCGTCGTAAGCTTGGGAAGCTTCTGCTCTACCATTGAGCTACACCCGCGCGCCCGCTGTTTATAGGTGACCGGCGCGGCGGATACAAGAGCGGAATCAAGCACTCCCGTGCGCGGGATCGCTGATGGCCGGGGCGGAGGCTGGAGTGGGAGAGGCCGTTGCCTGCGGAGCCGGGTCCTTGGCCCGGACCGGTGCGTCGGGACGGCCGGAAATGGCGCGGGCAACGCCGTCGGCGATCACGCGCTGGCAATGGTCCGCCAGGGCCTTGCGGCTGGAAAAGCCGTCGATGGTCACCGGCGGGTGGAATTCCACCTCTATCGTCATGCCGCCGAGGCGGAAGGCCTGCCACAGATGCGGCACCAGATCCATGTCGCCGTACCATGCATAAAAGGGGCGGAAGGCGATGCCCATCGGGATGCCGTCGAGCCGGGTGGCGGCGACACTGACCGGCTGGACCGTCAGCGGACGGCCGTCGATGCGGCGGGCGGCGACGGCGAACAGCGCGGTCTTGAAGGGAAGGGTGCGGTTGCCGTCGCTGGAGGTCCCCTCGGGGAACAGGATCAGGCTGTCGCCGGAATCCAGGCGGCCGCCGATGTCGTCGCGCTGCTTGTCGACCGAGGTGCGGGCCTTGCGCTCCACGAAGACCGTGCGCTGAAGCCGGGCGAGAAGGCCGAAGAAGGGCCAGGTTCCGACCTCCGTCTTGGCGACGAAGGGACCGGGAATCAGCGACCCCAGCACCGAGATGTCCAGGTAGGAGGAGTGGTTGGACACGAACAGCACCGGCCCGCCGGACACCTGTTCGCCACGCACCACCACGTCCAGACCCATCAGCCGGGTGCAGACGCGGTGATAGAAGCGCGGCAGGGTGCGGCACAGCCGCCATCCCCGCGCCACGGCCAGCACCTGGAGCGGGATCAGCAGCAGGGTCCACAGCAGGTACAGGGTCAGGCGCAGGGCCCCGCGGCCGGATGATCCCAGGGCGCGCGCGGTACGGGTCATGATCGCCTCAGCTGCCCTGGCTGTCGCGGCTGCGACGTTCGTAATGCTTGAAATACTTGTCGGTGATCAGGTCGGTCTTCACCACGATGCAGACATCGGTGGTGTTGAACTGATGGTCGATGACCGCGCCGTCGCCGATGAACCCGCCCAGGCGCAGATAGCCCTTGATCAGCGGCGGCAGGATGTTCAGAGCCCGCCGGGGATCGATGCGGTCCTTCGGCATGCGGTCCAGCGACACATGGCGTTCCGGCAGGGCCGTCGCCCGCAGCTCCGGTGGCGCGAGGTGATGGTGGTACAAATAGGACAGCGGCTCCGCCAGCGCATCGGGATCGGTGCCGGGCAGGCTGGCGCAGCCGAACATCAGAGCGATGTCATGCTGGAAGACATAGGCGGCAATGCCCTGCCACAGCAGCTGCATGCTGCCGCGGCTGCGGTAGCCGGCGTCGACGCAGGACCGACCCAGTTCCAGCACCTCGCCGGGATAGCTGGCGAGCCGGCCGATGTCGTATTCGTCGCTGGAATAGAAACGCCCGACCTTCTCGGCGGCGGGCCGGCGGATCAGGCGGTAGGTGCCGACCACCATGTCCGGACCGTTGCCGCGCGCATGGTCGATGACCAGAAGATGGTCGGCCACGTCGTCGTAATCGTCGAAGTCGCGGCCCTGGGCCTGCATCGCGGGGGAGGGGATCGCCGCCATCTCCTCGTAGAAGACGCGGTAGCGCAGCGCCTGCGCCCAATCGATCTCCTCAACCGACCGGGCCAGCCGCACCTCCAGCGTGCCCAGGCGGATGCCGTCCATGAGCCTGCCGGAGACCGCTGCATCGGAACCGACGGCATCCTGTGTGGATGCTTCGCCCCGCTCCGGGCTGGTCCGGGTCATGTCCGGCTGGTCCAAGCTTGCATCAGCCATGTCGACGGTCCGCTGCGATGGTTCGGGACGATGCGCCGCGCCGGCTGTCTCCGCCGGGGCCCGGGCGGCCACGTCGGGACGAACAGCGTCGCACGCAGCGCAAGGGATAACACGATCAGGCGGTTCCCGGTCAACCGACATCGTATGGCGCCGCCGGCCGGCCGGGACCGGCATCCGCGGTCCTGCACACAACTGCCTCGGGCCTATGGTTCGGGGGCGATCGCCCGGCAAAGACGGCTTTCTGGTGACCGTGAGTGGGACGACCGCGAAAGGGTTGGGACAGCTGCCCGGGAAGTAAGGCGTACCGGAAAAGGATGGGCCAGAGCGGGGGCGCCGTGATGGCATCCGCCCGCCCTGCGGATACTCCGATCCTCAGGCGCCGCGGCGGGCGCGGGTGCCGAGGCCGATCTGCTTTGCCAGCGAGCTGCGCTGGCGCGCGTAGTTCGGCGCAACCATCGGGTAGTCGGCCGGCAGGCCCCAGCGGTCGCGGTATTCTTCTGGGGTCATATTATACGCCGTCTTCAGATGGCGCTTCAGCATCTTCAGCTTTTTGCCGTCTTCCAGGCACACAATATAGTCCGGCGTGACCGATTTCTTGATCGGCACTGCGGGCTGCGGCCGCTCCTCCGCCACCACCGGTTCGGTGCCGACGTTGGCCAGCGACTTGTACACCTGTTCGATCAGGGTCGGAAGATCGGTCAGTGCGACTGTATTGTTGGAGACATGCGCCGCCACGATCTCCGTGGTCAGAGACAACAGCGCGTTGGAAGGGGACCCGTTGCTCATGTAAGCTTGCTCCGCGGCATTCGTACCTAACCATATAAAGAGGTTTTCTGCCGCGTGCAATATCCATCCTTTGGAACAAAGAGGAATCGGTGACCGAAAAAAGCTCCGCAGACTTGTTTCTCGACATCACCTCGCAGGTTTGTCCGTTAACCTTCGTCAAGACCAAGTTGATGGTGGAGCGGATGGACGTGGGGCAGACTCTCGAAGTCCGGCTGAATGCAGGTGAACCCTTGGAAAACGTTCCACGATCCTTGACGGAATTGGGTCACAGCATACTTTCGATCCACCCCGAACGATTGGACGAGCCGGAGGGAGTCCACCGCCTGATCGTGCGGAAAAATTAACCCCTATGCCCCGTCGAGATTGCGGCGCAGGACAAGCGCAGCGACCCGGCCGTCAGGTCGTTTGTAGTAACCGGGACGGCGTCCGACGGAAAAGAAGCCGCAAGCCTTGTATAGAGTCCATGCCGCTTGGTTGTCTTCGGCGACCTCGAGAAACAGCGCAGTCGCTCCGAGGTCACGGGACCCGGCAACCGCGGCTTCGACCAGCAGGCGACCGACGCCGCCCCGCCGGGCCTGCGGCAGCACGCCGATGGCCAGGATCTCCGCATCCTCCGCCGCGACCCGGGCCATGACGAAACCGACCGGCTGGTCCTGCACGTCCAGCGCGATGACGGCGAAACCGGCAGGCGGAGCGGTCAGGGTGGCGACCGATGCCTCGTCCCAGGGATCCTCGGGGAAGCAGGCCTGCTGCAGGGCGGCGACCACCCCGGACTCCAGCGGGCCGGCCGGGTGAAGGCGGAGGGCGGAACCGGTCACAGCCGGCTTTCCGATCCGTCCCTGGGGCGGTCCCTGGGGCCGTCCCTGGGGCCCTCCTTGGCACCGGCCGCCTTCGGCAAGGTGGCCGCCTTCGGCAGGGTGACGTCGGGCGGACGAAGATAGAAGGGTTCGGCCGGCAGGCCGGTCGGACGGGCGGCCCCCAGCGCCGCCACCACCGCGGCGTCCGGCAACCCGTCGCCCGCCGCCACCTCCAGCCCGGACCGCCCGGCCAGCAGCGGGACCAGCGCTGCCGCCGCATCGCCGGCCAGCAGCAACGGTCCGGACGGGCACAGCGCATCGAGCCAGCCGGGGATCGCCGCCGGGTCCGGCATCGCCGGCTCGCCCACCGTCGCCAGCGCGGCATCGTACAGCTGCAGGAAGGGCTCCGCCCGCCGGCTGTCGACGGCGACCAGCAGGGGGCGCCCCGCGCGCTCTGACTCCGGCACGCCATGGGCGATGGCGTCGAAGCTGGTGATACCGACCACCGGAAGATCACGTGCGACGGCGATCCCGCGGGCGGCGGCCAGCGCGATGCGCAGGCCGGTGAAGGCCCCTGGCCCAACGGTGACGGCAATGCGGTCGAGATCGTCGAACGCGGCGCCGGCCTCCGCCAGCACCTCCTGCGCCAGCGGCACCAGCACCTCCGCCTGCCCGCGCGCCATCGGGGCGCGGCGCCGCACGGTGACCCGCGCGGTACCCGCCAAGCCGGCCGTTCCCTCCCACAGCGCGGCCGAACAGCCAGACGTCGCCGTATCCAGACCCAGAACCTTCATCGCCCCACCTTCCTTACGGCCGCCGTGCCGGGTTTGCCGCCACGCCGGCCCGTCTTCATACGAGCCTGCCTTCACCATGGATTGCCGGCGGGGCACAATCTCTCATGAGCTTGCATGGCCCGCGGGGCCCGGCATGGCAGACCCGCGACCATGGCAGGCGGCGCCGGCGCCATGCTAGAGGTCCTGCCTCTTCCCAATACCCCGACGATTGCCCTTTCCATGCTGACCGAAATCGCGCCTCCGGCCTTCGACATCGACCTGGAGCTTCTCTACGCCACCGCCGACAACCTGTCGGGCGCGCCGATCTACCGGTCGGCGGTGTGCCTTCTGCATCCCGACGCGGCCCGCCGGCTGACCGACGCCATCCGGCTGGCGCGCGGCATCGGCTGCCGGTTGCGGGTGTACGATGCCTTCCGCCCGGCGGAGGCGCAATGGCGGCTTTGGCACGCCTTTGCCGATCCGACCTACATCGCCGACCCCCGGCTGGGCTCCAACCACACCCGCGGCGTGGCGATCGACCTGACGCTTGCCGATGCCGCCGGCGTGCCGCTGGACATGGGCACCGGCTTCGACGCGATGACGGAGCGGTCGCACCACGGCCGCAGCGACCTGACCGCGGAGCAGCAGCGCAACCGCGCCATGCTGCTGGGCGTGATGGTCGCCGCGGGTTGGGAGCACTACCCGTCCGAATGGTGGCATTACCAGCTGCCGGATGCCGGGCGCTACCCCCTGCTGACCGACGCCGCCGCCGGCGGCCGACTGATGTAGGAGCGGCAGACAGAAGCCGGGCGCCATGCCGACACCGCCGTATCGGGGCGTGTGCTAAGGATTACGCATTCCATTGTTGCACGCGCGCACCGCATCGCTGCCCTCAGCGGGAAAGTGGCGGTCGACGCTTGTTCGCATGGCGGAGACTATGGCACACCCTTTGCGTCGGGGCGGAGGTCGTCCCGGCCAGCCTATTCCGCAGGGCGCCATGCCGTTCCG
>JBKHVJ010000004.1:0-4340 GCA_046570145.1 Alphaproteobacteria bacterium
ACGGTGGTCGAGGCGATCAGGGTCTTTCTTGCGCGAGGCTGACGCTCGGCGGCGGCGTCACAGCGCCCCCTAAGCGCAACCTCAGCCCGACCCCGCCATGGCGTCGCGCTCGGCCCGCAGGGCGGCCAGCTTCGCTTCCAGCTTGCCGATCTTCCGGTCGAGCTTGCGCAGGCGCTTGCGCGACGGCTTGCCGTCCGCCGCCGTCGCCGACACGGCCTGCATTCCCTGCCTGATCCGCTCGTTGATCGCCGCCTTGGCGGCGTCGCTCAGCCGTTTCCAGCCCTTCACCTCGGCCTTGGTGCGGTGACAGCCCAGGCAGGCCCCTTGTCCGCCGAAGCGGCAGAGCCCGATGCAGGGATTTCTGGTGTCCTTGGCCGTCGTGCCGTCTTTCGATTTCCTGCCGCCCAACTTGATGATGCTCATCGCCCCTGTCGCATGATCGCTTTCCTGCGAGCACAATGTGCATCGGGATGCCGGTTCGGCAATGGCCGGGCACGCTTCCGATCATCCATACAATGAAGGTTTCCAGCCTCGTGGCATTCTATATTGTATGGATTTTACGAGCCTGATCCCGGCATCCGTTGCGACAAACCACCGCAGATCTCGTTTCCAACGCGCGGAATCCTACAATCCGCTTGCTGTGATCCGATCAATATTCCATACAAACTGCATCGCCGAGAGGCCGCCGCTCCATACGCCTTGCCGGGACGCGGCGGCCTGACGGATCCTTCGTGCCAGGTGCCCCATGCCCAGCGATGCGCCGATCCTCACCCGCCGCCCCAACCGCTCTCCCGCCACGCAAGAGCCGCAGTCGGCCTACGCCTCCCACCGCAAGATCCATCCGAAATCGGTGCGCGGGCGATACCGGCGGCTGAAGACCGGGCTGGGCGCGGTGCTGCTGGCGCTGTTCGCCCTGCTGCCCTTCCTGCGCTGGGACCGCGGGCCGGGCGTCCCCGATCAGGCGGTGCTGTTCGATCTCGGCAGCCAGCGCTTCTACATCTTCGCGGTCCAGCTGTGGCCGCAGCATGTCTATTACATCACCGGGGTGATGATCATCGCCGCCATCGGCCTGTTCCTGGCGACGGCGCTGGGCGGCCGGGTCTGGTGCGGCTTCACCTGCCCGCAGACCGTGTGGACCGACCTGTTCGTCTGGGTGGAACGGCGGGTGGAGGGCGACCGCACCGACCGCATCCGGCTGGACAAGCAGCCCTGGACCGCGGGCTGGCTGGCGAAGAAGGCGGTCAAGCATGCGGCATGGCTGGCGATTTCCGCCATCACCGGATTTCTCAGCATCGCCTACCTGACGGACGCGCCGACGCTGGCGCTGGACCTGCTGCGCTTCGACGCCCCGGCGCTCGCCGCCGGCTCCGTCCTGTTCATGGCCGGCTGCACCTATCTGATGGCCGGCTTCATGCGCGAACAGATGTGCTTCTATGTCTGCCCCTGGCCGCGCATCCAGGCCGCCATGCTGGACGAGGACAGCCTGGTCGTCACCTATCAGGACTGGCGCGGCGAGGGCCGCGCGCCCTTGCGCAAGAGCGAGGGGTGGGACACCCGCACCCACACGGGCTTCGGCGACTGCATCGATTGCGGCCAGTGCGTCCAGGTCTGTCCGACCGGCATCGACATCCGCAACGGCATCCAGATGGAGTGCATCGGCTGCGGCCTCTGCGTCGACGCCTGCAACGACGTGATGGCGCGCATCGGCCGCCCCGGCGACCTGATCCGCTTCGACACCCTCACCGCGCAGGCGGCGAAAGCCACGGCGGCCCCGCCGCCCCGCTTCCGCCTTCTGCGTCCGCGCACCATCGTCTACGGCCTGATGCTGGTGGTGGTCGGCGGCGCGATGGCCATCGCCCTGGCGCTGAAGCCCAGCAACGACATCGCCGTGCTGCGCGACCGGGCGCCGCTGTTCGTGGCGCTCAGCGACGGGCGCATCCAGAACGCCTACACCATCAAGATCGCCAACATGTCGCTGGTGGACCGTCACTACCGCCTGACCCTGTCCGGCCTGCCGCAGGCCAGCCTCGGCCTGTCCGGCGGGAGCGGCGAGGCCGGCGAACTGGCGTTGTCGGCCCGCGGCAACGCGGTGGAGACCTACCGCATCCAGGTCCGCGTGCCGCAGTCGGCCCTTGCCGGCGCCTCCACCCCGCTCGCCTTCACGCTGACACCCGACCCCGCCGGCGAACCGGTCCGGCATGACAGCGTGTTCCTCGCCCCATAACCCGCATATGATGCGGACAACGCCGCAGGGTGCGGGCCAAGGAAACGGTCAGGACAGTCCATGCAATCCGAAATCGCGGCCCATGCAGCCGAAGCCTCCGATCCGGCGGAACAGTCCGGCGCCGGCGTCTGGCAACCCGACCTGACCAACCGGAACAAGCCGGTCTATCTCGCCATCGCCGACGCCATCGCCGACGATGTCCGCAGCGGCCGGCTGGCGGCGGGGCACCGGATGCCGCCGCAGCGTGCGCTCGCCGACCGGCTGGGGCTGGACCTGACCACGGTCAGCCGGGCCTATGGCGAGGCGCGACGCCGGGGGCTTCTCGATGCCCGCGTCGGCCAGGGCACCTTTATCAGCGTGCAGACCAGCCTCGCGCTGAACGTCCCGCCCCCCACCACCGTCCGGCGGGAGGCAGCGGCGATCATCGACATGACGATGAACCAGCCGCCCCTGCCCGACGCGCCGGAGTTGCTGGACCGCGTGCGCCAGGGTCTGGCCCAGGCGATGCTGCGGATCGACCCGCAATCGCTGCTGCGCTATCCCGACACCGCCACGGCGGCTGGCGGCTTGGAGGAGGACCGCAGGGCCGGCGCCCACTGGCTGTCGCGGCGGCTGGGCACTGTCGACGCCGGCCGGATCGTCGTCTGCCCCGGCACGCAAAGCGCCCTGCTGGCCCTGCTCAGCATGCTGGCCCGCCCCGGCGACACCGTCTGTACGGAGGCACTGACCTATCCCGGTTTCAGGGCCATCGCCGGGCAGCTGGGGCTGCGGGTGGTCGGGGTGGCGATGGACGGCGACGGCCTCGATCCCGATGCCCTGCGCGCCGCGGTCGAGGCCCATGCGCCGAAGGCGCTCTACTGCACCCCCACCCTGCACAACCCGACGACGGCGACCCTGCCGGCGGACCGGCGCGCCGCCGTCGCCGCCATCGCCCGCGAGCACGGTATCCCGGTCATCGAGGACGACATCTACGGCGTGCTGCCTCAGGACGCGCCGCCGCCGATCGCGGCGCTGGCACCCGACATCGCCTTCCATGTCACCGGTCTGGCGAAATGCGTGGCGCCGGGCCTGCGCATCACCTATGTCGCGGCACCGGATGCCCGGCAGGCGATGCGGCTGGCCGCCGCCCAGCGGGCGACCATGCTCGGCACCCCGCCGATCCCCGCCGCGGTCGCCACGCAATGGATCGGCGACGGCACCGCCGATGCGCTTCTCGATGCCATCCGGGCCGAGGCGACGGTCCGCCAGCGCATGGCGCGCGACCTGCTGCCGTCCTCCGCGATGACCGCCCACCCGGAGGGCTTCCACCTGTGGCTCGGTCTGCCGCCGGCCTGGACGCGCGGGGAATTCGCCGCCCATCTGCGCAGCCGCGGCATCGCCGCCGCCGTCAGCGACACCTTCCTGACCGCCGGCCCCGCCCCGGAGGCCCTGCGCATCTGCCTTGGCGCCCCGGTCACCCGCGCGGACTGCCGCCACATGCTGGAGATCCTGGCCGACATGCTGGAGCAGAGCCCGGCCCTGGCCGGCATCGTGATCTGAAGGCCGCTCTTTGCAGCTTTCCATGGTCAGCAGCCTTGCCCGCCGTTAAACTTGGGCATCGCCTTCACAACCCTGTCCGCTCCACCTCCGTCCGTGCCCAGGCCTTCCGCCGGACCCGTCGCGATGGCTTTGCCCTGCCACCGTGCCACCGCATGAAACAGTGAACAGAGGCCGGAAAACCGTTCCACGGTGTTTCAAATGTTCACCCGGTCCCGCCATCGGCAACCCTGCCGAGCGGCCCGGAGACACATCGCTGCAAAGAAAATCAATCTTTAACAAAACAAATTGATCACTCCGAAATAATGATGGCATCGCTTCGTGTGCGTGGCTATCGTGACTCCTGAATTTGCGAATCTTGGGACTCGAATACGGTTTTCTACACCATCGGATTATATCGAAAGGGGTAGAATATCTTGAGGGTCGCAGGCGTTGCTCTAGCGAGGCATGATGAGTGACTTGAAGACGATGTCTCCCGCCGAACTCGATCTGGCGACGCTGATCGTGAATACCCTGACGCTGGAAACCACCCCGGAGGACATCGACCCGGACGCCGCCCTGTACGGCGAAGGGCTGGGGC
>JBKHVJ010000005.1:0-5324 GCA_046570145.1 Alphaproteobacteria bacterium
GTGTGTCGAACACATAGTGGAGCGCCACCGTCAGCTCCACCACCCCAAGCCCGGCACCGAGATGGCCGCCGGTCACCGAAACGGCGTCCACGGTCTCGGTGCGCAACTCGTCTGCGAACTGGCGGAGCTGCTCGGGCTTCAGGGCCCGCAGCTTGGCTGGCGTCGGACAAAGGTCGAGCAGCGGAGTCTTGGTGGCGGTCACGTCGTGATGGTCCTCAAGCTCTGGTCAGGCGCGGCGCGCGACGACGAAGTCGGCGACCGCCTTCAACATATCGGCACGCCCATCGAAAATGTCCAAGTGCTGCGACGCCTGACTGGCGAGCATTTCCGCCTGGGCACGGGCACGGTCGCGGCCGAGGATCGACACGAAGGTCGCCTTGCCGGCCTGGGCGTCGCGGCCGACCGTCTTGCCGGTCTCCTCCGCCGTTCCTTCGACGTCCAGCAGGTCGTCGACGATCTGGAAGGCCAGGCCGAGGTCATGGGCGTAGGCGCGGAGCGCCGTGCGCTGCGGCGGGTTGGCCTTGCCCAGGATGCCGCCGGCCTCGCAGGAGAACGCGATCATCTCGCCCGTCTTCATGCGCTGCAGCCGGGTGGTGGTGCCGAGGTCGAAGGTCTCGTGTTCCGCGATCAGGTCCAGCATCTGGCCGCCGACCATGCCGTGGCCTCCGGATGCCTTGGCCAGCGCCGTCACCAGCTGGCAGCGGATGTTGGGATCCTCGTGCGTCGCCGGATCGGTCAGCACCTCGAACGCGAAGGTCAGCAGCCCGTCGCCGGCCAGGATGGCGGTGGCCTCGTCGAACTGGCGGTGACAGGTCGGGCGGCCACGCCGCAGCTCGCCGTCGTCCATCGCCGGCAGGTCGTCGTGGATCAGCGAATAGCTGTGAACCATCTCCACCGCCGCGGCGACGCGGATGGCGCAGTCGGCATTCACGCCGAACAGCGCCGCCGACTGCATCACCAGGAAGGGGCGCAGCCGCTTGCCGCCGTTCAGGCAGCCATAGCGCATGGCGTCGAACACCCGCGCTTCCGGCAGATCGGTGGTCGGCAGCAACGCGTTGATCTTGACCTCGACCGCCTGGGCAAGGTCTGCGAGGGCGGCTTTGAATTGGGTCTGGGAATTGGTCTGCACGTCAGTCGATCCGGGCGGGTTCGGTGCCGAGGGAGCCGTCGGCGCTTACGGTGATGCGATCGATCTTGGCCTGCGCCTCGCGCAGCTTCATCTCGCAATGGCGCTTCAGCGCCGTGCCCCGCTCGTAGGAGGAGATGGCATCGTCGAGCTTCCCGCGCCCTTCCTCGAGCTGGCGGACGATCCGCTCCAGTTCGGCGAGCGCATCCTCGAAGCTGAGGGCGGCGATGTCGGGCGGAATGGCGGCGCCGGAACCAGGGGCGGAAGACGTCGTGGAAGGGGGCATGTCGGGCAGAACCATCGATGGGACCTCAAGCCCGCGAAGGTATGCCCCGCCCACGTCCGGCGCAAGGCCCGAGGCACTCCGCTACCCCGGCCATTGCGGCCTATGTGCGGCCTATGCGTTCGGACAGCCCCTCCCCCTTTCGGAAGGATGGAGCGCCCGACCGACCGGGAAGCCGCCGGTCAGCAGTACATCAATTCGCGCACATGGGCGGCACTGGCGGAAGCAAGGGCGCGCAGGTTGTAGCCCCCCTCTAGAACCGAGACGATGCGCGCCCCGCAATGGGTGCGGGCGAGTTCGCCCAGCTTGCGGGTGGCCCAGACGAAATCGTCGTCGATCAGGTGGAGGCCTGCCAGCGGATCGCGCGAATGGGCGTCGAATCCGGCGGAGATGATCAGCAGGTCCGGCTTGAAATGGTCGATGGCCGGCAGGATGACGTGCGTCATCGCATGCCGGAACTCCGGCGATCCCGCCATTGCCGGCAGCGGCGCATTGACACAGTTGCCGTACTCGCCCTTTTCGCCCGCATCGCCCGTGCCGGGGTAGAGCGGCGACTGGTGGGTGGAGCAATAGAGCATGTCCGGGTCGTGCTGCAGGATGTCCTGCGTGCCGTTGCCGTGATGGACGTCGAAATCCATCACCGCCACCCGTTGCAGCCCGTGCGCGGCGCGGGCGTGGTAGGCGCCGACCGCGGCGTTGTTGAACAGGCAGAAGCCCATGGCCTTGTCCCGCTCCGCATGGTGGCCGGGCGGACGCACGGCGCAGAAGGCGTTGCGCGACTGGCCGGTCGCCACCGCGTCGACCGCGGCGCAGACCGCGCCGGCCGCACGCAGCGCCGCCTCTCCCGACCCGGGCGAGACGACCGTGTCGGCATCGACGCCGGCATGCTCCACCTCCGGAATCAGCGACAGCACGCGGTCAATGTGCGATTGCGGGTGTGCGCGCAGGAGTTGTTCCACCGTGGCGCGCGGCGCCTCCTGCCGTTCCAGCATATGGAACTCCTCCGTCTCCAGTGCGGCGAGCACGGCGCGCAGGCGGTCGGAGCATTCGGGATGACCGAGACCCGTGTCGTGCTCCAGGCACGCCGGGTGGGTGAACAGGGTGGTGAACATCGATTTTTCGGTCGTTATCGTTGGTTTTCGGGCGGCGTTGGCAGCGTTTCCAAAATCCATTCTTCCCGGATCGCTAATGAAAGTACAGGCTGAATCCAGGACGATTCGTCACAGCCCACTTTCGGGGGCCGGGGCAATCCGTGACACGATACGATGGTAACGGCAACGATGGGCCAACGCGGAGCGGGCCGGACTCACGCCGTCCGCTCGATGACGAAACGGAGGATGCCGTCCTGCTCGCCGACCGACAGCAGGCGGTTGCCCGTCGCCTCGCAAAAGGCGGGAAAGTCCTTGCGGGCGCCGGGATCGGTCGCCTCCACGGTCAGGGTGTCGCCGATGGCGATGGCCCTGATCGCCTTGCGGGCGCGCAGGACGGGAAGCGGGCACTGCAAGCCCTTGGTATCCAAAGGATGATCGGTCATGAACGAAATGCTATCCCACCTGCCGGCCGGTGTCATCGGCCCTTGATCGATGAGGGGCGTTACACTCGACGAGCGCAACCGTCGGATGATCGATCCTTCCGGCTATTGTTTCGTCTTGCGAGAAAAAAGCGGGGTTTGGCGGTAATGGCAGCGCCCAAGCCGGTGCGGCGGCAATCGGTGCCAGCGTTGGAATGACGGAATCCCACAGGTGGACAATTCCCGTGCGGTACGAATATACTAGGATACGAGCATTTTTCTTTGCCGGGCCTCACAACGACAGCCCGGTTGCAAAACGAATCGGAACGGACAGGGCAACGGGAAAGCGATGAAGATCGAGGATTTGCAGGCAAACGCCCGCCGGGCGAGCGCGCTGCTGAAGGCGATGTGCAATGAGCGTCGCCTTCTTATCCTGTGCCATCTGAGCCAGGGCGAGCGCTCGGTGGGCGAGCTGGAGGATCTGGTCGGGCTCAGCCAGTCGGCGCTGTCGCAGCATCTGGCCCGGCTTCGCAACGACAATCTGGTCCGCACGCGCCGCAGCGCCCAAAACATCTACTACTCGCTGAACGGGCACGAAGCGCAGACGATCATGACGACGCTGCACGGCCTCTACTGCACCCCGGCAGTGGATGCAGCCGATGGGCGCGACGGCGATTCCGCAAACGATTCCGGCAGCGACTGCTCCGACCTGCGCGGCGCCGCAGCCGGCTGAACCGCCGAACGGCACACCCGCAATGAGGGGCGCAAGCCTCAGTCGCGCGCCAGCAGCGCCGCGGCCGCCAGCGCCACCCATCCAATCATCAAGCTCCATCCCCCGGCGGGCGCCGTCATCGGCACCGGCAACGGCCCGACCGTGGCCAACGCATAGAGCGTGCCGCAGAACAGCATGATCCCGGCGCAGAACAGCCACCCCGCGGCCCGCAGGGCCAGCCGACCGGCGGACCGGGCGCCCAGCCGGCCCGCCAATGCAACCAGCAGAACCAGCGCCAGCGCATGCGCCATCTGATACAGCCCGGCGGTGCGGAACCACTCCTGCGCCTGCGCCTGGCCGGTCAGCCCATGGCTGGCATAGGCGCCGGCGGCGACCGCGACTGCGCCGTTCAGCGCGGCGAAGACGATCCAGATGCGGTCGATCACTCCCACGGACGCTCTTCCCTTCCTTACCGATCACCACCGGCACACCGGCGGTGCTATCCTGCCGCCTGTCTACACGCAGAGCGGCCGCGCGGGCAAGAAAACGACCATGACCACACTCCCCTCCCCGGCTCCCCCGCTCGTCAGCATCATCACGCCCACATGGCAGCGGGAGGACTTCCTGCCCCGCCTGCATGCCTGCATCGAGGCGCAGACCCATCCGGAGATCGAGTGGCTCGTCTTCGACGACAGCCCACGCCCGTCGGCCTATCTCAAGCCGCTGGCGAACCCGCGGCTGAAGTATTTCTATTCGCCCAGCCGCTATGCGATCGGCGAGAAGCGCAACATCCTTGCCGAACATGCCAAGGGTTCGGTGATCGTCCACATGGACGACGATGATTTCTACGCGCCCGCCTATGTGGAGCGGATGCTGGACCGGCTTGAACCGGGACATGATCTGGTGAAGCTGTCGGGCTGGTTCCTCTACAGCACGGCGCACCGGCGGTTCGGCTATTGGGATACCGCGCAGGGCGGCTCGCACCACCGCTGGGGACGGCAGGGCTGCTGCTATGTCGAGGCGCCGGATGCCCCGCCCTCCCCCGACAATCTGGACGGCTACGGCTTCTCCTACGCCTACCGCCGTACGGTCTGGGAAGCGGTGCGTTTTCCCGCGGTGAATGCCTGCGAGGACGCGCCCTTCGTGAAGGCCGCGCGCGAGCGTTTCCGCGTCGGCACCTTTCCCGATGCGGAAGGGCTGTGCCTGCACACGCTGCACGCCCGCAGCACCAGCCTGTGCCTGCCGCAATACGAGCTGCCGCCGGTTCTGATGGAACGTTTGTTCGGGCCGGACGTCGCGGCCTACACTTGAACGTCGAGGAACATGCCGCGGCGGTAGTTGCGCGGCAGGGTCAGAACCCCGTTGACCACCAGTGCGGCCAGTTCGCGCAGGCTCGGGATGCGTTGCCGTCCCTGCGGAACGACCCCATCGGCCCGCGCACGCGCACCGGCGGCAGGAACCCGCCCGCCACCGGGGTCGGGGCGGATCGGCTCGTTCGAACGGTCACCGGTGCGTCTGGTCTCTACCATGGACGCTTATTTACCATAAATCCGGTGGATGGGGAAGAGGGGCGGCGTTGCCCGCAAGCGTGGGTAAAGCCGCCCCCGCGACCGCTCAGGTGTTGGACCAGCCGCCGTCGATGGCGATTGCCTGCCCGGTCATGAAGGCGGAGTCGTCCGATGCGAGATAGACG
>JBKHVJ010000006.1:0-9188 GCA_046570145.1 Alphaproteobacteria bacterium
CCCCCCCCCCCCCACGACGGCAGCATCGGCGTCTTTCTGTTTGGGAAAGGCGCTGCTGGCGGAAGCGGTGAACGCAGCCAGGATCGAGGGTCTTCACGCCAATGAGGAACCCCGACCTTGCCGGGCCGACACATCACCGACCAGCAAATGAGGCTCTACATGAAATACCGGTCTTCCAACACCCCCGCGGTTGCGGCAGCAAAAGCCGGGTTCAGCCCGGCGACCGCCTATCGCATAGACCAGGATCCCAGCCCGCCATCGACCAAGAAGACACCACGGGGGCGACGCCGACCCGATCCGTTGGCTGACTTCTGGGACAGCGAGGTGGTGCCGATGCTCAAAGCAGCACCGGGGCTACGGGCAATCGCCGTGTTCGCCGAAATCCGTCGGCGGCATCCGGACCTGAGCGAAAGCGTTCGCCGTACGCTGGAGCGCCGCATCCGTGCCTGGCGAGCGGTGAATGGCCCAGATCAGGACGTCATCTTCCGCCAGCATCACGAACCCGGCCGGATGGGCCTATCGGATTTCACTGACATGGCGACTCTGGCAGTTACCATCGCCCAGCAGCCGCTCGATCACCGCCTTTACCATTTCCGCCTCGCCTATTCCGGCTGGGAGCACGCCCACGTCGTGCTGGGCGGGGAAAGCTTTGTCGCCCTGGCCGAGGGGCTGCAGAACGCTCTTTGGTCGCTCGGCGGTGTACCGGCCGATCATCGCAGCGACAGCCTGTCGGCCGCATTCCGCAACCTGGACCGCGAAGCAGCCGAGGATGCCACTCGCCGCTACGAAGAGCTCTGCGCCCACTACGGCATGAGCGCCAGCCGGAATAACCGCGGTGTCGCCCACGAGAACGGCAGCATCGAAAGTCCCCATGGCCACCTCAAGCGCGCGGTGGAGGATGCGCTGCTGTTACGCGGCAGCCGCGACTTCGCCGACCTGTCGGCCTACCGCCGCTTCATCGACGAGGTCGTGGGCCAGCAGAACGCCCGCCGGATGAAGGAAGTCGCGGTGGAGCGGGATGCCCTCAAACCCTTGCCCCCCGACCGAAGCCGCGCCTTCGAACGAACCATCGTCTGTGTCACCTCCAGCGGCGGCTTCACCCTGCGCAAGGTGTTCTACACGGTACCCTCGCGCCTGATCGGGCATCGCCTGCGGGTTCATCTGTTCGATGATCGGCTCGACTGCTTTTTAGGAGGAACGCACGTGCTGAGCCTGCCGCGTGGACGCTCGCGCGGGAACGGCAAGCATGGCCATGTCGTGGATTACCGCCACGTCATCCACGCCCTGCGGCGCAAGCCGATGGCGCTGCTCAATCTTGTCTACCGTGACCAGCTGTTCCCTCGCCAAGCCTACGCCCGGGCCTTCGAGGCCTTGCTGGCTGCCGGCGACGAGCGGCGGGCTTGCGCCACCACGGTGGAGTTGCTGTCGCTGGCCCACGAACGGGGCTGCGAAGCCGCTTTGGCCCAACTCTTGGAGATCGAATTGGCGGCCGGCCGGTTGCCCGACTTGCAGGATTTGCGCGAGCGCTTCCAGGCTCCCACCGCCGCCCTCACCACCGTCACCGTCGATCTCGTGCCGCTCAGCGTCTATGACGAGCTGGGCACCGTTCGCCCGGGAGAACCAGCATGACTGCGGCCGATCCTATCGACGCCGCCCGCCTGTCGCTGGCGCTCGGCGATCTGCGCCTGCCGGCTATCAAGCTGATCTGGCCCGACTTTGCCGCGCGAGCCGACAAGGAGGGCTGGCCTGCTGCCCGCTTCCTGGCCGCCCTAACCGAACATGAGATCGCTGAACGCGCTCGCAGGCGTGTTGAGCGTCACCTCGACGAAGCCCGCCTGCCACCTGGCAAGACCCTGGAGAGCTTCGAGTTCGACGCGGTGCCCATGGTTAGCAAGGCCCAGGTGATGGCCCTGGTTGCCGGCGACAGCTGGTTGGAAAAAGGCGCCAATTTGATCCTGTTCGGGCCACCCGGCGGGGGCAAGTCGCATCTGGCCGCCGCCATCGGCTACGCCCTGGTGGAAAATGGCTGGCGCGTGCTGTTCGCCCGGACCACCGATCTGGTGCAGAAGCTGCAGATCGCCCGACGTGACCTAAGCTTGGAGTCGGCGATCGCCAAGCTGGACAAATACCACCTGCTGATCCTCGATGACTTCGCCTACGTCGCCAAGGATCAAGCGGAGACCAGCGTCATCTTTGAGCTGATTGGCACTCGGTACGAGCGGCGCTCCTTGTTGATCACGGCAAACCAGCCCTTCGGCGACTGGGGCAAGATCTTTCCCAGCCAAGCCATGACGCTGGCTGCCATCGACCGGCTGGTTCATCACGCCACCATCTTCGAGATGAACGTCGAAAGCTACCGGCGACGAGCAGCACTGGAGAGAAAACGGGGACCTGGACGCCCGCCCTCCCGCGCGACAATCAACTCCAACCTGATTGACGCTCCGCGACAGGACCCTTGAAACCCGCCTACTGCAGCGTCAATCATGCTCCTGCCGCGACCCCAGACCGTCTCATCCTGATTGTCGCGCTCTCCATCCTGATTGTCGCGCCATACCGCGGTGTCTATCGGATACCGCGTCCAGCAGAGCGTAAGAGATGTCCGCCCGCGCCCGGATCATTACGCGCTCGACCAGGCCGGAGAGCGGCTCGCGATCCTCCTCAGGGGAAGCGGATTGACGTGCGGCATGGGCACAAAAGGACGTCAGCTGCTCTCTGCCATTGCTGTTATGCCCCCTCCCACTGAGAACAATAACATCAAACTGGGCTGAGAGGGGACGGTCAAACCGGAGCGTGGTCTGGTGAGAGCCTCATCCGCCCGGCCGATGTCACCCATCGATGGGAGCCAGCAGGAAATCAAGGTCGTCTGCGGTGAGCAGATCCTCCGCCGTCTGCCCCTGCTCGTAGACCGCGTCGCACAGCCGGCGCTTGCGCTCTTGAAGCTGCACCATGCGCTCTTCCACCGTGCCACTGGTGACCAGCTTGTAGACGAAGACCGGCTTGTCCTGGCCGATGCGGTGGGCACGGTCGGTCGCTTGGTCTTCGACCGCCGGGTTCCACCACGGGTCATAGTGGATCACCGTGTCGGCGGCGGTTAGGTTCAGCCCGGTGCCGCCTGCCTTCAGGCTGATGAGGAACAGCGGCACCTCGCCTGCCTGGAACCGCCTGACCGGCGTCTCACGGTCCCTGGTGTCGCCGGTCAGTTCAACGAAAGGGATGGCGAGCCGGTCGAGTTCCGGCCGGATCAGGTCGAACATTGAGGTGAACTGCGAGAACAGCAGGATACGCCGGCCATCGGCAAGCAGCTCCGGCAGCATCTCCAGCAGTCGGACCAACTTGGCCGACGCAGCTCCCTTGGCCGCCCGCTTGCGCGCACTCTCCAGTTTCACCAGCCGCGGATCGCAGCAGACCTGCCGCAGTTTCAACAGCGCATCTAGGATGGTGATGCGGCTGCGCGCCAGCCCCCTGCGCGCCACCTCGTCGCGCACGCGCTGATCCATCGTCAGGCGGATGGTCTCGTAGAGGTCGCGCTGGCCGCTGTCGGGCTCCACCGCCTCCATAATCTCCGTCTTGGGCGGCAGCTCCGTCGCGACTTCCTCTTTCGTGCGACGCAACAGGAAGGGGCGAACGCGGCGAGCCAGCACGCGTTGGCGCTCGGCGTCGCTATGCTTTTCGATGGGGGTGCGGAAGGTGCGGCGGTAGCCGGTGCGGTCACCGAACAGCGACGGCACGCTGACCGCGAACAGCGCCCACAGCTCGTCCAATGTGTTCTCCACCGGGGTGCCGGTCAGACACAGGCGCTGGTGCGCCTGCAGAGCTTGTGCCGCCTTGCTTGCTTGGCCGGTGGGGTTCTTGAGACACTGTGCTTCGTCGAAGATCGCCAGATGCCAAGCTTGGGCCGTCAGGACGTCGCGATCGCGCGGCAGCAGCGCATAGGAGGTCACCACCAGATCGAACTCGGCCAGCGAACCCTGCGCCGCCTTGCGCCGGGGACCATGCAGAACCAGCGTGCGCAGGCCGGGAGAGAAACGCTGCACCTCCGCCCGCCAGTTGCCAAGCACGCTGGTCGGGGCGATCAGCAGGCTCGGGCGGTCAAGCCGGCCGGCCTCCTTTTCTGCCAGCAGGTGGGCCAGCGCCTGCACGGTCTTCCCCAGCCCCATGTCGTCGGCCAGGATGCCGCCGAAGCCGTGGGTGCTCAGAAACTGCAACCAATCAAGCCCAATCTGCTGGTAAGGGCGCAAGGTGGCGCGCAGCCCCTGCGGCGGGGCCACCGCCGGAACGCCTCCCGCCTTGCGCAGGGCCTTGGCCATGCTACGCACGGCATCAGCGCCGAGCAGTGGGATGCCGGCAGCCGATGCGGCTTCTTCCAGCGCCGAGAGGTCGCCCAGATGGGAGCGGCCGATCCGCAGTTGCCCACCGCCCGGCTGAAGGCCGAACAGTTCCATCAGCACGCCGATCATCGGCGCCACCCGCTCCACCTCCAGCGGGAGGTAGCGGGTGGAGCCGATCCGCACGAACATTGTTCCGGAAGGCGCCAGCTGCTCCAGCACTGCCTCCAGTCCCGGCGACAGCCTGCCTGCCCTACCGGCGGTGTTCTCCTCATCGACGAAGAAGTCATCCTCAAACATGCCGTCGTCGAGCAGGTCCGGACCAATCCGGGCGAGCGCATCGATGACCTCGCGCAGCACCGGCAGCAGGTCGATGCGCTCACCGCCAATGTCGACGCCGAGCGACAGGCCGAACCAGTCGATCCCGGAGCCGTCCTCGACCTCGAAGGCCCAATCCTTCGGCGCCTCCAGAACCTCGAAGGGGAAATCGGGAGCGATCTCGACGCTCCAGCCGGAGGCCCGCAGTCCGGGGAGCCCTGAATGGCAGAAGTTCAACCAGATCGAGCGCACATCAAGGTCGTCGCCGGGGGCGGCGAACAGCTCCTCACGGACCGGCGAGACGCCACCGACGCTGAGCGGCAGTGGCGGGACGGCGAGGCCAGCCTCCTCCAGCCGCTTGATCGCCTTCCTCTCCTCTTTTGGCTGAGGTTCGGCGGTGACGAGGACACCGTCCTCCATCCATTGCAGCGGCGGCCCTCGCCGTTTCCAATGCAGGCGGGTGCCGGCATAGTCGAAGTGCAGGTCGGCGACCGGGAGTTCGGGCATTTCCGTCATCCCATAGGCTGACGGGTACAAGGAAGACATTCCCGCCAGTCGGGCCACGCCCAGCCGCAAGACCGGCCGCGGCACAATACGGCGGTGTTCGGTCCGTGTCGGGGCGTCCGGCAGCACCGGCAGCCGGTCGCCGAGCCGTTCCGCCTCGGCCCGGAAGGCGGCCACCTCGCCCGGCGGCAGCGGCGGGGCCGTCAGCAGGGTGACGGCGATCTGCGGGGACACCGTTGTGGCGTCGACAGGGCCGCAGGTGGCGTTTGTGGGATCGACATAGAGCAGCGGCACCGTCGGCAGCACGATCGCTGGCGCCATGTCGGTGGAGTGCGGCTGAAGCGCGATGGTGAAACGTTGACGGCCGGCGCCATCGGCCTCCCAACGTGGCGTCCCGATCAGCGGCGGGCCTGAGTGCAGCGGACTGCCGGTGCGGAAGTCCCGCCAATACAGCCGGCCGGTGCGCAGCATGCGCTCGATCAACCAGGGTGCCATATCGGCCGGCAGCAGGAAGCCGTACGAACCGGCCTGTGCGTTGCGCGACACGGCATTCAGCAGCGCGTGATCGGCCGGGGTGACGAACTTCGCCGAACTCAGGGTACCAAACTGATAGGCGTCATACGCCTTGTCGTCGTTGGCGAACTGGCCGTCTTTGCGCAGGGTGGCGGAGATGACACGGAGCAACAGCGTCCGCTCGCCGGAGGGGGTGTCATCCAAGCACAGGACATAGAGCAGCCGCTTGCGGACGGTGTCGGCATACTGCTCTGCGGTTTCACGGAGCGCCGCCGCATTGAGCCGCGCCAGCAGGTCCCTCACCGGAAAGGAGAGGCCGGGTTCCGCGGGAGCCATCTGTTCTCGATTGGCAGCCGTCGCCGGTGCCGGCAATGATGGGCTGGACAGACCGGAGAATGGCTGTTCAGACCGCCGGCCGGTCGCGGAGGTGCTGGCGGCGCGTTCTATCCAGGCCAGCAGCGCTGCGGCGACATGCTTGCAATTGTACCCCACCGGACAGTCGCACTCGCCTTCAACCTGCCGCAGCGCGCCATTGACGATCTTCACCGTTATGTCCTGGGCGTAAAGCGCGCGACCCGAGCCCCTGACAGTCGACAACACGCTCCAGCTATCTCCCCGCCGCTGCTGCACCTCAATGGTCTGAACGCGGCCATCTGCCCAATATTGCCGCCCCCGTTCAAGCGAGCCAGCATCGACAAAGCGGCGAAGGTCGGAGGGGGCAAACACGCGCTATGTCTCCTCGCACGTGTCCAGATGTGGTTGGAACGGGCGACCTGCAATGACAGAAGGTGGCGCATTATCCGCAGCTGACTCCTCGGTCGCAAGCGGCGTCAGCGCAGTAGGTGACACTCCCAAATGTGGTTGGGGCCGGGGCAGCGCATAAACGGCACAGGATTGATGGAGGGCCGAATGCGTGGACACCGCGTATACTATCATGCTCCTCAGGGAGGTTATGGTGAGGGACGTTGGTGCAAAAGTGCCCGGCTGGTGGCGGTGGGGGGTGCAAACGGGTATAGAGGCGGCCCGCTGACGCCGAGACCCCGATGCCGTACAAGGCCAACGAGTCCCGCCGCCACAAGATTCCGAAGGCCCGCTATCGGGTTGCGAACTGGGCGGCCTACGACGCTGCGCTACGCCGGCGCGGCGACCTGACGATCTGAGTGACGCGTGAGGCGATCGCCGCCTGGACGCCGGCCAATACGGGGCGGCGCGGTCGGCCTTTGCATTACTCGGCCATCGCCATCGAGACGGGGCTGATGCTGCGCTTCGCCTTCGGGCGGCCTTGGCGGCAGACCGAAGGCTTGCTGGGCTCGCTGATGCGCCTGCTCGGCTTGGTCCTGCCGGTTCCGGATCACACGACGTTCTCCCGGCGCAGCGCCGACCTGGAGGTCGCGTCGGCGTTGGCCACGACGAACGGGCCGGTGACGGTGGTCATCGATTCCACTGGGCTGAAGGTGTTCGGCGAGGGCGAGTGGCACTTGGAAAAGCACGGCAACCAAGCGCGCCGGACGTGGCGAAAGCTGCACTTGGCCGTCGATCCGGACAGCGGCGTGATCCTCGCCTCGGAATTGACGTCCAACGAGGAGGGCGATGCCTCGCTGGTCGGTCCGTTGCTCGATCAGATCGCGCGCCCAATCGGCACAGTGTTGGCCGACGGCGCCTACGACGGCGAGCCCGTCTACCGCTCCGTGGCCGCCCACAGCCCCGCGGCGGAGGTGATCATCCCGCCGCGCGCGACTGCGGTGCCGAGCGACACGGCCGGAAGCGCTCCCAGCCAATGCGACCGTTACATTCAGAGGATCGTCGAGCGTGGACGGCGCGGCTGGCAGCGGGACGTCCGGTACGGCCGCCGCTCCTTGGGCGAGGTGGCGATGATGCACTACAAGCAACTGATCGGCCGTAGCCTCCGCGCCCGGAGTCTGCCCACGCAGAAGGCCGAGGCTGCTGTCGCTTGCAAGGTCATGAACATCATGACCAGCTTGGGCATGCCGACCACCCGCAAGGTCGCCTGCTCATCACTGCCCCAAGGTGGACTCCCCCGTCACGCCGATTTGCGCAACAAAGTCGGTCGGCGTGCTCTACGGCTGACGCATGCCTGTGCACCGGAGGGCACCCTCAGTTCGGCACGGTCGCTCGGGCGGTCTTGGATGAAGGCCGCCGTGCCCCCTCAGATGGTGGCGGCCGGCGTCAGTCCGGCGTCCGCAGCGCGCCTTCGGGCAGGACAGCACCGTGCAACAGGCGGAGGATCCGCAGGCTGTCGGGCGTCTGGCGGCGATAGTAGACGATGTAGCGCTCGAAGCCGATCACGGGCCATGCCCGCACGCCCCGCAGCGCCGGATTCCGCCACAACCGGGTCGATCCGATGTCGGGGCGCTCGGCGATCCGACTGACGGCCCGGGCCACGGCCATGAGGAAATGTTCGGCGGCGTCCTCGTTCCGCAGGCCGATGCGGGTGTAATGGTCGATCACGTCCCTCTTGGCACGCGGACTCTGGATGACGCGCAAGGCGGTCAGGCGCCCCTGGCGGCCTTGAGGGATGCATGGCACTCGGCTCGCATCGCTTCCAGGTTCCATTCCTCTCCGTCGCCGTCGAGCCCCTCCAGAAGATTACCCTCAAGGGCAGCGTCGGAGGCATCACGGATATCGGCGGCGACCAACTGCGCCACATAGTCCGCCGCGTCGCGGTAGCCGGCTTCGGCAGCGCGGCGAGCCGCCATCCGTTCGATTTCCTGCGGCAGGTCCATTCTTGTGCTCCTTGTCGTCACCGACAGTAACAGGTCGGCAGCCAAGCGGGCAATACCCAGGGGGGAGTGGTCGTCTGCACGTCTACGACCGAGGCCCGCCGATCGCTGCTGTCATCGGATTTCGAGGACGCGCTGAACGCGCTCTCGGCACCATCGACACCCGGGTCGTGCAGCTGGCCCTGTTCGTCGACGCCATCCTCACCGTTCTGGTGGTGGAGGCGGCGTTGGAGGATCAGCTCCCCACCTTTCTGCGGGCGCTCCGACAGGCGGTCCATCAACGGTGTCTTCTGGCGGGCGCCCAAGCCATGGATGCTGGGATCTCGCCGAACCGGGTGGTCCTGTTCGAAGCCGCCGGCTGGCGGCGTCATGGACAGGCGCCTTACCGGTTTGCCTGCGATTTTCTCATGGCCCCGCGTCACGGTCCACTGGTCCACATGCGCCACGGCCTGTTGGATGAGGCTCAGCCGCTCAGCGGCCGGGGGGCAGGAAGCTGAGGTCGCAGGCCCAGACCCGCTCGCTGCCACGGTCGGCGATATCGCGCACCACGCCGGCCTTGGCGAGCTGCTCCACCAGCAGATGCACCCCGCGCAGCGACAACCCGCAACGCCCCTTCAGCTCGCCCGCCACCCGGCTGATGGTGAAGGCCGGACGGTCGTGCAGCCAGTCGAGCACGTCGGGCAGCCGCGAGCTGCTGCGTCGCGGCGTGGCGGCCAGCCGCGCCTCCCAGTGTTCCTGCACCAGATCGAGCTGACGCAGCCGTTCCAGCTCATGAGCCACCAGGTCG
>JBKHVJ010000007.1:0-20556 GCA_046570145.1 Alphaproteobacteria bacterium
TCGCGGGTCTCCAAAATGGCCAGCGTCCGCGCATGCTCCTTGTACAAGTCGGCGAAGCGGCGCATCAGAGCGGCGCGCTCATGACCGGGCATGCGGCCCCAGGGGCCGTCCAACGCGGCGCGGGCTGCCGCGACGGCCTTGTCGATGTCGCGCTTGCCGCCATAGGCGACCATCGCCCAGGGCGTGCCCTGCGACGGGTCTATGCTCTCCATGACCCCGCCATCCTCCGGGGCAACCCAGGCCCCGCCGATGAACAGATGGTCGTATCGGGCGATGTTCCCGGCCGGCGGCAAAGCCGGGGCGTTGGCGGTGGCGCTCATGCCCCCTCCTCGTGGTGCGGTTGGATTGTTGGGCTGGTTGCGGCCGGAGGCCGGTTCGGGCGCGGGACCGGCAAAGGCTGCCCCGCACTGTCGGCGTCACTTGGCCAGCGGACACACGCTGTCGGCCAGCGGATGGAACGCCTGTTCGGCAGGGATCGTCGCCAGGACCTTGTAATAGTCGTAAGGCCCCTTGGATTCGGACGGCTTCTTCACCTGGACCAGCATCATCGGATGGGTGACGCGGCCGTCCTTGCGCAGGCTGGTCTTTCCAAACAGCGGGTCGTCGAAGGTGCCGGCGTCGCGCATGGCCTTCACCACCGCGGCACCGTCCTGGGGCGATCCGACCTTTTCAACGGCCTTGAGGTAGGCCAGCGTCGCCGAATAGGCGCCGGCATGATTCATGGTCGGGTATCGGCCACCGTTGCGGGCGGCGAAGCGCTTGGCGAACTCACGAGTCTTTTCGTTTTCGTCCCAGTAGAATCCCGTGGTGAGTTGGAGTCCCTGCGCGGTCTGCAATCCCAGCGAATGGATGTCGGACAGGAACAGCAGCATGCCGGCCAGGGTCTGACCGCCGTCCGTCAGACCGAACTCGGACGCCTGCTTGATCGCCGTGATGGTGTCACCGCCGGCGTTGGCCAGGGCGACCACCTTCGCGCCCGATCCCTGCGCCTGAAGAAGATAGGAAGAGAAATCCTTGGTATCGGTCGGATGACGCACGCTGCCCACGACCTTGCCGCCGTCGGCTTGGATCACTCGCGAAGCGTCATGCTCCAGCGAGTGGCCGAGTGCGAAATCGACCGTCAGAAAGAACCAGGAGTTTCCGCCCTGCTTGACGATGGCATCCGCCGTGCCGTGGGCGAGCGCCCAGGTATCGTAGGTCCAGTGCACTGAATTCGGCGTGCAGGCCTTGCCGGTCAGATCGGATGTGCCGGCGGCCGTGAACAGCGCCACCTTGTTCTTTTCCTTCACCAGCGGCGCGATCGCCAGCGAGATGGCGCTGGTCGGAAGATCGACCACGGCATCGACGCCGTCGGAATCGAACCACTTGCGCGCGATGCCGCTGGAGATGTCGGGCTTGTTCAGCGCGTCGGCAGAGACGACCTCGACCTTCAGCGCGTCGCCGCCCGGCATTTTCCCGAAGTCTTCGACAGCCATGCGCGTCGCTTCGAGCGCGCCCTTGCCACCGATGTCGGAGAAGATGCCGGACATGTCCGCGAGCACGCCAAGCTTGACCGGCACCTGCGCGGGTGCGGCCGATGCGGCGGCGGTGGTTCCGAGAAGCACCGACAGGGCAAGTGCGAGCGTGGCTCCACGCCGGGATGACTGCATTGTTTCCTCCCATTCGCTTTGTTGAATGCGTACGCCTGCGAGGCGGCACCTGGACGGTCGTTCTTGTCGCTCACGGCGTTCACGCTGGTGAATTTCTTGTACACGAAGTATCCATCCCGAGAAAGGAATTTGTTGTGTGGACCAACAAGTTCAGCAACCCGGACAGATAGCCGGAGTCCTCTGCCGACCCGCCGCGGCCTTGAATGGGAGGAAGATCATGCTGAACGGGACCGGTTCACACCAGGAGTGGAACCGGAAAGCCAATTTGAACCAGCCAGCAAAATTCCTGTATGTGAATTTATAGTTCTGATATATAGACGAAGCGCAACGCTGATGCACGGGCCGGAGCCGTTTTCCGATCGTCGGGGGCGGCCGGACGGGGTCCGCGACGTCTTCCAAGCTCGGTCCGGTCTTGGCGTCGTCAGGATTGATGGAAAAATGATCGACAAACCACACCTGAAAGCGGCAGAACGGCTTTTGGCCGCGGGACGGTCATGAAACATCCAGCGCCACCCATTCCCCAGCCGCGGACACAGCAGACCAGAATGCACGTCAAGCAGGCAGCCAACGTTCTCGAACTCTTGGAGTATTTCGCCAAGCGCAGGCGTCCGGCGACGCTCGCGGAGATGTCCGACGATCTGGGCTGGCCACGGTCCAGTACCTTCAACCTGATCGGGACGCTGGCCGACAAGGGCTTCCTGTACGAGCCGCGGGTGCGCGGTGGCTATTACCCGACTCCACGGTGGCTGGCCCTGGTGCAGTCAATCGCGGACGCCGAACCCTTGCCAGAGGCCGTCCACCAGCTTGCCGCGGAAATCGCTGGGGAAACCGGGGAGACCACCGCGGTCGCAGCCCCGGCGGGAACCTATTCGATCTTCATCCACGTGGTGGAGTCGTCGCACGCAATTCGCTACATCACCAGGGTCGGGGACCGCATTCCGCTGTATGCCAGTTCGGTCGGACGCGCGATTTTGGCGCAATACAGTTCGGCGGAGCGGGAGGCGCTCTACCGGCGCATGGAGTTCGAGCGCTTTTCCGAAACCACCTACACCAGCATAGATGCGGTGGAGGCGGAGCTTCGCCGGGCGGCGGAGCGCGGCTATCACCAGAGCAACGCCGAATTCCAGCCGGACCTTGCCGGCGTGTCGCTTCCTCTACCAGTCGGCCAGCGCCGGCTATCCATCGTCGTCGCCGGACCGGTGTCCCGATGCCTGGGGCGGCGGCCGGAGACCGCGGCGATCATTCAACGGGGAATTCGGCGCTTTGCGGACGCCCTGAACCTTACTCCGGCAGGAACGCCTCCGACTGCGTGAGCCTCCGCCCAGGTCGGCATGTCTCAGTTGCAGCGGTCCCCGGGGCGCGGTGGAGCCGCTGCAACACGTGTTGTGCATGATGGTTCTGTAGCAAAGTCGAGACCGTCGCAAACCGAACCGACACTGACCGCCCCGGCCAGGGAGCGGGGGCGGTCCGCGCCGTACCTGGCGGTCGGCCTCAGCCGGCATGCTGCTGAAGTCCACTTCCTGGCCCTCATCGTTGCACACCCGCGCGATCATCACCTCGAACGAGTGCATCTGGTAGGTCCGCACCGACTTCACGTGCCCCGCGTCGATGGCCAGCGTGATCGCCTGCGCCGGAGCCGGCGAACCCTCGTCCGGCGGGACCAGCGCCGCCCGTTCGAGCCGAGCCCCAACCTGGAGTGTGAGCCGACGGACCGTTTCCACGTCCGGGGCGGTGTCCAACGGCAGCAACTCGGCCGGCAACAGCTGCGCCCGCCGGTACGGCAGCGCGCTGCCCTTCCCGGCCAGGACGCGTTCGTACTCGGGGGTGCAGCGGTCGGGCATGATCTCCTCCGCAATCGGGGTCAGGCTGTGCCGTAGCGGCCGGCGCCGAAGCGGGGCGCACGCACCTCCACCACGCCGAACAGCGACACCAGCCTGCGGGTGCGGTGGTCCTTGAGCGGGCGCAGCGATCCGCAGTGGCTCCAGCGACGGCGAAGATGGCAGCGCGCGTCAGCTTAGGCCGTCACCAGAACGCGCTGCAGGCTGGCCAGGGTTGCCTTGCCATTGGCCAAGTCAGCCCGAGGGTTTCCGCCCGCGATCATCCGGCACGCGATCTGGCTCTATCTCCGCTTCACGCTGAGTTACCGGGATGTCGAGGAGCTGCTGGCCGAAAGCGGCGTGGAGGTGTCCTACGAGACCGTCCGCCGCTGGGTCCTGAAGTTTGGGCCGGCCATCGCCGGCAACCTGCGGCGATTGCGTCCCAAGCCCAGCCCAGGCTGGCACCTGGACCAGATGGTGATCAGGGTCAGCGGAAAGCTGATGTCCTTGTGGCGGGCTGTCGATGACGAAGGCGAGGTGTCGGAGGTGCTCGTCCAGCGCCGGCGCGATAGGGCCGCAGCCCGCAAGCCGATGCGTAAACTGCTGAAGAAGCACCGTTTCGCGCCCGCCCAGGTCACCACCGACAAGCTCCGCTCCCACGGGGCCGCCTTCCGCCAATTCGGTCTGACCGCCCAGCATGAACAAGGGCGGCGAACAAACAACCCCGCCGAGGTCTCACACCAGCCGGTGCGGCGACGAGAACGCAAGACGCAGCGGTTCAAATCATCGGGTTCCGACCAGCGCTTCGTTTCTCTGCATGCCGCCGTCTGCAACACCTTCAACTTCCAGCGCCACTTGGTCTCCCGCCGCTCCCTGCGCACCTATCGGGCGCAGGCAATGGCCGAGCGGCTGCAGGCTCTCGGCCAGATCGCGCAGGCTGAGCTTGAGCCGAAGCCGCCACAGTACGATCAAGAAGACCACGTCCGTGGGCAGCTGAAGCCGGTTCAGCATCGAGCCGGTGCGCTCGTTGAAGCCGCGCAGGCATTCGCCGCAATGGAAGCGGCGATAGCCATGCGCAGCCCGGTCCTGATGCCCGGTCGTCGCGGTCGAAGGGCAGTGTGAACAGCGCATCGATCACCTCCAGGGTGGACGTGATCCTCTACGTCCGCCCTGCGTCGCCGAACAAGATGACGCGAAGGCCGAGAGAAAATTCAGTCGGAATCTCCACGCTATCAACAAGTCGACGTCGCCCTTGGCCGTCAGCCCAAGATTGGCCCGCCTTCCTCAAGCAACGCCCCAGCGCCGGGAACTGCGGGAGTTAGGCCCAGACGGGTGAGCATGCCGTACACAGTGCAGACCGCCGTGGAGACTGTCGGGATGCCCAGCATTTCCTCGATGGGGCGGATTGCCGGCAGGGATGGCATCTGCACGCAGGCCGAGGCAACAACGACGTCCGCGCCAGCCGTCTTCAGCGAACGGACGTCCTCGACCAGCCGCATGGGGTCTCGGCGGCCAACCTCCAGGTTGTCGGCGATCTCAAAACAGCGCCAGTCGATCACCTCGATCCCTTCATGTTCGATGTATGCCACCACCAGCTCGGTCAGGGGACGGGTGTAGGGCGCCATCAGGGCGATGCGGCGTGCGCCGAGCGCCTTCAGCCCCTCGACCAGCGCGCCGGCCGAGGTCATCACCGGCGCCGCGCAGTGGTTCGCGCGGGCGACTTCGGCCAGTTCGCGCTCCACGGTGCGGTGGTGGCCGACGCCCATCGCCATGATGGCGACGAGGCAGGCCGTGCTCATCACGTCGACGCGGGCGTCGGCAAGTTCGGCGGCACAGCGCAGGCCTTCACGATTCATCGCCTCCAACTCCTCCTTCACCACCCGGTGCATGCGCATCCGGCTGGAGTGGAAGGTGAAGCGCTCCGGCAGCACCGCCTCGCGGGCGCGCAGCATGGCCGGGATTTCGGTTTCCATGGTCGTGTTGGAACTGGGCACGATCTGCCCGATGCGGTAGGTCCGGGTCATGGTGCGGCTCCTCAGGTGCGGGATCGGGCGGGTTGCGGGGGAAGCGCGCCGGCCGTGCTGCCGGCCGTGCGCGGTAGCCGGCCAAGCGCCCAGAGCAGCAGGTTGCCGGCCAGCGCGATCAGGCACGGAATGGCGGCCACCACCAGAAGGTCTGCGGTGGACCAGTTCAATCGCATCAGTTCTCCGCCGATGACCGGCCCGAAGATCGATCCCAGCCGGCCGATGCCAAGCGCCCAGCCCGCACCCGTCGAGCGAACCGGTGTCGGGTAGAACGCGGCGGCGAGCGCGTTCAACGCGGACTGTCCCCCCAGGATGCAGAAGCCGGCCACCGCGATCACCAAGCCCGCGATCCCCAGCGAGCCGGAGACCTGTCCGATCAGCGCCACGCCGAGTGCGCCGGCCAGCAGATTGATCGCCAGGGTCGGGCCGAAGCCGTGCCGGTCGACCAGCCAGCCGAGCAGCAGGTTGCCGACCAGCCCGCCAACCCAGAAGATCGTTCCCACCATCACCGCTGCCGAGGCGGGATGGCCGGCCTCCGTCATGATCACCGGCAGCCAGTTGGCGAGAAAATAGGCGGCAAGCAGGTTCATGAAGTTCAGCAGCCACAGCAGTGGCGTTGCCACCGCCATCGTGCCGCGGAACAGCTCCAGGATCGGCGCACCGCGCGCCGGACGGTCGGCCGCAGCCAGGATCGTGTCGTCGCGCATGGTCAGGTCCGGCTCGACCCGGGCAAGCCACCGCCGCACCTGATCCAGCTTCCGCCCCCTCACCGTCAGGTATTGAAGGGATTCCGGCAGCAAGGCCAGCATCGCCAAGCTCAGCAGCAGCGGGGCGGCCGCACCGGCGAGGAACACCGCATGCCAGCCATAGGCCGGGATGAGCAGGCCGGCAACGACCCCGCCCAAAGCGCCGCCGAGGATGAAGCCGGACGAGGCGACCATCATCAGGGTGATGCGCACCCGCGCCGGGCTGAACTCTCCGGCCAGCGCGACGGCGTTCGGCACGATGGCACCCATGCACAGGCCCGTCAGGAAGCGCATCCATCGCAGTTCCTCGACGCTGGCGGCCTGCGCGGTCGCGAAGCTGGTGAGTGCCAGGCACAGCATGGCGGCGATCAGCACCGGGCGGCGACCGAACCGGTCGGCGATCATGCCCATGACCAGGGCGCCCAGGGCCATGCCCAGCAACGCTGCGCCGAATACGGTGCCGAGGTCCGCCTTCTGGATGCCCCAGTCGCCAATGATCGCCGGCGCCACATAGCCCATGGCCTGGACGTCGAAGCCGTCGACGATCATGCACAGGGTGCAGAGCGCGACGACCCGCAATTGCAGGCCGCCCAGCCGGCTGCGCCCGATGACGTCGGAGACGTTGACCGTGTTCATGCCGTCCTCCCCAGGGGTTCGTCGTTGTTCTGCGCCTCGTAGGCGGCGGTGAAGTGCGGATCGCGGCGGCGCAAATCCTCGTGGCTGACCTGCCCGGTGCGCCGCATGTAGTCGTAGGCGAAGCCGACGGGGTCGAGATGGAGCTTGCCGGCGACCGTCTCGTACCAGTCCAGGCTGCGCGCGGCGGCTCCCTGGAAGCTGGAGGAGGACCGGCGGCGCTGCGCTTCGAAGGCCGCGAAGGCGGCGGTCAGGTCGCCGGGATGGTCGACGATCCCGCGGTGAAGCGCGATGGCGTCCTGCATGGCCATGCGGGTGCCGGACCCCAGCGAGAAATGCACGGTGCGCAGCGCGTCGCCCAGAAGCACGACGTTTGCGTGGTGCCAGTGCTCGTTGCGCACGATGTTCGCCTCGAACCAGTGCGACCGGTTGGTCAGCAATGGGTTGCTGCCGAGGTCGGCACGGAATATCTCCGCGCAGGCGCGGCTGCTCTCCTCCTCGCTCATCCGGTCGAAGCCGGCGCGCAGCCATGTCTCCGGATCGACCTCGACCAGGAAGGTGCTGAATTCCGGGCTGTACTGGTAGCTGTGGGCAATGAAAACGCCCGCCGCGGTTTCGCGGAAGATCAGCGAGACCGGATGGAAGCGCTGGCGCGTACCGTACCAGGCGAACTTGTTGCGTCGCCGTTCGAAGCTGGGGCGGAACTGTTCGGCGTAGTGCAGGCGCACCGCGCTGTTGGCGCCGTCGGCCCCGACCAGCAGGTCGGCATCACGCGCCAGCGCGTCGATGTCGGTGATGCGTTCGCCGTGGCGGATCTCCACACCCACCCGCAGGCAGGCCTGCTCCAGCGTTTCCAGCATGGCGAGCCGGGCGGTGCGGGAGAAGTGATTGCCGTGGATCTGCACGCGGGTGTCGCGGTGCACGATCTCCATGTAGTCGCAGCATTCGTGCCCGGCGGTGAATTCGGCGAAGAAGTCCGGGTCCGCCTCCTTCAGAAAGGAAAGGCCGACGTCGGAAAAGACGACACCCCAGCCGTAGGTGGCGCCCCGCGGATTCTGTTCCAAGATTTGGATGTCGTGCGACGGGTCGTGCTTCTTGGCGAGCAGGGCGAAATAAAGGCCGGCCGGGCCGCCTCCGACGATGGTGATCTTCATGCCGGGCCTCCTTCCGCCGCACGGCCATCCGCAGCACAGGCGCCGTGGTAGCGTTCCAGCGCCTGCCGGAATGCCGGGGGGATGTCGATGGAGCGGCGTTCGCCGCGGGCGACGCAGACCGGGGTCAGATGCGCCAGGAACGCGATGTCGCCATCGAGCGTGCGGGCGCAGATCCGCAGCACGTAGGTCCGGTTCCGGATTTCCGCGACCGTGACGGTCATCTCGAACTCCTCGTCCGGCCGCAGCGACCGGCGGAAGTCGAAGTCGAGGGCGCGGGTGGGCGTGCCGAATCCCTGCTCGTCCTTGGCGCGCTGCGGGGTGGTGCCGAACAGGCTGCCGTAGAACAGCTCCGCGGCCGAGATGACGTATTCGCTGAAGGTGACGGTGTAGACGACGCCGGCCGGGTCGCATTCCCCCCATTTCACCCGGCGGCGGATCACCAGGGGGGTGGTGCCGACGACGTATTCGGTTGCTGTGAAGTCGTTGGGGGTCATGCCGCACCTGCCGTGGATTCAGCCGCCAACATGTCGGCGATCAGTGTCTTCAGCGCCGGCTTGTCCAGCTTTCCGACGCGGGTGAGGGGGAACTCGTCCAGCACTTCGACGCGCTCCGGGCATTTGTATTTCGCAAGCCCGCAACCGGTCAGGAAGGCGCCCAGCTCCTGCACGTTCGGAGCCGGCATGCCTGGCCGCGTGACGATGAAGATGCAGCCCTTCTCGCCATAGACCGGATCGGGCATGGCGACCAGCTTGGCGTCGGCGACGCTGGGATGGCGGCTGACATAGGCCTCCACCTCTTCGCAGCCGATCTTCTCGCCACCGCGGTTGACGTTGTCGCGCAGGCGCCCTTCGAAGGCGTAGCAGGTCTGCCCATTCACGACATGGGCCGTCATGATGTCCCCCGTGCGGTAGAAGCCATCGGACGTGAAAGCCCCGGCATTCGCCGTCGGATTGTCCAGGTAGCCGCGCAGGCTGGACGGGCCGCGGAAGCACAGCTCGCCCATCTGGCCGGGCGGCACCGGGGTCTCGGTTCCCGGTTCGAGCAGCCGGATCTCGTCGAACGGACAGCCGGAGGTGCCCTGCGTGCGGTGCCGCCGCTCCGTCGGGGCGTCCGCCGGCGAGCCGAGAAGCAACCCCTCGGTGATGCCGTAAAGGTTGGAACAGGGCACGCCGATGTGCTCCTCCAGCTTGTCGGCACGGCTCATCGTCGCGAACAGGCGGAGGGAGGACAGGTCGTGCCGCCGGATGTCCGCATAGCCCATCAGCTGCGGTGCGATGGGGCCGACCGACAGTGCGTGGGTGACGCGGTGCGCCTCGATCAGCTCCAGCATGCGCCGGATGTCGACCTTCGGCATCAGGACGACGGTCGCGCCGCCGAGCATCATCGGCATCAGCGCATAGACCTGGGCGGCATTGTGCAGCAGGGGCAGCGACCACAGAATGCGGCTGTCCGCCGTCATCCCGTAGAGCCTCATCAGGTGCCGCACATGACCGAGATATTCGGCATGGAAACGCGGAATGATCTTGGGCAGTCCGGTTGTGCCGCCGGACAGCTGGAAGGTCAGCACGTCTTGTGGACCGAAGGGCATGCCGGCCAGCCGGGCGCGCGCGGTTTCCGCCGGAACGGCGGCGATCAGGTTCTCCAGCGCCAGTCCGGCGGACCTCCCACCCCGCGCAACCACGAGATGTTGCAGGCTGCGGTGCCGTTCCATCATGGACACGGCAAAATCGACGAGGTCGAAACGGCTGAAGTCCGCCTGGACGAAGTAGCCGCGGGCGCCGCTCTGCCGGGCCAACTCGCCGATCTCCACCTCGCGGTGCTGCGGCAGCGTGCAGACAGGGACGATCCCCGCCTTGAAGCAGGCGGCGAGCACGATTACCGTCTCGATCGTCGTGCCCATCTGGAATATCGCGCGGTCGCCGGCGGCAAGGCCCAGCGCCAGCAGCGCAGCGGCCAACCGGTCGCTCGCCCCGTCCAGTTCGGCGAAGGTGACGGTCCGCTCGTCGCCGATCAGGGCCGGCTTGTCAGGATGGCGCGCTGCGGTGGCACGCAGCACGTCCCCGACGGTGGACGGGATCCAGGCTCCGTCGGTAAGGTATCGTTCGGCCTGATCGGCCGGCGTGTAGACAACTCCGCTTATGGGATTGCGGATTCCTGTCATCTCTGTCCTCCCCTTGATGCGTTTTGATGCGCGGGCCGGCTAAGCAGCGGGGGCGATGACGACGCGGTCGCGGTCGAAGATCTCGATCCGGCCGCGGATGCCGCCGGTGAAAAGCCCGTACCAGACCGCCGGCTTCAGCCCGAGTGCGCGACGCTGGAACTCGACCGGCCCTTCGGCATCGATACGGTCGTGGGTGTCCAGCGCGGTGACGGTGCAGTCGCCGCGCCCGCGGGCCGCGCGGGTCAGGCTGGCGAATTCCTCCAGCCGCGGCACGAAGATGCTGACCGCCGCCGCGTGGCCGCCGTCCGCATTGAGCAGCGCGGACTTGCGTGTCCAGATCTCGTCGATGGCGACGACGCGCCGGCCTTCGGCGGATGCCGCGTCTTCGGCGTCCAGGGCGGCCCGCAGGGTCAGGGCGGCGTCGGTGGCATCGATGGCGTTCAGCGGCCGCAGCTTGCGGGTGATCTCCACGAAATAGCCGTTGGGATCGCGCACGTAGATGGACTCGATCACCTCGTGCGTGGTCTCCACCGAGACTGTCAGACCTCCGGCTTCCAGGCGCCGCTTCCAGTCCTTCAGTTCCTCTTCGCTGTCGACGAGCCAGGCGGTGTGTGTCGCATCGAAGACGTGGTCATCCGGCAGCGGCGGCATCGCTGCGCGCCCTTCCAGCGCCTCCGGCTGGTCGGACCCGAGATAATAGAAAAAGGCGATCGTGCTGCCGTTGCCGCTGTCGAAGAAGAAATGCAGGAAGTCGGGATGGGTGGCCGGGCCCCAACCGCGCGCCGAGATGACATGGACGAGCGGCAGGCCTAGCTTGTCGCGGTAGAACTCCACGGTTTCGCGCAGTTTCCAGGTCGGGCGGGCGGTATGGTCCACGCCGCGCAGGCGGAGCCGCGTCGCGGGTCGTTCGAGCATGCTGGTCTCCTTGAATTCCTATCGTTCAATTCCTATCGTTCGCGGCGCTCAGCCGCCGAAATGGTCGCGCAGCCACCCGCCGACCGCCCGGCCGGCGGCGTAGCGGCCCGGCTCCTCATCCGGGGTCAGTGCGCGGCCGTGGTGATCGCCGCGGATGCGCAGATGCGTTTTGCGTCGTGTGGCGAAGCCGTCGAACAGAGACGCGACCCTCGACGGGAAGGTCGAGACGTCGCCGGTGTACTCGACCAGCAGCAACGGCTGTTCGACGGCTGCCGCGGTCTTGTGCAGGGAGGCGTTCGACGACAGGCCCGACCAGGTCGACAGCCACGCCTCAGGGGAGCAGACGCGGGCGAAGCCGACCGCGCCGTAGTTGGAGGCGAAGGGATCCCGCCCCCACAGGGAGCCATAGCCGCGGTCGGAAGGATCGAGGCTGAGGTCGAAACAGTGCAGGTCGGCATCGGTCCGCCAAACGGTCATGAGTGGCGTGTGGGCGCCGCGCCGCCGGTCGTCGATGCTGCCGGTTTCCTTGGCGCGCTTGCGCGCCGCCAGCCGTTCCCCGATCAGGGCATGCGCCCGTTCGTCCAGGCGCGCGACCCGGGCCCGCTGCGCGGAGCGGTAGCGTTCGACGAAGTCCGGAGAGTAACGGGACGGTCGCGGCGGTTCCGCGAAGCCGTTCGCCGGGCTGAAGGGGTCGAGCGCCGGATCCACAGACAGCGCGTCATCCTCGTCGGTCACCGACGGGTCGATGCATCCCATCAGCAGCATGCCCTGGCCGGGATGCGGAGCAACCAGCACCAGCCCATCCGCCACCGGCATGTCGAGCGACGCGAGGTTGGTCGGCCGCCCGCCGGGCGTGCGGGCGATCCGCCGGTCCGGCGCCAGCTGCGACTGCTGCATGTAGAAGGCGTAGAGACTGCCGCCGCCGGAGTTGCCGAGCAGGACGATGCGACGGAAGCCCTGGGCGCGTAGGAAGGACAGCCCGGCGGCGACATCGAACAGAGCCGTCTCGTGCTCAAGCCGGCTGTCGTTGCCGACGGAGCGTGGCGACTGGGACCAGGCGGCAAAGCCGGCCTCCACGATGTCCGGGACAAGGTAATGGCAGGCCATGAATTCCCGCGGGTGCATGATGCACACGACCGTGTCGCTGCGTCCGCGGACATAGAGCGTGCCTCCCGTCGCCGCCCGGTCAGCCGTGCGCAGCGCCACGTTGCGGGTCAGCGTGCCCTCGGGAAGGTCGCGTGGGTTCCAATCGGTGTTGAGAAATCCCGCCGTCGCCGCCTGATCCGCTGACTGAAGTGCGGCAGGCGCGGGTGTGCCCGAAACCGGCATGTCCATCGTCTCCCTTACGAAGGGCGGCGCGATCCGCCCGTATGTTGGTCTTGAGGCAGGCCGGCACGGCTATTGATCGATGCTGCCCGTCCTGCATATTTGACATGGTGACGAATAATTGACGGTACCGTCAATAGGCGGAAATTCCTGTCAAGGCGCGCATTGTCGCACCTGTGTTGTGGTCATTGCCGTTCAGGGCAATGTTTTCAAAGCCTTCGATGCCCGCGGGATTGGGGAGCCTCGTCCGGCAACGCTTCAAAAATTTGACGTTCGCGTCAAAACCTCCCATCCTGCGGCGTGGAGAAGCCGGATAGGAGGACGGGGTGGGCAGAACATCGGCCAAAGCGGAAACCGGCCGGAAGGCGCTGCTGCGCCAAAGCGTGCTCGACGCGGCGGCAAAGCTATTCGCCGAACGCGGCTTTGCGGGCACCAGCTTCCAGGATATCGCCGACGCGCTGAATGTCGGACGCACGGCGCTCTACTACTATTTCAAAAGCAAGGAAGAAGTGCTGGCTTCGCTGGTGGAGGAGGTCACCGTCGTCAGCGATCGGCAATCCGCCATGCTCTCAGCCCGGACCGACGACGATCCGGTCGAGGTCCTGCGCTCCATGGTGAGCGGCCATGTCGAGCTTCTCCTCTCGCACGCTCTTCAGTTCCGGGTCGTCGATCGGACCGAGGTGGAACTGCCGCCCGACCTGCGCGCGGTGCATGAGCGCTCTAAACGGGCCGTGCTCGACCATTTCACGACGCAAATCGCACGAGGGATCCAGCAGGGCGTGTTCCGTCCGGTGGACCCCCGCGTCGCCGCTTTCGCGCTGATCGGAATGTGCAGCTGGACGACATGGTGGTTTCACGATGGCGGGCGCAAGACGGCCAGGGAGGTCGCTGGGATTCTGGCGGATCTGGCGGTGCATGGCCTTTTGCGGACGGACGATCAGCGCAAGGCGGTCAGCGATCCCGGCGATCTGTTTCGCCAGTTGCACGAGAATCTGGACTGCCTGGAACTCCTCTACAAGCGGCGGGATGCGGGAGCGTGAAGAGGTTCCGTTGACTTTGGCGCACAATTCGGCGTGAGAGCGGAGTCCACCGGCGACCGGTTGTGATCAGGCGCTCTTGCGGGAGGCGGGCATGCCCAAGCTGGTCATCTGCCGGCTTTGGTGCCGCCCGACGGACGTGGAGGAGGCCGGATGGTTGGTCCGTCGCACCGTGGCCGGCCCGTCATGCGCGGTGCCGGTCCCACAGTTCCATGAGAGCATCGATCGAGGCACTGAGTTTCGTGGGCTCAGTGCGGTCCCTCGCCTCAAAGGCAATGCCCATGAGAAATGTGTGAAACACTGTCGCCAGTGCATCGGCGTTGGTCGAAGGCGACAGCTCTCCGGAGGCGACGGCACGGGCGATACAATCCCTGATCCCCTGCCGATTCTTCATTCGATCGGCCGCCAGGACGCCGTCGATATGCCGGTTCTCGGGGGCGCAGTTGTTCGCTCCGAGGATCATTAGGCAACCAGGCGGATGCTCCCGGTTGGTTTGCATCTCGGCGGAGCGCCTCAGCGCACGCTCAATCGCCTGTCGCGGCGGCAGACTGCCATCCGTCAAGCAGGCCGTCACTTGACCATAAGTGGACTGGTATCGCCCGACGACTTCGCGGAACAGCGCTTCTTTCGATCCAAAGGCGGCATAGAAGCTCGCCGAAGAAATGTCCCCCATGCAGGCCTTGAGTTGCGCAAGCGAGGTCGGCTCGTAACCTTGCGCCCAGAACAGGGACAAAGCGGCATCGAGCGCCTCGTCGCGGTCGAACTCCCTCGGGCGTCCAGTTCGCGCCATGTCCCCTCCGTCCAGCCATTTCTATACTAACCGATCCACAATTGCTTGCCAAGGGACGTCCGTCCTCGATATATGGATTGAACGATCCATATATAAACGAGGGTTCGATGACATCGACGACCACGATAGCGACGCGTGAGGAGGCGGACCGGTTGCCGGTGGCAGGGCTGCTGGCTCTTGCGATGACCGGATTCCTCTGCATCGTGACTGAAACTCTGCCGGCCGGACTGTTGCCACAGATCAGCGACGGCCTGGCCGTGTCGTCATCCCTGGCAGGGCAGACCGTAACGGCCTATGCCATGGGCTCCGTCCTGGCCGCCATTCCCCTGACGCTTGCCACGAGCGGCTGGCGGCGACGCACTGTTCTCTTGCTGGCCATCTTCGGGTTCCTGATCTTCAACTCGGTCACGGCGATTTCCACCGCCTATTGGCTGACGCTGGCCGCCCGGTTCTTTGCCGGCGTCTCTGCCGGCTTGGCCTGGAGCCTGCTGGCAGGCTACGCGCGCCGGATGGTTGCCTTGAGCCAGCAGGGCAAGGCTGTGGCGATTGCGATGGTCGGGACGCCGATCGCACTTTCCCTCGGTGTTCCGCTCGGAACGTGGCTCGGGACCTCGGTCGGCTGGCGCTGGGCCTTCGGCATCATGTCGTTGCTGACGCTGATCTTGATCGCCTGGGTTCTCGCAAAGGTCCCGGATTATGCCGGGCAGGCCAAAGGCGATCGCAGTCCGTTGCCGCAGGTCTTCAAGACCCCCGGCGTTCGGCCGGTTCTCTGCGTCGTCATCGCGTGGATGCTGGCCCACAATCTTCTCTACACATACATCGCCCCCTTCGTTGCCGTGGCAAATCTTGCCGATCATGTCGACCTGGTGCTTCTGGTTTTCGGCGTGGCCGCGCTGGTCGGCATATGGGTCGCGGGAAAATTCGTCGATCGGGCTCTCCGCCGGACCGTGCTCCTCAGCTTGCTGGCATTCGGCCTCACCTCGCTGGTGCTTGCCGTCTGGGCGGTGGTTCCGTCGGTCCTCTTGGTCGCGGTGGCGACCTGGGGCGTCACCTTCGGCGGAGCCGCCACACTTCTTCAGACAGCCTTGGCTGATGCCGCCGCTGACGGAGCGGACGTCGCATTGTCGATGAACGTTGTCGCCTGGAACGCTGCGATCGCCTGCGGTGGTCTTCTCGGCGGTGTTCTGCTCGAAGCGTGGGGAGTATCCGCGTTCCCATGGGCCATGGCCCTGTTGCTGGCAATCGGCTTCCTCATCGCCTGGCGCGCGAGGACCCACGGCTTTCCGGCCGGCCACCGCCTTTCGCCCGGCCCGGCCCTCGGCCACTGATGGGCAAAGCCAGCCGGTCGACGGGCCGTGACCCGGCGCCGCCGGGACCGCCGTGTCCACTCGACCGGGTGAATCGCCGACACCTTCCCGCTCCAATCGGAGCTTAGCTGAGGTGTCTACCGAACCGGGGCAAGATCACTATCACCCTCATCTAGATGTTTAGTCCCGGCATCCGGGCGGACAGGCACCTGATCGCCAGGCCACGGGGGCGATCGCCCCGTTGCGGCCTGTTGCATGCGGGTCAGCCGTCAGCTTGCGATTGGGGAGGCGCCGCTCGGTCGCTGATCGTGGTGCGCATCGTCTTGCCCCGTGTCGCCCCCTTCAGACCCATGTGCCTCATCAAACGGGCCACCGAGCAACGTGCGACGTCGATGCCCTCCCGCCCCAACTGTCGCCACACTTTGCGCACCCCATCGACCTGCTGGCATCAGATCTCATCGCCTCGGTGCAACAGCGTCGCGCACATCCGAAAAAATGAGAATCCTTCGCATTTCATCCTGAGGCTGGAGGCCCGCCCGTTCGTCTGAGGGGGAAGGGCGATGGCGTCCGTGCGGAGAGGATCGAGATGAGTGCTGGCAAGTCGCGCACGCGGCTGTGGTTCCTGTGGCATTCCTGGCTGGCGATGCCGATCTGGGCCTTCCTGTTTTTCGTCTGCGTCACCGGCACCATCGCCGTGGTCAGCACCGAGATCACCTGGCTGGTCGATCCGTCGATGCGGGCGTCGGGCGAGGGGCAGCCGCTGCCGCCGAGCGCGCTGATCGCCGCGGCCGAAGCGGCGGCGCCCGGCGGGCGGGTCGGTTCGCTGAGCTGGGGCGGATCCCACATGGCGGTGGGCGCCGAGATGGCGCTGCCCGACGGCACCTTCACCACCGCCTGGGTCAACCCGGTGACCGGCGTGGTCCAGGGCCTGTCCCCCGGCAACTCGTTCCGCCAGTTCATCCGGGCTCTGCACGGCTGGCTGATGACCTTCCCGACCGGCTGGTATCTGGTGACGGCGCTGGCCATCCCGCTGGCCGGCTCGCTCGTCACCGGGCTCGTGGTCTACAAGCGCTTCTGGAAATCCTTCTACCAGCCGCGCATCCGCTGGAGGCAGGCGCCCCGCGTGATGTGGGGCGATCTGCACCGCGTCGCCGGCACCTGGTCGATCTGGTTCATCGCCGTCATCTCCGTCACCAGCCTGTGGTTCCTGATCTACATCGCCCTGTTCCAGCTCGGCATCGGCCTGGGCGGCGGCAAGGCGCCGGTGATGGTCGCCCGCGACCAGATTCCCGTGTCGGCGGTCAGGCCGAAAATCGACGCCGACGCCGTGGTGGCCGCGGCCACGACCGCCCTGCCCGACATGCGGCTGCGCTACCTGCGGCTGCCCGACACCGCCTACGACACGGCGTCGGTGATCGGCTCCAGCGGGCAGGTGCCGCTGCTGCCGGACATCGTCCGCGTCAATCCCTACACCGCCAAGGTGATCGTTGTGGAGGGCGGGCTGGAGGGCGCCTCGGGCGTCGAGCTGACCCGCACCATCATGCGGGCGCTCCACACCGGCGATTTCGGCGGCCTGCCGGTCAAGCTGATCTGGTTCGCCTTCGGCTCGCTGATGAGCCTGCTGGTGTTCAGCGGCATGCTGATCTGGACCAAGCGGACGGCGCGCGCCACCGTCGAGGCGGTGCGCGAGCTGAGGACGGCGAGGGCATCCTCCAATGCGTAAATTCTGGCATCGCGGCAAATTCCATCTCAGCGCGCTGATGATGCTGGTGCCGCTTCCTTTCCTGCCCAACTACTTCAGCCCGAAGCCGATTTTCGCCCCGCCCGAGATCCGGCGGGACGTCAACGCCGGCTCCTTCCCGATCACGCTCGTCACTTACGACGAGTCGCCGCATTGGGCCGGTAACGGCGAATGGATGAAGGAGTACCACGTCCATATCCGCCCGGCCGACATCGACAAGGTGCGCGGCGTCTTCCTGCGCGTCGGCAAGCCGCGGAACCTGCGCGCCGCGGGCGCGCTCAGCTTCGGCAACCCGTACGAGCGGGAGGCCGAGGTGGCGGTGCCGGCCGAGCCGGCCGGGACCGAGGAGCTGTGGGTGACGGTCGAGGACTGGAGCGGACGGATCCATCAGACCTCGACCCCGCTGGCCGGTTTTCTGGGAGGAAAGCGATGACTGCCCGTATTCATGTCCTGGCGGTCGCCGCCGCCCTGTCGGCCCTGTGCGCCGCCACCGCCGCCCACGCCCATTACCCGGTCTGCGACTGCAGGATGGCGGACGGCCAGACGGTGGTCTGCACCGGCGGCTTCTCCGACGGCTCGAAGGCGCCCGGCGTGGTGCTGGACGTGATCGGCTATGACGAGCAGGTGCTGGTCAAGGGCAGGCTGGGCGAGGACTCCACCCTGTCCTTCCCGCGCCCGGCCCAGGATTTCTACGTGCTGTTCGATGCCGGCCCCGGCCACACGGTCGAGATCGAGCACAGCGCCATCAAATAGGGCTCTCCACCCCATGCACCATCAGATCGTCCGCCGCGCAGGCGCCGAGCGCGAGACCCTGTGGGTTCTGCTCGCCGCCGGCCTGATCCTCGGCACCGCCACGGCGGCGGTCGGGCTGCGGCCGGCACCGGAAGCGGAGGCCGCCCTGGCCGCCGACCAGCTCGATTCCCGCACCGCCCTGACCGCCGCCGAACAGGGGCTGCACGCCGACCTCAGGATGGCGGCCGACGAGATCGCCGCCGAGATCGTCGCCCTGCGCAAGACTGGCGGCACGTCCAACGGCTGGGCACCGTCCCCGGCCGAGCTGGCAGCCCAGGCCTTGCCGCCCTTTGCCACCGACGCCAGCGCCGCGGCGCGCGGCGGCCATGTCTGGACCCTGGCGGAAGCCGGCGGGACGGTCGCCTATGCCGGCCTGTCCGCCGATCCCGGAATAGCGGGGTCGCTGGTCCTGCTGCTGGACGGGCACGACGACGGCCATAGCGACGGCCATGGCCCCGCGATCTGGCTGAAGCGCGCCGCCGAGGCGCCGCCCGCCCGCCTCGACGAGGCGTCGCTGGCGGCGGCCGGCTGGAAGCGGATCACCTCCACCTTCACCGCCGGCGTGACCCGATGAGTATGCCTCGATGACCCTTTCCCTGAACCGTCGCCGCTTCCTCGGCGCCACCCTGGCGGCCGGCGTTCTTCCCGCCGGCGCCGGCGCTGCCGCCGAGCGCAAGCGCTTCGGCATCACCCTGCACCCCTATTATTCCTATGTCGCCAACATCGTCGGCGACAGGGCCGAGGTGGTGCCGATCATCCCCGCCGGCTTCAACCCGCATGCCTACGAGCCGCGTCCGGAGGACATCCAGCGCATCGGCAGCCTCGACGCCATCGTGCTGAACGGCATCGGCCACGACGATTTCGCCGGACGGATGATCGCCGCCTCGTCCAAGCCCGGCCTGCCGGTGGTCGAGGCCAACGCCGACGTGCCGCTGCTGCCCGCCGCCGGGTCGATGGCGCAGTCGGCAGCTCGGGCATCGGGCAAGGTCGTCAACCCGCACAGCTTCCTCTCGATCACCGGCTCGGTGCTTCAGGTCGCCACCATCGCCCGCGAATTGGGGCGGCTGGACCCGGCCAACGCCGAGGCCTACACCGCCAACGCCCGGACCTATTCCCGCCGGCTGCGCCAGCTGCGCGCCGACGCGCTGGGCAAGCTGGCCAGCGCCGGCGACACCCGCCTGCGGGTCGCCACCATCCACGGCGCCTACGACTATCTGCTGCGCGAGTTCGGGCTGGAGGTCTCCGCCGTCGTCGAGCCGGCCCACGGCATCGAGCCCAGCCCGGCCCAGCTTGCCGAGACCATCGCGACGATGCGCAGGCTCGACGTGCAGGTGATCTTCTCGGAGCTGAACTTCCCCAGCGCCTATGTCGAGACGATCCGCCGCGAGACCGGCATCCGGCTCTACAGCTTCTCCCACATCTCGCATGGCGACTATGCCGCCGACCAGTTCGAGCGCGAGATGGCCCGCAACATGGACACGCTGGTCCAGGCGATGCTGGAGACCGGCCAATGAGCGGCATGAGACCGAGCGGCATGAGAGCAAATGGCCCCGCCATCCTGTTCGACCGGGTCGACCTGACGCTCGGCCGCACCGCCATCCTCGAACAGGTCTCGCTCGCCGTGGCTCCCGGCGCCGTCCATGCGGTGGTCGGCCCCAACGGCGGCGGCAAGTCGTCGCTGATCCGCGCCCTGCTGGGACAAGCGCCGCACCGCGGCACCATCCGGCTCGACTGGCCGGGCGATGCGCCCGGCACCATCGCCTACGTCCCGCAGGCGGTCGAGTTCGACCGCGGCCTGCCGCTGACGGTGGAGGATTTCCTGGCTGTGCTGTGCCAGCGCCGCCCCGCCTTCCTCGGACCGGACCGCCGGCTGGGCTATGGCGAGGCGCTGGCCCGCGTCGGCATGGCCGGCAAGGGCCGCCGCCGCTTCGGCGCCCTGTCGGGCGGCGAGCGCCAGCGTGTGCTGCTCGCCCAGGCGCTGATCCCGACGCCCGACCTGATCGTCCTCGACGAGCCGATGACCGCGCTCGACGAGGCCGGCGTCGCCATTTTCGAAACCCTGCTGGCCGGGCTCACCGCCGCCGGCACCACCATCCTGTGGGTCGAGCACGACCTCGCCCAGGTGCGGCGGCTGGCGACGCGGGTGTCGGGGCTGAACCGGCGCGTGCTGTTCGACGGCCCGCCGCCGGAGATGCTGTCGCCCGACCGGGTGCTCGGCCTGTTCTCCACCGCTCCTCGAAAGATGGCGTCTTGAGTTTCGAAACCCTGCGCGCCCTGATCCAGGGCTGGGCCGCGGCCGGGTGGCTGCCCGCCAGCCTGACCCACGGCTTTCTGGTCAACGCGCTGCTCTCCGGTCTGGTCATCGGCCCGGTGCTGGGCGGGCTCGGCACGCTGGTGGTGACCAAGCGGCTGGCCTTCTTCTCCGAGGCGGTCGGTCACGCCGCGCTGACCGGGGTCGCCATCG
>JBKHVJ010000008.1:0-21661 GCA_046570145.1 Alphaproteobacteria bacterium
CACCGGACGCCGCGTCGGACCTCTTCTCACCGGAGACAACCGATGCGCTCTCTCTCGCACGCCCTCGCGCACACGCACCCCGTCCACCTGTTCTACGCCGACGGTGTGCTCAGGCTGGACGGTCACGCCTGCCGCCTCGAAACCCCGCTCCACGCCCGGGCCGCAGGGTGGGTGAGCGACCTGATGCGGATCCTCCCTGCGGAACTGGTCGCCCTCGACCTGCTCGCTCCGCCCCACGCGGGTGGGGACCTCGACACCGAGCGTTTCCGCCGCCGCCTCGCCGACGTTCCAGCCGCCCTTCACGCCACCGCCCCCCTATGGCTTCACGGCACCAAGGTCCACGGTCTGGCTACTGCGACGCTGGCAGCGCCGGTGGCGGTCAAGCCGGTCGTCACGGTCACCTCCGTGGTTGCGGTCTGCGCTGACGACCGCGCATCGATCGCCGTAGGGGAGACCGCTTACGCGCAAGCAACGTCGCTGATCAGCGACACCGTGACCACAGCGCTTCTCGCCGAGTCCTCGTGGACGCTGGCCTCAGGGCTGCGGGGGATCGTCCTGCATTTCCACGCCGCGCGGGCACAGCGGTCAAGTGGATGCCGTCCGCCGGAAACGTCTGCCGGTTGGTGCGCTTCCGCGTTCCACTAAGCGGAATTGCTGGTGGCCGCCCTTCCAGCGTCCACCAGCCCACCGGCTGTTTCTGACCACCGCGCGTTCCGCCGCACACCTGCCCCTTGCTATGGAGCACACCGCATGTCATCCAACCTTCCCGCTCTGACCGCGCCTCTCGCACAACCTTCCACGTTGACACGCGCCGTCGTGATCAGCGCAGACTTCCTGGCCGGCCAGGGGCTCGTCCGACTCATCGAGCACGCCGCCCCCACCGCCCACGTCGAGGTTCTGGACTCGATCTGGAGCGTTGATCGCTCGGCCGACCATGGTCTCGTGGTCCTCCACGTGCCTGCACCGGATGTGGAGACGGAGTTCCACGTCGCACACCTGCGGACGCTGCGCCACCCGCCGGTGATCGCTCTCGCCGTGCCGTCGGCGTGGAGCGGCAATCCGGCCACCCTGCTTGCGACCGGCGCCGACCTGCTGCTGACGGGCCAGGAAACACCACACGCCCTTCAGGCCGCCCTCGCCGGCATCGCGGCCGGGTTCTGCCTGGTGCCGGCCACTGTTGCACGGTCCGTATCCTGTTCGCCGCCTCCGGCCGATATCACCGGCGCAGAAACCGCTCCGCTCGGCGCCGATCTCGCCTGCTTGACCCCACGGCAGCGGGACATCGCCGTGCTGATCGCCGAGGGATTGCCCAACAAGACGATCGCGGGCCGGCTTGGCATCAGCGAGGGCACCGTCAAGGTCCACGGCACGGCGATCTTCCGCGGGCTGCGCGTCCGGAGCCGCACCGAGCTGGTGTGTCGCCTGCTGCGGTCGCCCGCCTCGTCGGACGCGGCTCGGCATCGCTAGTCCGGATAGAGCCTCTCACCCTGCCCGCCGCAGCGGCGTGCTGGACCAGCCGAGACACGGTGCCGGCCTGAATCGCCCGGTCCGCCGGCCGACGGGGTGCCCTCCCTCGATGTGCCGCGCAGGCGGTGCTTGCGCGGCAGGGTGGCCTTCACCGTTGAAGGGCCGGACGGCGGTGAGCCGCCCTTCGGCCGAAGTCCTCCCTGGACCGGCGGCCGCCAGGATCGTCCTCTTGCCTGTGCCGTCGCGTGTGTGTCAGGCGCGATGCGGGCGGATCAAATGAACCAGGGTGGCGTCCCGGCGGCGCTCGAGGCGGCACATCGTCATGGTCTTGCCGACGCTGGCCAGCAACGTGCGCACAGCCTCTTCAGGTTCCGCGATGTCAGGGTCGATCAGCACGTAGGGCTGACGCCCACGGGCACCCTGCCACGAAACACGCGCGATCCGCAGTCCGGCGAAAAGGGTACGAACTCCATAAGAGTTCCTATAGCTGTCCGTACCCTTTTGCTCCGCGTCGTCGGCGCCGCTCCGCCAACCCTCGACCATCTCGCCGATGCCGGTCAGCCCTGCGCGACGCAGGATCTGGTTGGCGGCATCTTCCGACAGCGGTCTTCCGAAGGCCCGCGCGGACAACTCCGCCAGGAGGGTCTTGCTCGCCGGCAGAATACCCCCAAGCTTGCGGCGCGCCGTCTCCAGGCGGCCGTAGCCTCCGACGATCGCGGCGGCGGGCAGCACCTCGTCGTACGGAAGTTCGAGCGGAATGGCACCGCGGTGATACACGTAAGCTGGCGTCGTGCGGTGAGCCCCGCGCGCCCGCCCGTCCGCCTGGATAAGCTCGGCTTCACGGATCTGGGCGAGCACGGCGCGCATGCGTGCATCCTCCGGCATCGGCACATGAGCGCGCGCCAAGACCTCGCCGTCGATGTGGTAGTAGCCGATGTGGTGCGGATAGCGCGTCTCCTCGCCCCCGGTCGGGTTGAGCCACGGCGGAGGCTCCGCGGCATCGCCCCAGAGTGCCATCGCACCCGATTCGATTTGTTCCGGAGGCGGCTGCAACCGGCCGATGAGGTAGTAGCCGTCGCAGTCCGCGATCATGTTCATTCCACGCTGGGCACCGAAGTGGCCGAACACCAGGTTCGCCGGCATGTCGCCGGAGAGTGTCAGCAGCGCCACGATCGCGCGCTCCACCGCCATCGTGGCAAGAACGGCCAGCCGCTGATGGCGCCCTGCCAATACCTTGACCTCTTCAACCAGGTTCTTGAGCAGCGGCGTGCCGCTGTGGGCGATCGCATCACAAGCGTGGAAGGCGTCGGCTGCCCCATGCCGCGCAACCGCTTCGGAGCTCAGGAGGAAACGCCCCCGGAGGTCGGGATCGGCGGCGAGGCGCGCACCGACCATACGCTCGACCATGGTGGTCGAGGCGATGGCGACGCGCTGCCGGCCCTGTCGGATGTGATCCGCCACCGTCCGGACAAGCTGAGCGACCATGGTCTTGGACAGCGTCCCCGGCCCACCGCCCAGAACCTGCGTGTCGGAAACGACGGAGTCGGGGATAAGGATGCGGCGAATGCCGGGCTGCGCGGCATCCACGCGCTCCACGGACCATGCGAGATCCGGAAAATGCGGACGCAGCATCTCGACATCCCCGGTCGCATCAAGTGCAACCAGCGGCCTCCCGCGGAACTCTTTTGCCGGTTCCAGACGATAGGACAGCCGCAGCACGCGCCCCATGACAGCCTCCCCGGAGTCGGTGCGTGCCCGCACCCGCAGCAGTTTGACCTGTCGGTTCGGAGCGATGCGATCAGGCCCGAGGCCGGCTTGCCGCTCGATCTCGCGCACGACGAGCGTCCAGAACTGCCATTCGCTCCGAGCCTCGGCCGCGGCCCGCGGGCCACCCGCGCCAGCGAGCGGCAGGTCCGCCACCGCCATGTTGGGGCGGATGTACGGACCAAGGTCCGCGCGCTTTTCACACGCCAGGAGCGCCTCGCCGACGTAAGCGGCCAACGGGGTCTGGAGCAACGCCTGGACGGCAGCGGCAAAGTCGAAACCAGTTCCCGGTTCGCAATGGTCGATGTGCGCTGCCATCCATGCCGCGAGACGGTCGCGGATCGCGTGCAGTTCAGCGCCCGGGCGACCGTTCGCCGTCGTCGCGGCTAGTGCCGCCGTGCCGATCCGGCTTTCGCCGATGAGCAGGCCGTCGAAACGCTCATCGACGACCACGAGCCCCGGCACCATGCCGGCCGGAGCGCCGAGCGTCAGATAGCGGTGCGTTGCAATGAGAACATCGATCCCGCCGGCGGCCGCGAGGTGTTTGACGTCGTCGGTCTGCCGGCGGAAGCGGCAGGCGCCATAGGCGTCGCAATGAACGGTTTGCTCCCGACCATCGGCACCGCATACCACCGTCTGGCACAGCCGGCCCACATCGGCACCACGGCCCGCATCGTACAGCGCGCGCGTCTGATCATGCATCACGCACATCGGCTCGCCATCCTCGGCCGCGTCCAGCCGCGAACGCCAGCGACGGGCGCGCAGCCCGACAGCCGCAGCGCGCTTGAGTTCCTGCTCCGCCAGATCCCGGCGCGGCGCCAGATAGAGGACGGGAATACGGCCGGGGTCGCTCCCAGGCACCGTTCGGCCGCTGGTCGGGGCGGGCAACTCCAGCGGCGCGCGCTCCCCGAGCGCCCTCCAAAGCGCGTCGTTCTTGCCGAGGCCGGCGGTGGCACGAACCAGAACGGCGGGCATGGCACCATCCGCACGCACACCGGCCATCATGGCAATGGTATCCCGCATGGCCGCGTCGAGCTTGGCGCGGGCCTGCTCGGGCGGCAGCAGGTCAGCCCAAGACGGCAGACCCGCCCCAGCGGCCTGCTCGGCCGTCAGGCGATAAACCCCGCGCGGCAACTCCCCAAAAGGGTCGCGCTCGATGCCGGGCGTCGACCGGGGCCGCAACGGCACAACGGTCTTCCCAGAAGCGGTCTTCTTGTTCGTGTGCTGGTCTGCCGGTGACAGGGGCTCCAGCCCGCGATCCACGTCCATGGACTCGGTCTGGGCGGCGTATTCGGCGAGAGAAACAGGGTCGAGCGCCACTCGAAGGTCCTTCCGTGCGGTTGCGCATCCGATCCGGCTCAGGACAGGCCTATGCCGTCGTCGGGTTGGTGGCCGCAGATATGAACCTCCCGCGGCAAGCGCATAGGCCCTGTCCGGCATTCGCTACGGGTTCACCGACGTGCAGGAGGGATTTCCGGTGGATTGGCTTCCGCTGCTGATTCCCGCAAGATCCCGATGGCGTCCCTGTTGCTCAAGCCGAGCGCCCGAATCACGGCGATCACCTCGGCGTCCGTGCTGTCGCCGCTTCCAGGCCAGGCGGCATCGAACAGGGCAAGATCGAGAGTCCCCTTCATCCAGACGTCTCGCTCCGCATCGTCAATCCTGAGCGAACGGGCACCGGCCGGACCAATCCAGCGCAAACCGGGCAGCGTGTCCACGTCGAGAAACACCCCAGGCGGGTTTCGGACCACTGCCCGGCGGCGGCCATCGTACAGACCGTAGACCTCCACGGGAAACGTGAGCCGGGCAAGGTTGCGCAGCCGGTCGCGGTTCGGTGCGGACCACGGGCTCCGCGCGACGGCAGCACCTTGGGGAAAAAACGCGCTGACCGCTCTTCGCAACGCGTCCATGCCCATACGCGGTGACCAGACATGGACCCTCGCATCGTCCGGCATTTCCTCGGGCAGCCCGATGGCATCGCGCAGCAGGGCAACCTTCGCAGCCGAGAGCGTGGCCTGCTCGCCTTTGAGCCACTTCGCAAGCGTCGAGTGATCCAGGCCGGTCGCTCGGGCAACCCGGCGGATGCCGCCCTGCAACTCGATCAGCGCACCGATCAGCGCCCGGTCATCGGTTGACATACTCCCACACACTCCCACAAACTTCGTCAGGAACACCCACAGACTCCCACGATGCGGCGCATTCCGCCCCGCGGTCAAGGGTGCATACCTCAAGCGGAGCAGTATCATGGTTGATCCCAAGCCGACGCGGCGCCAGCGCCCGTGGGTGGCCCTCGCAATGACTAAGACCGAGGCACACGCCGAGCGCGCCCAGCATGGCACGAAGCGCAAGGACACTCCCGCGATTCTCCTGGGCGAGTTGCCGTCCTTCCTGACCAAGGCCGAAGTGGCGGGCCGGCTGCGGTGCAGCGTTCGCTCGGTCGAACGCATGATCAAAAAGCGAATCTTCGTCCGGGCTGACCATCCGGCACGGCGGGTGCTGATCCCGCGCGAGCAGCTGCTGCTGGTCGAGGAGCGGATGCGGCGCGGTGATGTGATCTCGTGATGGCGTGTCGGGACCTGTCGGAGATTGTCGGTCTCCGTCAGGGTCTTGGATGGGTTGGGGGAGGAGGGCCCAGTGTCACCCTCACGGGATGCCAGCACCCCCTTATCCCCTCTGGCGGGCCCTGTCGTCCCCTGTCGTCCGGCGGCGTCCCGCGTGATCCCCGCCCCGATCCCCTGCTCTGTTCGCCCCCTCACCAAAGGAAGGAACCCTGATGGCCATGATCCCTCTTTGTGACGCGGACCGGTCCGCGCTGCCGACCGCGGCGGATCAGCTGGCGCGCTTCTGCCGTGACCGGCGGGTTTCGATGCGGGCTCTCAGCCTGTCCATCGGGCGGGGCGAAAAGCTTGTCGCCGACATCGTGAACGGCCGGAATCGCAATCCCGACCACACCGTCCTCCGGGCACTCGCCGCGAAGACCGGCCTTGCCTTTGCTGAACTCGCCGCCGAGCGGGACGTCGCGGCCAGCCAGCGGCGCTGCCTGTACCTGGATGCGGTCATCCGTGCTGTGGAGAGCGCCGACCTCTCGGAAGTCCGTCGCGCGGACATCGTAGCCGATGTGAAGCGGGTGTGCTGGGTATGGTTGGACCGTGATCCAGCGACCATTCCCGCCGACCCGGTCGCTCTGCGCACGACCTTCGCGACGTGGACCGGGGCGCGGTTCGGCGTGTCGGACAAGACGCTGTCCAACGTGCTGTCCAACGTGCGGCGCGCACTTGAGATCGCCGGAACCGTGGCGATCCAGCGCAAGCCGATCCACAGTTTGTCGCCGGCGTGGCGCAGCCTGTGGGACGCGATTCCGACGGTGACGGTCAGGGACAAGCGCACGGGCCGGACGACGTCAACGAAGGCTTGGTTTGCCCCGGTGTTGTCGCCGTTCGTTCGCTACTGCGACGCCACCGGCATCGCGCCAAACGCGGTGACCGAGCAGACCTTCGTTGATTTTCAAGACTGCCGGGAACGGCACTCCCTCACCGACCGCGTCGCTGCCAAGGCACGCGAGGCGCGGTATGCCTGGAACCAGGCCGTGCGCGAGGTCCCCGGTTGGCCCGCGGTGACCATCCCGGTGCCGAAGACCCGCGAGAACCTCAACCTTCCGCTGTCTGCGTTCCCGGAGTGCTTTCGCTCCGACCTCATGGCGTATCGGAACAATTGCGGGCTGCGCGGCCATGCCGAGGAGGCCAGCAAGCCTCTGCTGGAGCGGGCACGCGCGCGGCGTGGAGCGAAGGATCCTGGCGAGAAGCGCCGCAAGCTGCTGGAACCGCTCGCTCCCCGGACCATCAAAGAACATGTCGACACGATCCTCTTCGCCGCCTCCGCGATGGTCCGGCTGGGCACCATGGCGCCGGAAGAGTTCCGTGGCCTCGCCGACGTGGCCGACGTCGGCGTCGCCGCCGAGGTCGTCGAACGGGACATCGAGGTCCGTTTGGGCACACACACCCAATACGCCGGCAACGTGGTCAAAGTTCTCGGCTCCGTGGCCCGACGCTGGGTCGACGGGATCACGGCGGCCGAACTCGACGATTTCGCCAAGCTGCGCGCCGAAGTGGAGGACCGCCTCGACAAGGACTCTATGTCGGAGGAGGACCGGACGCGGCTGGCGCAGTTCCATGATCCGGAGGCCATGGCCCGTCTGGTGAGCCTGCCGGCAGGGATCATTGAGGCGGCCGAAGAGCGGCGCAGGCGCAAGCTCCCCATTACCGTCGAGATGGCGCTGGACGTCGAGGCCGCGGTCATGTGTCTGATCGAACAGACCCTGCCAGTCCGCCTGTCGACGCTCGCGCGCACCGACATCACCCTCAACCTTGATTTGCCGTCCCGGCGCGGAGCACCGGGCCTGCTCTCCTACCGCGCCGATCAAACCAAGACACGCAAGGCGATCCAGGCGGAATTGGCCCCTTGGAAGGTCGAGCTGCTGCGCCTTCACCTCCGCCATTACCGCCCCCTGCTCACCACCGACAACGCCAACCCCCACCTGTTCCCCGGAGCGCATCCGGGGACTCACAAAACCCTCGGAGCGGTGTCGCGCCGGTGTTGTGCCTTCGTCCGCGATTGGCTCGGCTACACGATCAACATGCACCTGTGGCGCAAGCTGATGGGCGGCTACCTGCTGCTCCAGAGCAAGAACATGGAGCTGGTGGAAACCCTGCTCGGGCACAGCCGAGGCTCCCGCGCAACCAAGGTCTACGTCGAGATGCAGACGCGGTGGGCCGCGGCGGAGCTCGATACTCATGTGACGCGCCTGATCGACCAATCCACGCCGTCCACGTTGCGGCCGAAGCGCCGTGGCTGGTTCTGAGGAGGACTGCATGACCGGACGCAAACGCCCCTGGCCAGCCGTGCCCTTCGCCGAGTGGTCCCAAGCAGATCAGTCCACTTGGATATCGCATCCTGTGGTTGGAGGCTGGACGCCGACGTTTCGGGCCGAAGTGACCCGCGCTTATGGAGCATTCCTCGGGTTTCGGAGCTGTGGGGCAAACGGCACGGCAAGATTGGCAGATGCTCTTGTCGCGTATGGACAGGCTTTGGAGAAGCATCTCGCCCCGACCTCGGCCGAAAAGGGCCTGCAGTTGACGGGTTACGCATTGCTCGTCATCGACCCCGATCCGGCACACGGTCAGCTGGCTCTGGATCTGTACCGCCAGAAGCGGGCGAAGCGCCTGCCCCCGGGCTCCGGTCCTGCAGCAGCCAATGCGGTCCGCGAGCCGCTGTCGCTGCCGTATTCCAACTGGGGGCCGGACGATCAGGCGCGCTGGGCTCGTGGCGTCGAACCGCCGCGGTCTTCTCTGACCGACCGCTTCCGCCGCCGCGCGCACCGCGTTGCTCCGGCGCCGAGTGCCGCCGCACCGACCGATGAGACCTTCGCTGATATGCCGGAAAGCAAACGGCCGCCGTGGACCTGGAGCGAGGCTTACAAAGCGCGCGTGCAGCGGGGATGGGGACGGTATCTGGGGTGGGCCGCGGCCTCCGGCCATGATCAAGGACCAGTGACACGCGCCGCCATTGAGACCTTCGTCGAAGACTGCTGGCAGCGCCCAGGCTGTACCTCCGTCGTTTCGGTGGCCACTTACCTCTTCGAAGTGTATCGCGCCCTGACGGTGATGCATCCTGATCAGGACTGGACGTGGCTGAAGGAGGACTGGATCGCCGTTAAGCAGTACGCGGTGCCAGTGAAGAACAAGGCCAGCCGGTATGTGCCCATTGACGAGTTGTACCGCTTGGCGGTTGAGCTCATGGACACGGCGCTCCGGCGCCTTCCCACCGCGTTCAGCGCCTTGCTGTTCCGCGACGGCTACATGCTGGCGCTGCTGTGCCTGCGTCCCAAGCGCCTGCGCAACATCGCCAGCATCCGCGTCGGCGAGCAGCTCCTTCTGGGTCCGGACGGGACGGTGGAGGCGCTGGTCTTCGCCACGACGAAGAACGGCGACCCGTCGCAGGTGCCTTTCCCAGACGCCTTGCAGTCCTATCATACGGCATGGTGGTCGCGTTTCCGGCCGGTACTGCTCGGAACCGTGGAGGACCACGGCAACCTGTGGATCGGACGGGATGGACGACCGCTCGGACATCACCAGTTCTGGCGCCAGCTGACCTTGCACACGATGCGCCGATTCGGTCGGGCGGTCGGGCCGCACATGGTACGGACGTGCTACGCCACGTCACACGCGAACGCCGACACCACGCGCATGCCCTTGGTCCAGCATCAGCTCGACCAACGCGATCCACGATCGACGGAAGCATACCTGGTGGGCGGACGTTCCGTCGCCGCCAGCCGCATGCTGGACGATGCCCTGGACGCGCTCCGCCAGCGGCGGGGATTGCCGCGACCGCGCCGTATGGTCCCGTGTTGGCGTGTTGCAGAGAGGTGAGCTGAGCAAGAGATTGCCCCAGCCCCTTTGGTAATCAGACGACACGGACAGAGTTCGGGCGTCCAAGGTCGAGCATGCGGTTGAGGACCGCAATGTCGATGGCGGCCTCGGTGGCCTGCGCCGCGTCACAGCGGAAGCGCAGCACCTCGCCGAGGACAACCTTCCAGCGCGCCATTTGGCTTTCCACGCCCGCCTGTTTGTTGTAACCGCTGGCCCGCTGCCACGCCATTCGACCCTGCTCGGCGATGGTCTGGACGTGGCGGTCACGCTGGGTGGGCACAGTCTCGGTGGTGTCGCTGAGCACGGCATCGCTGCGGGGCGGCGCCACCACGGCCGCCTCGGAATGGCGCTTATGCGGGTGTTGGTGCACAGAGGCAGGGATGAGCGGGTTTGCCGGTGGCGAGCCGTCTTATAGGAGTCCGTCTCGGCTCCCTCTCCTCTGGATGATCAGCTGCCGGCATGCCGAACAAACACAATGACGCCCAGCGCCATCAGATCCCGAAGATGAAGTTTCGGGTGGCGAGCTGGGCGATGTACGTGGCCGGGCTACGGCGGCGCGGCAGCCTGATGCTGTGGGTCAGTGACGAGGCGCTCGCCGCCTGGCGAGCAGCACCGCGCCGGATGCCGGGTGGGCAGGCGCGCTACTCACAAACGGCGATTGAAACAGCCCTCATGGTCCGCTTGGTGTTCCACCAGCCGCTGCGCCAGACCGAGTGGCTGCTCAGCTCTCTGCTGATCCTCCTGGGTGTCGAGCTGCCGGTTCTCGATCACACCACGATCAGCCGGCGCGCGGCGCGTCTGACACCAATGTTGGCCACCGCCCTGCCGAGCGGCCCAGTTACCCTGGTGATCGACGGCACCGGGCTGAAGGTCGATGGGGCCGGCGAGTGGCACCACCACAAGCATGGCGTGCGGGGGGGCCGCGCACCTGGCGGAAACTCCATCTGGCGGTGGACGCCACCAGCAACACTATCGTCGCCGCCACACTGACGACCACCAGCGACGGCGATGCCTCCCAGGTCGGGCCGTTACTCGGCCAGACCAGCGGGGTGATCGCCACCGTTATGGCCAATGGCGCCTACGATGGCGAACCGATTTACCAGCCTATCGCCGCCCGGGATGCCGGCGCCAGGGTGGTGATCCCACCACGGGCCACGGCGGTTGTGAGCGACGCCACCGAAACCGCCCCCGCCCAGCGGGACCGCTACATCCAGACCATCGCCGAGCAGGGTCGCCTGGGTTGGCAGAGGCACACCGACTAAGGCAAGCGGGCAAAGGCGGAAACCGCGATGGCGCGCTACAAGCGTATCCTCGGCGATCAGCTTCGGGCCCGCACGCTGCCCGGCCAGCAGGCTGAAACCGCCATCGGCGTCACCATCCTAAACCGGATGAGCGATCAAGCACGCCCGAACTCCGTCCGCGTGGTCTGATCAAGGGACATCGCCAGCATCAGTGCGCCTGCGCTGACATCGATGCACCAACACCCGAACGCGTCGTAGTCGTCCACGGCCCTCGCAATCACGACGCGCCCGGATGCGGCAACTCGGCCACGATCCGGACGATGAAGGGAACAGAGGCGGGCGCTGATCAAGGGCCACCACCTTCACCCCGCGACCGCGACAGATGATCCATCACAGCATCGATCCGCCCTTCGGCGACGAGTTGCGCCGGCGTCAGACCGAAGGCAGGAATCGGCTGCCTGTCATACCAGTGCAGGATCTGCAGCATACTCATCGTTGTGCAGGCGAGCGCCGCACGAATGACGGCCGCCTTTGCGTCGTCGAGACGATCGGCCCGACCGCGCTCAGCCGCGAACACCACGACCCCTGCGTGTTCCAACGCTACTACGTCAGCACCCTTGAGCCATGCCGACGGCGACACGTCAAGCCGGAGCGCCGGTTTCAGGTGGTCGAGTGTCATCCGCAGCAAAGAGTACCAGCCGGCCGCTACCAACCCGTTCACCGTGGTCCCCGGCGCCGGATCAACGGCCAACCACCAATCAGCCATGGTTGAGGTGGTGCGCGGAGTGCGGAACATGCGTACGCAGTCGATCCCGGCACCGGTCAGACGCGCAGTGTTCTCGAACAGGACAGAGCGGACGCGGGCGGCTTGGATGATGGTGTCGTTGACCGGTCCGGTGTTGGAATAAGTCGAAGACGTTATGTGGCGATCGAAGTCGGTCACGGTTACGTCTCCCGCTGTCGGATCCCGATCGTAGCCTGAGTGCACCATCGATTGCCACACCTCGTCGGAAAGGAGGGGATTCCCACAAAGACCAACCTTCGCTAGAATCAACGTCGGTCCCGCCATCCACCTCCTGGATCTCATGGCCTTCAGCGCTGTCAACCCCAGCCACCCTCGACCGCCCACAGATTTCCGCTGCGAATACTGCGGACGGCCTCATGGACACACCCTCCGTTGCTTGCCCGACGGCCGATGGCTGTCACCCGACGGGCAATGGATTGGTGCTGATGGTTCCCCGGCTTCCTGGCCGGACATCGTCGACTACTCTTGTTTCCGGAGTTCTCGCGCGGTTGTTGGGCTGTACCGCCGCGCGGCCGCCGAGGAACGGCACAGACTCTGCCGGCGTTGTCATCTGGTGACCGGGCGCGACGAACATCGGCGGGTAGCGCAGACACGGGCTCTCATGCGCTTCGCCCTCGGCGACCTGTTCGACGGCGCCTACACCATCTGATCATAGTCGGGCTGGAAGAGGACACACACCATGCATCGAATTAACCAGCGTCGCTGGGACGACGCTCGGTCGCGCTCGGCAGACTCCCGTCCGCGTACCAGTCCGACGATGAACCCGTTGACCAGAGATCGACGTAGAAGGCGGCCTGGGCTAACTATCCATCAGTTTTCGGCGAATCTGCGTTGACGACCGGAATCGTCGTGTGATTCAAGGAGTTCGCCCAATTTCGAGCGGATTCGGATCGTGGACGGCATCCAGGTGTTGGCGGCAGGGATTTCCCAGGAGTTTCAGCGGCTTCTGCCCGGACAGCGGAAGACCCAGCGGACCAATCTGGCGCTGCTGGTGGCGACGATGCTCGATGTGCGCAGCGCCAACCTGATGGATTTGGCCGCCGGGCTACCGCGCGACGCCGAGCGCATCGACATGCGCTATCAGTGGATCGAGCGGGTCCTGAAGAACCCCTTGATCGAGCCGGACGCGGTGATGGCGCCGTTCGCCCGCGAGGTGCTGGCCGCTCTGGCGGCCCAGGGCCAGCCGCTGGTGCTGATCCTGGACCAGTCCAAGCTCAACGCCCGCCATCAGGTGCTGATGCTGGCGGTCCGCCACGGCGAGCGGGCGCTGCCTCTGCTGTGGCGGGTGGAGGCGACCGAGGGGGCCATCGGCTTCGCCGTCCAGAAGGCGCTGCTGGCCGCGGCCGTGCCGCTGGTGCCGGAGGGGGCCGCGGTCTGTCTGATGGCCGACCGCTTCTACGGCACCGCCGATCTGATCGCCTGGTGCCAGGACCGGAGCTGGGACTATCGCTTGCGGCTGAAGGGCAATCTGGTTGTCCGGGACGCCGCGGGCCGGCGGCGGACCGGCCAGCTGGCCAAGGACCGGGTGTTCGCCCTGGAAAACGTGCGCCTGACGGCCCGAAAAGCCACCACCAACATCGGCGTCATCCACGATCCCGGCCACGCCGAGCCGTGGATCATCGCCATGTCCGCCACGCCGGGATACCTGAAAACGCTCGATTACTCCGCCCGCTGGGCGATCGAACCGATGTTCTCGGACTTCAAGTCACGCGGCTTCGGGGTCGCAGACACCCAGATCCAGCATCCCGACCGCCTCGCCCGGCTTCTGCTGGTCATGGCCCTGGCTCTCTACACCGCCGTCTCCACCGGGCGCTGGGACGCCGCGACCAACCCGACCCCCGCCGAAAAAAAGATGTGAAGCTCCAGCCCAGGAAAGTCGCCCGCTCCAAAACCTCCTCTTTCACCAGAGGGTTGCGCCGCATCGCCCGCCTCATCCTCAACGCGCTCCCGCTGCCCCCGCTCTGGTCTCTTCAAACTGATGGATGCTGAGCGGCCTGGGTCAGCACAAGGTAATCGAGTACTCTCTCCATGCCGCTGCGACGGACCACGACCAAGGCCCGAGCGGCAGGATCGGTGTCGTACACGAAGTCCTCGCGTTCGAAGAACACGAAATCGAACGGCTGGCCCGACGCTGCTTGGACATGCTCCCAGTGTGACCGCGTTTTCTGTTTCGCAGCCTCGTCCATCGACTTGGTGGTCTGCGGCCGCAGCCCGCCCATCATCAAGCGGATCGGCAAGGTACCGGCATATCGCTGCCGGATGGCCTGGATCGCTGGCGCGAAACCCCAGCACCAGGAGCACATAGGATCGGCGATGTAGATCAGGTGAGGCCCAGCCATGGGTATCTCCCGCACTTGAGAAAGAAGGACGCTGTCCAGCAACAGCCTGTTTCAGGATAACGCTGCCGAGGCTCTGCCGCGCCCTAATTGCAACGCATCTGTTCCGGCTCTGTCGTTGCTCAGAACGGGCTGGTGAAGAAGTTGCCGTCCATCGTGCCGCCCGCCTCTTCCAGGAGCAGCCGCACGTAGGACGGATCGGCCATCTCGGGTGCGACGCCCTGATCCTGCAGCCGGCGCGCGGCGTGCGCCCAGGCGCTCTCAAGCATCGCCAGGATTTTCTGCTGCTCGTCGTCCATGACCGGCTCCTCGTTTGGGTGCCCCTGACCTTTACCACGGCGCCGGCACGCCGGATCTATCACGGCCTGGACGGCATCGCTTTTCGGTCGGGAATGGACCCGGTCTAGGCGGAAGACAGAGAAGTGCGAGACGCCCAGCGCATTGCGGGCGGCTGTCCTGGGGTCCGGGCGGTCGTGGGGCTATCTGGCCGGGAGAAACCATCGCATCCGGAGAAACGCCCCATGAAGAAGATGCTCGTCCTATTGGTGGCCACGATCACGCTGCAGGCGTGTTCCTGGGCGGAGATCACCGTACGCGAAGGGGCGCCGACCCAGGAAAGGCGGGCGAGGGAAGCCGCCGCCGCGCTGAAGGCGATGCCGGCGCCCTGACGGCCCGTCCCGAATTCCACGATGCGGCATGCACCGAACCGCACAGCCCGCGCCTCTCCCCTGTTCCGAGGCCAAGGCTCCGCCCGTCGTGGATCACCGGGCGGCGCCAGCCCTTGTGACCGCCGCGGATTTTCGCATATGGGCCCAGGACCGAGCGCCCAGGGAGACACCGACCATGGCCAGCACCATCCGCACTCTTTCCGGCACCGCCCTGCACGCGAGAGCGTTGCGTGCGGGCTGCGCTGCCCGCTTCCCTGAACGGCGCCCCGGCCCGCAGCCGCTGCATCGCCATGGACCACGCCACCTTCACGGTGGAGGAGGATGACAAGTATCGGGTGGGGCAGACGGTGTTCACGCGGATGAACGGCCTGGGGATGGCGGGGACGGTCGATCGCGTCGATCCCCGTAGCGGCACCATGACCTTCGCCTGAAAGCAGGACGCCGGCACCAGGGGGAAGATGGAGCAGGTGTTGCGGTCGTTCGTCTATGGCCGGTTCAACGGCGCCAGGCTGGCGGCCTGACCGACCGGAGATTGATAATTCTCAATTTTTTCTCCGGTCGTCACCGGTTGCTCTGCACCGTCCCGTCCGCGACCCCCACGTTGCCGACCCGTGGCTCCGCCTAAAAATTGAGAATTCTCAATTTTCGAGCGGGGCGTCGTCAACCGGAGGAGCGGCCGCCGATGACACCCTGCCGAGCGTAAGGTTCGGGGATTCAAAAAAATTGAGAATTCTCAATTCCCGAGGTGGGCGCGCAGACGAACGCGCCCGCCCACTCCGTCAGCTCGCCTCAGCGAGGATGGCCTCGATCGCCTCGCGCATGTCCTCCAGCCGGCGCCGGTCGTCGTCGTTGAGCGGACGCGGTTCCGCGCGAAGCCCGGCCAGCACCTCGTGGGCGTGGTGGATGTGCCTGGCATGGCGTTGCGGCAGCAGGCTTGGGATGGCGATTCGGTTGCGCCGCTCGCGCGGGGTTGCCGGCTCGCCATCGTCGTCCGCCACATCCCCGTCAGGCAGGCTGGCGGGCGCGGAGCGCGTTGAGCCGGTCATTTCGGCCTTGAGAGCGTTCCAGAGTGCGCGCTGCTTGGCCTCGTCACCGGCAGCCCCGATTTCGAAGAGACGGTACCGCGCGGGCTTGAGGGCGCGGGCCTCCGCCTTGATGTCTTCGGGGATGCTCAGGACGGACACCAGGCGCGAGAGTTCCGCCGGATCTTTCCGGATCATCGACGCGATCTTGTTGTAGCGCAGCCCCTGGCGCTCTTTCAGCCCGCGGATCGCTTCCGCCTCGTCGAAGATGTCGAGGTCGTCGCGGTGAAGGTTCTCAAACAGCGCGATCTCTTCGGCGCGGCCGCTGATCTCGGCGATCTTCGCCTCGCTGGCGCCGTCGAGGTTCGCCACCACCCGGCAGGGAATCGTGCCGTTGCCGAGTTCGCGCATGGCCCGCAGGCGCCGCGAGCCGTAGACCAAGCGGAAGCGCATCGGATTGATCTGCAGAACGCCGATCGGCTGCTGCAGGCCGTATTCGGCGATGGACGCCTTCAGGATCTCGAAGGCGTCCTGGTCCATCACCGAGCGCGGCTGGTGCGGGTTGTCCTCGATGTTGCCGATGTCCGGCGTGATGACTGGGAAATCGGTGTCCGGGGCGGCGAAAAGCGCCGAGATGCTGCTGACCGCCGAACTACCGCCCTTGCCTTTGCCGAGGCGGCTCGCCGCCCGGAGCGAATCACGCGACATTCAGAACCTCCAGGCGCTTCTCGCGCTCGTTGACAAGGGCGTCGACAACGACGCGCAGGTTGGCGGCGCCGGGTGCCTCCGGCTCGACTTCGAACGCCGCGCGGCCGGCGAGGGCCGCCTCGCCGTGCACGGTCGCCCGTGGGATCGGCGGGAAGATGCGCAGGTTCTGGCCGAAGGTCGTGTGCAGGTGTTCCAGCACGACCTGATGCTGGTGGAGGCGGACGTCGTGCATGGTCGGCAGGATGCCGAGGATCTGGAACTCCGAGACGAATCGCCGCTTGATCTTGGCGATTGAGGCCAGGAGTTTCTCCATGCCGAGCGAGGCCAGGTACTCGGTCTGCGTCGGGATGACGACGCCGTGGCAGGCGAGCAGGGCGTTGGTGGTCATCTGCCCCAGGTTGGGCGGGCAATCGATGATGATGAAGTCGTAGTCGTCTTTGATTTCCGCGATCTTCTCCCGCATGGCCAACGGGCCGCTGCTGTCGGAGATCAGGTCGTTCTCGACGAAACTGAGACCGAGGCACGAGGGCACGACCTCCAGGCCGGACGGCCGTACCGGCACGATGACGTCGCGCAGGGTGACCTGATCACGCAGCACATGCGGTAGCGATTTCTTGATCTCCTGCTCGTAGTCGGGAGTGTCCAGCCCGAGGTTGGCAGTCGCGTGGGCCTGCGGGTCGGCGTCGATCACCAGCACCCGGTTGCCCTGGGCGGCCAGGACGCTCCCGAGATTCACCGAGGTCGTCGTCTTGCCGACGCCGCCCTTGTTGTTGGTGCAGGCGACGACGTAGGCCGGGCCGTGCTGGGCGTCCGGCCCGGCCTGCTCCCGGAGGAGAAAGCGCAGGACGGCTTCCGGGATCTTTTCCCGGTTCCCCTCCCAGCGGCTGATCTTCGGCCCGTCGTAGCGCCGTCCCAGACGCTCGTTGAGCCATTGCGCGAACGCGGCCTGGAGCATCCCCTTCTGCTCCCGGAGCCGCTTGACGTCTTCACCCAGCATGCCCCGCTCCCATCATTGCCTTGGGCTGAGCGTTACCGGGTTGATCGGCATCGGTCAAGATTGATGGTGTCGTATTCCTTGCATCAAGTGGTATCAAAGCCACACCAACCATCAAGGAATACGCCGTAGCGCGCCGTCCGGCAGCCGTGCAACATGGCTGATGGGAGCGGCGTTCGGGGCTGAACCAGCACGGACAACCGCCTTCAGCCGGTCGACCATCAAGCGCTCCTTCGCGCATGCCTCCTCGCATAGCGCCCGCATCTCGGCAATGCTTGGCCTCCACTTCTGCGACCGACGCCAGACGCGCGCCGCCGAATCGATGACCCAGGCCGGGAACTCGCCGAGATCCTCGACCCAGTCCATCGCGACCAACTGTTCCACGTCGGGTGTCAGTCCCTTTGCCGGGTAATGCGACAGAAGCGCCAGCACGCGGCCGAGCAGTCGGTCGGGATCCGCCGGCGCCAGAACCGAGCCTTCCAGATCGGCCAGCACGCGCTGCGCCATGGCGGCCTGCCGGGCTGTGACGGTCGCCGGCGGCGACCAGATCTCCTGGAGTCCTTCGAAGCCGTTCTCGCTGAAGCGCGGGCGGTGCTTTAGGTGCCCGGCGGACAGGACATCGCGCAGCGCCTCCGGGAAGCCGGCAACGAGCAGCCGGCATCGGTCTGAGGGCGGCATCGCGGGGTCGAACGGCAGCGGAGAGCGCTCTGGCAACGGCATCATGGCAGCGGACATGGCGAACCTCCTCAGAACCAGGAACGGGGGGCTGGCTTCGTGGCCTTGAGCCGCGCGGCGACGGTCATCCAGGCGTTGATGCGCTGTTCGGCGGCGCTCTCGCGTGCCCGGCCGCCGGCCGGAGCCGCTGCCCCGGCGGTCGCCGCGGTCTTCACCGCCGGCGCCTTGCCGGCGGCCGCATCCTGGACCAACCAGGCGCGCCAGGCGGCGGAGACGTCACGGTAGCGGTAGCCGTGCGCTTGGCAGCGCAGGACGAAGCCCTCGACATGTTGGCCGAGATCGACGGTGCCGAAGCGGCTGCGGGCCCAGGCGAGGTCATCGGCGGTCGGCATCCAATCCACCGGCACGTCCTGCGCCAGCTCGCGCCCGCCTGGAGCGAGCGAGTCTGGAATCTGTTCGGGATGGAGGTGTTCCTGACTCGCCGGCGGACAGGGGGAGTCCGTGGCCGAGTCATGCCTGTCGTCGGCCGGAACAGGGCACGCGGCGGCCGCCGCGTGCCCCTGTCCATCCCGCTCGACGCGCAGTCGATACAGGCAGGACAGCCGGGAGCCGTCGCGGCCGCGGCGGTGCTCAATGGCGACCAGACCGATGTCATCCAGGCGCTGCAGGATTCGGTTGATCGTCGGGCGTGATCGCTTGAGTTTCGAGGCCAGCGTCGACTGCGACGGCCAGCAGACGCCCTGTTCGTCAGCGAAGGTGGCGAGCGCCGCCAGGACGGCGAATCCATCGGCGTCGAGATCGGGGTGGTCGAGCCACCAGGCGGGGATCTTGCCCCAGCGGCTGGTGGTGTCGGTTGATGTGCTGGTCATCGGGCGCTCCTGCGCAGGTATGGAGCCGGAATGGGCCGGCGGTCTTGCGGGCAGGATTCCCCGAAGCACTTCGGGACTCCAAGCCGCACCGGAAACCTCTATGGAGGCCGCTGGTGCGGGTATGCAGGCGGGCGATGCAGGTATGGAGGTTTCCTGTGCAGATCAGAAGGTTTGTGGTGCAGATGGACAGGGTCTGGACCGCGACTCGGGTGCTTCGCGCGAATCGGCCGACCTGCACCGCAAACCTTCATGATGATGCCGGCCGGAACACCGGTCTGCACCGGACGGCGCACGAATCCGTTAACTTGCTTGCGTTATTTCGGCAACGGCCGCGTCGGCCTGGAGGTTTCCGATGCAGAAGGCGCGGTGCGGCGCCCCGACTCGGGGGAACCTTGAAGGTTTGCGATGCAGAGGAGGCACACCGGTCGGGGATGACCTAGAGGTTTGCGGTGCAGGTCCTGGCACAACGGCCTCCATCCACCCCGGTGTGGAGGTTTGCGGTGCAGGTTTTCTGACCCGGCGCGGCTCGCAGACGGACGGCGTGACCGTTCGGGCGGGCGATTCTGTGCGCACCGCTGCGAGTCGTGTGGCTCCCGGCACCTCACAGAGCCTCAAGGTCGGATTCTCCGCCTTTCCTGCACCGCAAACCTCCATACCGGCACTTCAGACCTACAGAGATGCACGGGAATCCTCCAGCCAAGATGGCGACGGACCCTGGGGTCGATTGCCATGCGGCGCTTGGGCGCTTACCGTCGGTGACGGCTGAAGCAGGGTGTGGCATGAGCACGGATCGGGGCGACGGCAAGGCGGTGGCGCGGCGACGGGCAGTGGAATCGGCCGCGCAGTATGTCCTGTTCGAGCAGGCCGGCTTCCTGGCGCCGTCGGCGAAGGCGACCAACCTCGTCGGCCTGTACGACTGCGCGCCGAAGTACGTCTTTTCGTCGCCCGAGAGCAAAGCGAAGGGTGCGGGAACAATGACGCGGCTTCCCTTGGTGCGCCGCGAGTTCTTCTTCGACGGACAGCCCTTCGTCTCGGTGGTGACGCCGGCTCGCATGACCAAATCCCGCAAGCAGCCCGACGGTTCGACGACGATCGAGGAGTACGAGTGCTATCCGGGCGAGCGCGAGCAGATCGTTGAGGAGGTGATCCGCAGCCTGGCCTCGAAACGGGCCCGTCTTCACACCGCGGAAAATCAACGGCCGGCCATGACCTTCACCCTCTATGAGGTCATGAAGGAACTCGCGGCCGTGAAACACACCCTGTCGATCGAGGAGGTCAAGACGGCCCTCTACATTCTGCGCCGGACCTCGCTCAGGATCGAATCACCCATCGATGGCGAAGACGGGGTGGAGTCGAACATCTTCACCGCACTTGGCATGCGCAAGCGCCGCCGCGGCGCGGCCAACGCCACCAGCACCGGAGACGCTGACACCTACGTGCAGTTTTCGCCCTGGGTGGAGCAGGCCATCCGCCGCGTCGAGAGCCAGTCTATCCGCTACGACTGGCTGATGGCGCTCAGCCCCATCGCCCGCTGGCTCTACAAGCGCATCGCCTTCGCCGCGCAGCGTCACGGTGAGGTGACGCCGACGACGATCACGATGACGGCCAACGAAATCATCCGCGACAGCGGGGCGACGCCGTGGTCGCGGACCGCCAACATGTACCGCTGGATCCGCTCGACGGTGATCGGCGGTCTGATCGAGGTGGGCGCTCTGTCCGGCGTCGAGGAGGAGGTCATCAAGGACGGCCTGCGCTACGTCGACGTCAACTACCGGATGATGCTCTCGGACACCTTCCTGGCGCACATCGCCGAGGCCCGGCGCAAGGCGCAGGCGGACGCGGAGTTGATGGCGCGCATGCTGGAAGACATGCCGCTGCCGGACCGGCTTTTGCCGGTCACCGACGACGGCGCCGCCGCCATTCGCCGGCGACGCCAGCAGATGCACACCGCCGTTGCCTCCCAGCCGACGTCCGAGCCCATCGACACCCTGCCATTGTTCAAATAGCAAGATTCAGGCCGAGCCTCTTCTCTGAATTAGATAAAGCAACGCACATGAATTTGTGTTCCTACTTCTTCTTCCTTTTTGCTCTCAATTTCTTTTTGCTGTGGCTGTATTCGATTATATCGTAGTCTTTACTAATAATCATCAGGAGCCCCACGCCACGACGTTGGTGCAAAATGGCCGGGCCGGTGGTGTGCGAAAGCGGCCCCGCTGAAGCCGAGCCTGCGATGCCATACAAAATGAACGAGAGCTGCCGCCACGAGATCCCACGTGCCCGCTACCGGGTGGAGAATTGGGCAGCCTACGATGCGGCGCTGCGCCAGCGCGGTGACCTGACGATCTGGGTGACGCCGGAGGCGATTACCGCGTGGACACCGCCCAAGACGGGGCGACGCGGCCGTCCAGCGCGCTACTCGGACGTGGCCATCGAGGCTGGGATGATGCTGCGCCTGCCCTTTGGGCGGCCGTGGCGCCAGACTGAGGGGTTATTGGGTTCGCTGACGGGCTCTGTTGCAAAGTTGGCCGGCACGCGGCGGAATGGCTGGACGTTGGAGGGACAGCGTGTTGCACGGATGAGCCAAGTATCGTAGGCAGCGGCCCCGTCTTCGTCTGGGTTGCACGCTATGCCGCATAAGGCCAACGCCGCTCGCCGTCGCCACATTCCCCGATCGAAACGGCGCGTTC
>JBKHVJ010000009.1:0-26333 GCA_046570145.1 Alphaproteobacteria bacterium
GATCTCCAGGAAGGCCGCACTGTTCTTCATCAGCACCGCCACCACGTCGCCCTCGCGCACGCCGCCCCTGTGCAGGAAGCCGGCCATGCGTTCGATGCGGTCGAGGAAACCGGCGTAGGTGATCCGCTGGTCGCCGTACACCAGCGCCAGCCGGTCGGGCGTGCGCAGCGCGTGGAAACGGATGAAGGCGCTGAGATTCACCACGATGTCACCCTCCCTCGGGATGTTCGGCCGGCGTTGGCCGCCAGCGCCGTTCGGACGATTTCCGCTCAATAGGATTTCGGCATGCCGAGATCGTGCATGGCGATGAAGTTCAGCACCATCTCTTCCGACACCGGCGCGAAGCGGAACAGCCTTGCGTCGCGCCACAGCCGCTCGACGTGGTATTCCTTGGCGTAGCCCATGCCACCCATCGCCTGCATCGAGCGCTCGATGGCCTGGCCTGCCGCCTGCGCTGCGATCAGCTTGGCGATGTTGGCTTCGCTGCCATAGGGCTGCCCCTGGTCGCACAGCGTCGCGGCCTTCAGGTTCATCAGCCGGGCGCATTGCAGCTCGGCGTGGGCCTGGGCCAGCGGGAACTGGACACCCTGGTAGGACGCCACCGGCCTGTCGCCGAACACCTTGCGGTCCTTGGCGTAATCGACGCCCAGCCGGATCGCCAGGGTGCCGGCGCCGACCAGACCGGCGGTGGTGACGATCCGCTCGGTGTTCAACACGTCGAGCAGTTGGTGCCAACCCTGGTCAAGCGTGCCGATCAGCTCGTCCGGTTCGACCCGCACGTCGTCGAAATAGACGGTGCTCGACGCCAGCGTGTTGGTGCCGACCTTGTCGATGGCCTGATGGACAAGGCCCGCGCGATCCACGTCGATCAGGAACAGGCTGATGCCGGCGGTGCGGCGCCCGGCATCCTCAAGGCGGGTGGTGCGGGCGACGACCAGCATCTTGTGGGCGTCGGGCACGGCGGTGATCCAGATCTTCTGACCCTTGAGGCGCCACCCCTGCCCGTCGGCGTGGGCGAAGGTGCGGATCTCCAGGCTGTTGGAGCCGGCGTTGGGCTCGGTCAGCGCCATGCAGAAGTTCATCCTGCCCTGGATCAGGGCGGGCAGCATCGCGTCCTTCTGCGCACTCGTGCCGAACTTCGCCAGCGCCACGCCGCCGAAGATCGGGTTGATCATGAAGAGCTGGGCCAGGGTGGAACCGCCGCCGGCCGCCGACAGCGCCTCGATCACCAGGGCCATGTCGAGCATGCCCAGCCCCGAGCCGCCATACTCCTCGGGCAGGGCGACGCCGCCGAGTCCGGCCTCGCAGAAGGCGATCCAGGCCTCGGTGGGAAAGCTCTTCTTCGCGTCCTGCTCGCGCCAATAGTCGAGGCCGAATTCGGTGCCGACGCGCGACGCCGTCTCGATCATCAGGCGCTGTTCTTCGGAAAGCTGGAAATCCATGGGAGTCTCTTCTCCAGGTCAGGCGTCGTCGGGTCAGGGTGCGCGAAGCAGGCGCAACGGCCGCTCCAGCCCGGCGATGATGCGGTTGAGGAAGGCCAGTGCGGCGACGCCGTCGAACAGCCGGTGGTCCGCCGACAGCACGAGGCCGAGTTCACGTTTCAACACCGGGGCACCCGACTCGTCGGGGCGGAACACGGAGCGCACGCTGCCGACGCCGAGGATGCTCGACTGGCCTGGGTTGATGATCGAGGACATGAAGGTGACGTTGTGCATGCCGGCGTTCGACACGGTGATGGCGCCGCCCTGGAGGTCCTCGCCGGTCAGCCGTCCGTTGCGGGCGCGCTCGGTCAGCGCCGCGGCTTCCCGCGCCAGCTGGTCGAGCGGCAGATGGGCGGCGCCGCGCAGCACCGGGGCGACCAGCCCGCGCGGGGTGTCAACCGCCATGCCGATGTCGCCCTGGCCGAGCGAGAGGATCTCGCCGCCGGGGGTGGCATCGTCCCACACGCGATCCATGTCGGGCGTCGCGGCGAGCGCCCGCCCGACGGCGGCAAGCACGAGATGGGTCATCGAGACGCGCGGCAGGCCGGGTTCGGCGTCGGCGTTCAGCCTTTCGCGCAGGGCCATCAGTTCCGACACCTCAGCCTCGGCGGCGAGGTAGAAATGCGGCACATCGCGCTTGGCGGCGGTCAGGCGGCGGGCGATGGTCGCCTGCGTGGCGCTGGGCTTCGACCGCCCGCCCGCCGGTGTGGCGATCGGGTCCGCCGCCGGGGTGCGGATCGGTTCCGGCATCGCGGCGGGCGCTGACGCCTGCCGCTGCGCCGCCGCCTCGACGTCGGCCATCTTGATGCGGCCGCGTGGGCCGCTGCCGGTCACGGTTGTCAGATCGACGCCGAGAGCCTGGGCGCGGCGGCGTGCCAGCGGTGTCGAGAGGACGCGTTCGCCGTCTCGGACTGGGGCGGGCGGGGGGCCGCTCCTCGTGCCCGCTGTGGTGCCGCTCTTCGCGGGAGGCGCGGGAGTCCCGACCGTCGGCGGAGCGGCGCCGTCCGCCGGTGCGGGCGCCGCGCCCGATCCATCCGCAGACCAGCGGGCGATGAGGGTGCCGACCGCCACCGTCTCGCCGGCGGGGATGGTAGTCTCGATCAGCACGCCGTCACTGTCGGCCTCGACCTCCGAGGCGATCTTGTCGGTCTCGACCACGACCAGCACGTCGCCGGTCTTGAAGGGCTGGCCCGGCAGCACTCGCCATTCGGCAAGTACCCCCTCGGTCATCGTCAGCCCCAGTTTGGGCATCACCAGATCACGGACCATCGGTCAGCACCCCGTGAAGGCGGCCTTGCGCTTCTCCAGGAAGGCCTTGCACCCCTCGTGCGAATCCTCGGTGTCGAGCACGAGGCCGATCATCGCCTGCTCGTAGGCCAGCGCGGCGCCCAGCGGCATCTCCGCGCCATGGCGCAGCGTGCGCTTGATCATCTTGAGGATCAGCGGCGACTTGGCCGCGATCTTGTCGGCGGTCGCCATCGCTTCGGCCATCAGATCGGCCTTGGGAACGGCGCGATTGATCAGGCCCCAGGCCACCGCCTCGGCGGCGGTGAACTGGTCGCCGGTGAAGACCAGTTCGCGCGCCCGGCAGGACGGGATCTGGCGCAGGATGCGCTGGGTGCCGCCGGCGCCGGGGAACAGACCGAGGTTGATCTCGGGCAGGCCGAACTTGGCGGTCTCGGCGGCGATGCGGATGTCGAGCGACAGCAGCAGCTCGGTCCCGCCGCCCAGCGCCCAGCCGTTGACGGCGGCGATGGTCGGCTTATCGCAGGTCTCGAAGCGGCGGAACACCCGGTGGATGACCTCGGCGAAGTCCAGGTAATGGGCGAGGCCCTGGCGGCTGTCGAGGTCGGCGATATCGCCACCGGCCACGAAGGCGCGCTCGCCGGCCCCGGTCACGACGATGACATGGACGCCGTCGTCGGCTTCCAGTTCGGTCAGCGCCCGTTCCAGCTCCAGCAGCGTCGGGATGTTCAGCGCGTTGAGCGTGTCCGGACGGTTGATGGTGATGGTCCCCACGGCGCCGTCGCGGGTCGTCAGGATGGCGTTGTTACCGGCGGTGGTTTCAGCGGTCATGGTCTTGGTTCCTCCCGTGGGTCCGTCAGGCGAGCGTGTCTTTGACCGCCGCGACGATCCGGTCGGCGTCGGGCAGATAGGCCGTCTCGAGCGATTTGGCGAAGGGGATGGGCATGAAGGGCGCGCCCACGCGCAGTACCGGGGCGTCCAGTTCGTCGAACAGGTCCGACGCGATGCGCGCGGCGATCTCCGCGCCCACGCCGAAGGCCTGCACCGCCTCGTGCGCGATCACCACGCGGTGGGTCTTGGCGACCGAGGCGAAGACGGTCTCCTCGTCCCAAGGCTGGATCCAGCGCAGATCGATGATCTCCGCCTCGACGCCGTCCTGCGCCAGCCGGTCGGCGGCGGCGCGGGCGGCGTAGAGGGTGGCGCCGTAGGTGACGATGGTGACGTGGCGCCCCGGCCGGTCGATCCTTGCCTTGCCGATCTCGCGCGGGGCGTTCACGTCGATGTCGCCCTGGAGGGCGTAGAGCGCCTTGTTCTCGACGAACACCACCGGGTCGGGCGCCTCGATGGACGCGCGGAGCAGTGAGTAGGCGTCGGCGACGGTCGCCGGGCAGACCACGCGCAGGCCGGGGATGTGGGCGAACCACGCCTCCAGGCATTGCGAATGCTGCGGCCCTGCGTTCAAGCCTCCGCCGTGCGGCGTGCGCAGCACCATCGGCACGCTGCATTGCCCGCCGAACATGAAGCGCGCCTTGGCGGCCTGATTCACCACGGCGTCCATGGCGAGCGCCACGAAATCCATGAACATGATCTCGACCACCGGCTTCATGCCGGTCAGCGCGGCGCCGACGGCGGCGCCGACGATGGAGGCCTCGGAAATCGGCGTGTCGCGGACCCGGTCGGGACCGTGGGTGTCCAGCAGGCCGCGGGTCGCCTTGAAGGGTCCGCCGGCGGCGGCGACGTCCTCGCCGAAGAGCATCACCGAGGGGTCGTCCGTCATCGCGTCGGACAGGGCCTGGGCGATGGCGTTCACATAGCGCAACGGCTTCGACATGAGACTTCAGGCCCCGGCGGTGAGCGTGGTTGGCGTGTAGACGTCGCGGAAGGCGGCGTCGAAGTCGGGCAGGACGTCGGCGCGGGCGGCCTCCAGGGCCGTGGCGATGTCGGCGTCCACGGAAGCGACCAGGGTGGCCAGCGCCTCCTCTTCGATCCCAGCGGCGAGCAGCGCCTCGGCGGAGCGGCGCAGCGGGTCGTTCTCCGGCAGGGCTGCGATCTCGTCGGCGTTGCGGTATCGCTGCGGGTCGCCCTCGAAATGGCCGTGCCAGCGGGTGGTGATGCATTCCAGGATGCGCGGGCCGCCGGTGCGGGCGGCTTCCACCACCTCGGTCGCGGCCTCGGCGACGGCGCCGAGGTCGTTGCCGTCGATTTGGCGGTGCGGAATGCCGAAGGCGCCGCCGAGCTTGTCGAGGGTGGCGGCGAACTGGCGCGAGGTCGGCGAGAATTCCGACCAGCCATTGTTTTCGCAGACGAAGACCATCGGCAACCGCCACAGCGCCGCCATGTTCAGGCATTCGTGCAGCGCGCCTTCCGCCATGGCGCCGTCGCCGAAGAAGGCGACGGCCACGCCGCCGCTGCGCCGCGTCTGATGGGCCAGCGCGCTGCCGGTGGCGAGCGGCAGCCCGGCGCCGACGATGCCGTTGGCGCCCAGCACGCCGAGCGTCAGATCGGCGACGTGCATGGAGCCGCCGCGTCCGCCGCAGATGCCGCCGGCCCGTCCCATGATCTCCTTGAAGAAGAGGTCGAGCGCCACGCCGCGCGCCAGGACGTGGCCATGACCCCGATGGGTAGTGGCGAAAGTGTCGCAGGGGCCCAAAGCGCCGATCACCCCAGCGGCCACCGCTTCCTGCCCGACGCTGAGATGGATGAAGCCGGGAATCTCGCTGTCGGCGAACAGCTTGGACAGGGTGGTCTCGGTCGCGCGGATCAACTGCATGGTGCGGTGGAGCGCCAGCAGCCGGTCGGGCGGGAAACGGTCGTTGCGTGCGGCGGATGACGGCATGGGTGCCTCCCTTCGCGTCTTGTCGCGGAGACGATGCTCCGCTTGTTGAGCAAACAATGAACCATGAACCGGCATTCAGTCAAGCAACTGTTTTGGAGGGGCTCGCCCCTCTCTAGCCCTCACCCATTGATCCGGAGAGGGGAGCGAAGGAGCCGCATGGACGGTCAAGGAGTTGATCAATTAGGCTGCGCCAGCCCTTTTCCCGCTTGGTAGATGAGGATGAGCGGGACCAAGTGCAGATTTCCCAATTATGCCGTTGCGCCTACAGTTCGCTCAGGATACAGTCTCCATGAAAAATGACTCACAGTTCATTTCATAAGGCGTGCAACGTACAGCTCGCCGCTCATGGGAGGAAAGGACTGACATGCACCGCCGTTCCGTCATTGGCCTAATCGGGGCCGCCGCCCTGACCACCACCGTCGCCGCCACCATCGCCCTGTCGGCCGGCACCGCCGCCGCGCAGGACAGCGTCAAGATCGGCATGACCTCGGCCCTCACCGGCCCCTACAACGAATATGGCGAGGGCGGGCGGCGCGGCGTCGAACTTGCCATCGAGAAGTGGAACGCCAAGGGCGGCATCAACGGGAAGAAGATCGAGTTGGCGATGCTGCTCGACGACCAGCTGGTGCCCGACCGCGCGGTGCAGAACATGCGCCGCCTGCTCGACAACAAGGATCTGGTTGCCTTCATCGGCCCGGCGGGCAGCGGTCCGACCCTGGCGGTGATCGAGATGGCCGCCGCTGACGGGCGCCCCTACATGAATCCGGTGGCGCAAACCCCGACCGTCACCTACCCCGACGGTGGCAAGCCACGCCCGAACGTCTTCTCCTTTGCGCTCCAGAACGACGTCGAGTCGATGGTGCTCGGCCGTTACGTCGCCAAGAATTTCAAGAAGCCGGGGCTGGTCCACGAAAGCACCGCCTACGGCGTGTCCGGCGCCGACATGATCGGCAAGGAGTTGAAGGCGGCGGGCAACGCCGCCCCCGTCGCGGTGGAAACCTACAACCAGCGCACCCAGGACATGACGGCCCAGGTCGCCCGCCTGCAGCGGGCCGGCGCCGACGTGGTGGTCTGCGTCGGGCTGGGCGCCGATCTGGCGGTGATCCGCCGCACCATGGCGCGGCTGAACTACAACGTGCCGCTGGTCGCCTCGAACGGCGCGCTGTCGATCCCCTACCAGGAAGCGGCGGGCGATCTGGTGGTCGGCACGCGCGGGTCGATGGTCTACGTCTTCGGCGAGGACACGCTGAACCCGGCGGCGCAGGGCTTCGCCGACGCCTACAAGGCGAAGTACGGCACCGACCGCTGGTGGGGCAAGGACCCGCAGCGCCCGCAGATCTTCATGTCGCTGTCGGTCAGCAACGCCTACGACGCCGCCGACGTGCTGTTCGAAGGCATCAAGCGCGCCAACTCGACCGATCCCAAGGCCATCGCGACGGCCATCGAGGGCATCCAGGGCCTGCGCGGGGTCAACGCGACCTACTCCTTCTCGGCGGCCAAGCACCACGCCATCGCGCCGGAGGACGTCGCGATCTTCGAGTACGCCAAGTCCGGCGACAACATCGGGCTGAAGATCGTCAAGGACTGACCCAGGGACTGACCGGTTTCCCTCTCCCGCCCGGGAGAGGGATAACGAGGACGACGCCATGCATTTCGTGCTGCAACTCATCTTCGCCGGCGTCTGCGTCGGCGCGGTCTACGCGCTCATCGCCATGGGGCTGTCGCTGACCTTCTGGACCACGCGCACCCTGAATTTCGGCCAGGGGTCGCTGCTGATGACCGCCTCTGTCGGCACCGTGGCGATGCTGGGGGCCGGGATGCCGGCGGCTGTCGCCGTGCCGCTCGGCGTGCTGCTGGCCGGCGGGCTGATGGTGATTGCCGAGCGCATCGCCATCCGCCCACTGTTGAAGGCGGGCGACAGCATGGGCTGGGTGGTCTCGACGCTGGGGCTGGGGATCTTCCTCCAGGGCTTCGTCTCGACGGTCTTCGGGTCGCAGGCCATCGCCTTTCCGTCGCTGGTCTTCGACAGCATGGATTTTGTCGATCTGGCCGGCGTCCAGGTGTCCTCGCAGTATCTCGCCGTGCTGGGCCTGTCGCTGACGCTGATGGTGGCGATGGAGCTGTTCCTGCGCCGGTCGGCCTGGGGCCGCGCGGTGCGGGCGGTGTCGCACGACGCCGACGCGGCGGCGCTGGCCGGCATTCCGGTGCGCCGGGTGATCGTGCTGTCCTTCGTCGCCAGCGGCGTGCTCGCCGGCATCGCCGGCGTGATGGTCGCCCAGATCACCGGCACGGTCGATCCCGGTTTCGGCTTCAACCTGATGGTGCTGGGCTTCGTCGCGGCGGTGTTCGGCGGCATGGGCAACACGGCCGGCGCGCTGGTCGGCGGCATCGCGCTCGGCGTCATCGAGAAGCTGGTCGGCGGCTACGTCTCCACCGCGGCCGAACATGGCATGGCCTTCGCCATCCTGATGGTGATCCTCGCCATCCGCCCGCAGGGCCTGTTCGGCCGCAAGGAATTCACGAAGGTGTAAGGCGCCAGCGATGCGGAACTCCCTCACGTTTCTCACTCGGACCCCGGTGGTCGCGGCACTCCTCGTGGCGCTCGGCGTCGCGGCGGAATTCGCCAGCGGCTCCACCGTGCAGATCTGGTCCTTTCTTCTGGTCAATATCCTGCTGGCCCAGAGCATCAATGTGCTGACCGGCGTCGCCGGGCAGATCTCTCTGGGGCACGCAGGCTTTCTCGGCATCGGCGCCTACGGGTCGGCCCTACTAATGAAGAACCTGGGGCTTCCCCTGCCGCTGGCGCTGGTCGCCGGGGCGGGCATGGGCGGTGCGGGCGGCTGGCTGCTGTCCTTCGCCGCCGGCCGGGTGCGCGAGTTCTACCTCGCCATGATGACGCTCGGCTTCGGCATGATCTTCTACGAGGTGGTGCGCGAGTGGACCTCGCTGACCGGCGGCGTCGTCGGCCTCAGCGGCGTGCCGTCGCCGGGCCTGCGCACGCTGACCCTGTTCGGCTGGCGCATCGACCCGGTGGCCTATTTCCAGATCACGCTGGCGGTGGTCGCCGGGGTGGTGTGGCTGCTGCGCAACTTCATCACCAGCCCCTACGGCCGGGCCTTCTTCGCCATCCACGTCAGCGAGGTCGCCGCCGGCAGCATCGGCGTCGCCCGTGCCGCGACCAAACGCAACGCCTACACGCTGAGCGCGGCGCTGGCCGGGCTCGCGGGCGGTTTCTACGCGCATCTCGTCGGCTATCTCGGGCCGGAGACCTTCGGCCTGCACCGGTCCGTCGAGGCGCTGGTCATGGCGGTGGTCGGGGGGCTGGGCACGCTGACCGGCCCGATCCTGGGCGCCGTCGTCTTCACCTACCTGCCGGAAAAGCTCCAGGTCTTCGCCGAGTACCAGTTCATGGTCTACGGCCTGATCCTGCTGCTGTCCTTCGTGCTGCTGCCGCGCGGGCTGGCCGGGCTGCTGCTGCCGCGCCCACGCTTCTCCAAGGACGTGGAGGCGCTGCCGCCGCCGCCGCCGGCTCACCGCGCCGCGGCCGGAACCGGGCCGCTGCTGAGCGCCGAGGGCGTGTCCATCAGCTTCCTAGGCCTGCGCGCGCTGGACAACGCGTCGGTGACGCTGGGGGCCGGCGAGATCCTCGGCCTCGTCGGGCCGAACGGCTCGGGCAAGAGCACGCTGGTCAACATCATCAGCGGCATCTACCGCCCGACCGACGGCAAGGTGTCGTTCGATGGCGGAATCCTCACCGGCCTGCCCGACCACGCGGTGGCGCGGCGCGGCGTGCTGCGCACCTTCCAGGACCCGCGTCTGGTGCCGTCCTTCACGGTGCGGGAGAATGTCCTGCTCGGCGGGCACCGGCTCTACCGGCAGAATCCGCTGGCGGCGTCGCTGAACCTGCCGGGCGCGCTGCGTGAGGACGCCGAAATGCTGGGCCGGGCCGAGGCGATCCTGGCGATGGCCGGGTTGTCGCACCTCGCCGACACGCCCGTGCGCGACCTGCCCTACGGCGACCAGCGCATGACGGAACTGTCGCGCGTCATCCTGGCGAATCCGCGCCTCGTCATGCTCGACGAGCCCGCCGCCGGCCTTTCGGAAGGCGAGCTGCACAAGCTGGGCGGTCTGGTCCGCCATCTGAAGGAGCAGGGCGTCGGCGTCATCCTGATCGAGCATCACATGGACTTCCTCAACGAACTGGTCGACCGCGTCGTCGTGCTGGACAGCGGGCGGGTCATCTACCAGGGCGCCATGGCCGGCATGTACCGCGACCCGGCCGTGGTCGCCGCCTATCTCGGCACCGAAACCCATCCGGGGGAGACCGTCCATGCCTGAGAACACGGGTCTCGACATCCAGGGGCTGGAGGTCCGCTACGGCCCGGTCCAGGCGGTGCGCGGCGTCTCGCTGCGGGCCGAGCCGGGGACCATCACCGCCATCCTGGGCGCCAACGGGGCCGGCAAATCCTCGCTGATGAAGGCGATCTCCGGGCTGGCCCCGGTGGCGGCGGGCAGCATCCGGCTCGACGGCGAGGACATCACCCGGCTGTCCCCGCACGAGCGGGCGCGGCGCGGCCTGTCCCACGCGCTGGAGGGACGCCGGCTGTTCCACCGCATGTCGGTCGAGGAAAATCTGCGGGTCGCCTGGGATTTCCGCAACCGGGGCGGCAGCTTCAAGGCGGTCGCCGACCGGGTCTACGACCAGTTCCCGATGCTGACGGCGCGGCGCGACACGCCGGCCGGCATGCTGTCGGGCGGGCAGCAGCAGATGGTCATCCTGTCGGCGGCGCTGATCCACGAGCCGCGCTACCTGCTGCTCGACGAGCCGTCGCTGGGGCTGGCGCCGGTCATCGTGCAGCAGATCTTCGGCTTCATCGAATCCGTCTGCCGCGAGCGCCGCACCACCATCCTTCTGTGCGAACAGGTGGCGGCCATCGCGCTGCGCGTCGCCCACGCCGGCTGCGTGTTGCGGCGCGGGCAGGTGGTGCGCAGCGGTGAGGCGGCCGATCTCGCCGCCGATCCAACGCTGTCGGCGGCCTATCTGGGCGGGTAGCATCGTAGAAACTGGGAGGGAAACGGCATGCAATCGGGTGTCTATGAGTTCCTGGCGCAGGATCGTGTCATTTATGGTCGCCCGGCGGCCGAGGCCGTGGCGGAGACCGCCGGGCGGCTGGGCAAGAGCCGTCTGCTGATCGTGGCGAGCCGGACGCTGAGCCGCTCGACCGGCGTCGTCTCCGCCATCCGCGAGGCGCTGGGCGACCGCTGCATCGGCGTGTTCGATTCCTGCGTCGAGCATGTGCCGCGCGCCTCCGTCCTCGCCCTGGCCGGGGAGGTGCGGCGGCTGCAGCCGGACCTGATCGTCACGGTCGGTGGCGGCACCCCGATGGACACGGTGAAGGTGACGCTGGTGGCGCTGGCCGAGGGCATCGCCGACGAGGCCGGCTTCGACGCCGTGCGCATCCGCGTGGCGGAGGACGGCACTCGCATCGTCCCGGCGGTGAAGGACCTGCCGCTGCGCCAGATCATCGTGCCGACCACCCTGTCGGGGGCCGAGTTCTCCAACCTCGGCGGCGCCACCGACGTGACGCGCCAGGTGAAGGATCTCTACACCGGGCGCCACATCGGTGGGCAGGTGGTCATCCTCGACCCCGCCGTGACCGTTCACACGCCCGACCGGCTGTGGCTGTCCACCGGCATCCGCGCCGTCGACCACGCGGTGGAGACGGTGTGCTCCCGCAAGCCGCAGCCCTTCACCGACGCGACCTGCCTGCACGGGTTGGGCATGCTGGCGCGTTCCCTGCGCGTCAACCAGGCCGAGCCGGACGACCTCGACGCCCGGCTGGAGAGCCAGCTCGGCGTCTGGCTGGCCTCGACCGGGCTTGGCCGGGTGGAGTGGGGCGCCAGCCACGGCATCGGTCACCAGCTCGGCGCGGTCGCCAACGTGCCGCACGGTCATTGCTCCTGCGTCATGCTGCCGAGCGTGCTGCGCTGGAACCGGGAGGTGAACGCAGACCGTCAGGCGCTGGTGGCCCGCGCGCTGGGGCGCGAGGATGGGGACGCCGCGGCGGCGGTCGCCGGTCTCGTCCGCGACCTGGGGCAGCCGGGCAGCCTGCGCGAGGTGGGCGTGACGCGCGACCACTTCGCCGCCATCGCGGCCGGGGCCATGCAAAACATGATGGTCCGCAGCAACCCGCGCCCGATCACCGGGGAGGCCGACATCCGCGACATTCTGGAGTTGGCCTGGTGAGGGGAGCCGGTCCGTCCTGAACCGGACCGCGCCACCGCCGTCACGGAACGAATGGCCCTGCCTCCCGGCAGGGCCATTCGTCTTTTCCGAGGTCCGCTTGAGGACTGCTTGTTTCGGGCCCCTCGGCTCCCAGCTCTGCGAAATGACTATGGTGGTATGCGTATCAAGCAGTCCTCGCAGCGAACGATTGTTTTGACTAACAATAAGATCGGAGGCACAATCTTAATACAGAATGAAATTCTCAATAGAGAATGGAGAGCGCGCCATGCTCGCCGATCATCAGGATCAGGACAAGGATAGGGACATCGCGGCGCTCAACATCGGCAAGCCGGTCGGCGCGGTGGTCAGCGCCTTGGCGATCCTGCGTTATCTGGCGTCCCAGGACGGCGCGGTGTCGAGCATCCAGACCGCCCGGGCGCTGGGGCTGAACCCCAGCACCTGCTTCAACATCCTCAAGACCCTGGTCGCCGAGCGCGTCGTCCATTTCGAGGAGGCCGGCAAGGCCTACCGGCTGGGCGCCGGGCTGGTGGAGTTGGCGGGCAGCGCGCTCGATCAGGTCGGTTACGCCCGGCTGATCCACCCGGAGCTGGAGCGGCTCGCCGCCGCGTGGCAGACGCCGATGACGGCGTGGCTGCGCGTCAGCAACGCCCGCGTCATGCTGGTGGACCGGGCGGAGGCGACCTCGACCATCCAGATCCACATGCGCATTGGCCACCGCCTGCCGCTGCTGGTCGGCGCGCTCGGCCGCTGCATGGCGGCGCACGCCGGTTTCCCCGTCGACGAGATGAGGCGCCAATACGCCAAGGTCCGGCAGGACGGCCCGCCATCCTTCGAGCACTTCCTGGAAGAAGTCGAGGCGGCGCGGGTCGACGGCTATGCGGTGGACCGAGACGGCTTCGCGCGCGGCGTGACGACCGTGTCCAGCCCGGTGCTCGACGCCGAGGGCACGCCGTTCCTGGCGCTGTCGGCGGTTGGGCTGACGGCGCAATTCTCCGATGAGCGAGTCGCGGCGATGGCCGCCGACCTGCGAGACACCACGCGGCGGATCAGCCGGCAACTGGCCGGCTCGTTCAGCCCCCTTCCTCATCACCGGGAGAGCACGCGATGACCCCCGTCATCTCCGGGGTTGCCGACACCGCCGTCGGCCGGCTGGACGGAACGAGTTGCATGGCGCTCCATGCCGAGGCGGCAACGGCGGCGCTGGCCGACGCGGGCCTGCGGGCGGACGAGGTGGACGGCGTGCTCTGCGCCTATTCGCTGGCCGAGCCGCATCTGATGCTCTCGTCGGTCTTCAACGAGTATTTCGGCATCACGCCCTCCTACAGCGCCGCCATCCAGGCCGGCGGGGCGACCGCCTGCGCGCTGGTGATGCAGGCCGCCGCCCTGGTACGGGCGGGGATCTGCCGCAACGTGCTGGCGGTCTGCGCCGACAACCGCCTGAGCGGCATGGGCCGGGGCGGGGCCGTCGCGGCGCTTTCCGAGGTCGGGCACCCGCAGTTCGAGCGCCCCTACGGCCTGTCGATCCCGGCGGCCTACGCGCTGGTGGCCCGCCGCTGCATGCACGAGCGCGGCGTCGCTCCCGATGTCTTCGCCGAGCAGCTCGCCGCCATCGCCGTGACCCAGCGCGGCCACGCCCGCCGTCATCCCAAGGCGCAGGCCCGCGACCCGCTGACCATGGAGCAGGCGCTGTCCGCCCGCATGATCGCCGACCCGCTGCGGCTGTTCGACTGCTGTCTGGTGTCGGACGGCGGGGCCGCCATCGTGGTCAGCGCCGCCGATTCCGCCGCCGACCACACCGGCCGGCCCGTGTCGATCCTCGGCTACGGGCAGATGAACACGCACGAGCACACCTTCGCCATGCCGTCGCTGACCGATTTCGGCTGTCGGCAATCGGCGGCGCAAGCCTTCGCCATGGCCGGGCTGACGCCTGCCGACATCGACGTCGCCGAGATTTACGACAGCTTCACCATCACCCTGCTGGCCGAGCTGGAATCCATCGGCTTCTTCCCGAAGGGGGAGGCCGGTCCGGCGATCCTCGACGGCGCGCTGGAACTGGACGGGCTCCTGCCCTGCAACACCCATGGCGGCCTGCTGTCCTACGCGCATTCCGGCGCCGCCGGGGGCATGTTCCACATCGTCGAGGCGGTGCGGCAACTGCGCGGGGAGGCCGACGACCGGCAGGTGGCCGGAGCAGGAACCGCCTTCGTCCACGGCGACGGCGGCATTCTGTCGGCGCATTGCTCGCTGATCCTGGGGAGGGCCTGAGATGACCGCCGCCGTGAAGCCCGCCCCGCTGATCACCGCCGACACCCGTTCCTTCTGGGACGCCTGCGCGCGGGGGGTGCTGACCTACCAGCGCTGCGCCGCCTGCGGCCATGTCCAGTTCCCGGCGCGTCCCTTCTGCACCGTTTGCCGGGCCGCCGGTCCGGTGGAGGAGCGCTCCGCAGGGGTCGGCGCCATTCACAGCCACACCACCGTCCACCGGGCACCGACACCGGCCTTCAAGGACGACGTGCCCTACGTCGTCGCGCTGGTCGATCTCGACGAAGGGTTCCGCCTGATGGCGAACCTGCGCGATTGCCCGCCCGCGGAGGTCCGCATCGGTCTGCGGATCCGCGTCATCTTCGAGCCGCTGGCCGGCGGCGGCGCCTTGCCGCAGGTCCGGCCGCTGGAGTGAACCCTTCTGGAGGGACATCCATGTATGTGTTCGACTCGCTTCCCGTGGGGGCCGCCTTCGGCGCCCAGGAGCTTCACCTGTCCGATGCGCTGATGCGGCGCTGGGCCAGCCTATACCCCGATGACGCGGCGGACGGGCGGATGCCCGCCGGGATGATCGCGGTGGCGTCCATGCGGGCCTACTCCGATCTGGTGGCGCCGCGCCCGCCGGGGAACGTCCACGGCTCGCAACGCTATGAAATGCTGCGCCGACCCGCCTTGGGCGAGCGGTTGACCACCACCATCGCCTGCGCCTGCAAGGAGGTGAAGCGCGACCGCCGCTGGGTCCATTTCGACACCGAGACGGTGGGAGAGGACGGCACGCCCTGCTTTCGCGGCCGGATGATCGTGCTGTGGGCGGCATGAGGGGGGATGTCGCCATGACGGATACGCTGGCTCCGGTCTCCAAGCGCATCGACCGCACGGCGATCCGGCTCTACGCCGAGCTGACCGACGATTTCAACCCGATCCATCTCGACCCCGATTTCGCGGCGAAGTCGCCGATGAAGGGCATCATCGCCCACGGCCTGCTGTCGGTGAATCTGTTGTGGCAGTCGGTGCGGATCAGCCTGGGTGAGGCGGCGGTGTCCGACGCGACGCTCGACATCCGCTTCCTGCGCCCGGTGCGCGAGGACGACGTGGTGACGGCGGGCGGGCGGCGGCGGGCGGATGGCAACGGCTACGACGTGTGGATCGCCAACCAGCACGGCGAGACGGTGATTTCCGGCCGCATGGCGCATCCCGCGGAGGGGAGGGCGGCGCCATGACGGACAGCCTGCTCGTCCGCGACGACGGCGACCTGCGCCGGGTGACGCTGAACCGGCCGGAGAAGATCAACGCGCTCGACACCGCGATGCTGCGGGCCCTGGCCGCCGCCATCGACGGCGCGCCGGATGCCGGGGCCGCCCTTGTGGCGATCGATGGCACCGGTCCGCGCGGCTTCTGCGCCGGCGGCGACGTCGCCGAGATGGGGCGCGGGGCCGAGGCCTTCGCCGCGCAGGAGGAGGCGCTGCGGGCCGCGATGCAGGCGCTGTACGGGTCGGCGGTGCCGGTCGTCAGCGTTGTGCATGGCCGGACGCTGGGGGCGGGATGCATCGTGGCCTGCCTCAGCGATCTGGTGCTGGGCGCCGACAGCGTGCAGTTCGGCTTTCCCGAGATGCGCTTCGGCCTCTACCCGGCCTTCGTCCACGCCGCGCTGACCGAACGGCTGCCGGCGGCGCTCGCCTTCCAGATCCTGGCGGGCGGGCGGATGATGACGGCGGCCGAGGCCTACGGCTTCGGTTTCCTGACCGAAATCCTGCCGGACGGCGGGTTCGCCGAGTCGGCCGAGGCGCGCATCGCCCATTACCGTGAGCGGATCGACGCGCTTGTCATCGGCCGCCGCATCCTGCGGATGGAGGACCGCCCGTCGATGGCGGAGAAGACCCGGCGGCTGGCACCGCTGCTGGCCGAGAACCACGCGGCCCCGTCCGTCCGGCGGCTTCTGGCCGATCTGTCCTTCGCCCGCTGAGGCGCGGGCCTCGAAACGACAACGAGTCCCGTCAACGGGACCGCGTCACCCCCAACACCCGATTCCTGGGAGGGAACGATGTCGATACGCACCAGTTTCGCCGTTTTGGCTCTGGGCACCGTCTTCGCCGGCAGCGCCTTGGCCGCCGACCCGGAGGTCTACAAGATCGGCGGCATCTTCGCGATGACCGGCGCCTCGCCCCATTACGGCAAGGTGATGAGCGGCGGCGCGCAGCTCGCGGTGGACGAGATCAACGCCAAGGGCGGCATCGACGGCACCAAGCTGCAACTGGTCATCGAGGACCACAAGAGCGGCAGCGCCCAGGCCGCCGTCGCCGGGATGAACCGGCTGATCGACGTCGAGGGGGTGAAGGCGGTGCTGCCGTCCTTCTCCACGGTGACGCTCGCCACCATGCCGATCGGCGACCAGAAGAAGATCCTGATGCTGAACGGCGGCGGGGTCAGCGCCCAGACGGTCGGCACCTCGCCCTACATGTTCAACATCCGCTCGATGGCGTCGGATCTGGCCGGCGGCATCGCCCACCGCGCGGCGGAGCAGGGCGCCAAGAAGCTCGCCCAGATCGCCATCAAGTCGGAGTTCGGCGACGCCACCATCGCCGCCACCACTAAGGCCTGGGAAGGCATGGGGCTGAAGATGGTCGCCGCCGAGCAGTTCCAGGCCGACGCCGCCAACATCGACACCCAGGTCGCCAAGCTGCGCGCCTCGCAGCCCGACGCCATCGCCAACTGGCCGACGACCCCGCAGGCCGGTCTGGCGGTGAAGCGCCTGCGCGAATTGGGCATGAAGCAGCCGGTCTACTGCATGGAATGGACCGCCGAGGACACCAAGGTCGCCGGCAAGCACGCCGAGGGCGTCGAGGTGGTCACAGACTATTTCGCCGCCACCGACGAGAACCCGTGGTCCAAGCGCTTCGCCGAAGCCTACAAGGCGAAATTCGGCGACATGCCGGACTTCTACGCCGCGAACTACTACGAGGGCGTCTACGTGATTGCCGAGCTGATCCGGCGGTCGAAGGCCAAGGGCGGCGACTACTACACCGGCGAGCGTCTGGTGGAGGCGCTGTGGGAGAATCCGACCTTCGACAGCGTCTACGGCAAGACGCTGACCTTCCGCAAGAACGGTGTCGCGCAGAAGCCGGTGGCGGTCTTCCGCCTCGAGAACGGCGAACCGAAATTCGTGAAGTTCACGTCGGCCGAGTGATCGCCGTTCCGATGCGCCCTCTTTTTCAACCCTCTCCCCAGGGGGGAGAGGGTTTCCGCCGGTGCCTCAAGCGCCCGCAAGGGGGCGTCTTCGCCCAGGAGCCCATCCCATGGATCTGCTCATTCAACTGACCCTGAACGGCCTGTTCAACGGCGCGCATTTCGCCCTGCTGGCTATGGGCTTCGCGTTGATCTTCGGCACCACCGGGGTCGTGCATTTCGCCTACGGGCCGGTCTACGCGGTCGGCGCCTACGTCGTCTGGGCGCTGGTGGCGCTGGCCGGGCTACCCTTCTGGGTGGCGGTGGGGCTCGGCGTCGCCGCCACGGCGGCGCTGGGGGTTGCGAGCTATCTTTTCATCTACCGCCCGTTCGAGATCGGCGGCAGCCCCCCCTTCGTCGTGCTGGTCGCCTCGCTCGGCCTGTTCATCGTCATCAAGAACCTGATCGGCATCGTCTTCGGCACCGACGTCAAGACGGTCGACGTCGCCTACGACGTCCATTTCGTCGGCAACGCCTTCTTCACCACGGTGCAGGTAGGCCAGGTGCTGGCGGCGCTGCTGGTCGGCGGCGGCATTGCGCTGTTCCTGCGCACCAGCCGCTATGGCAAGGCCATCCGCGCCATGGCCGACAACCGCGAGATGGCGACCGTCATCGGCATCGACACCACGCGGCTGTCCATCCTGGTCTTCGCGCTGGGCTCGGCGGTGTCGGCGGTCGCCGGGGCGCTGGTGCTGCTGCGCGACGGGCTCAACCCCAACATGGGCTTCGGCGCCGTCTTCGTCGCCTTCGTCGCGGTGATCGTCGGCGGGGTCGGCTCGCTGCGCGGCGCGGTCGTCGCCGGTTTCCTGCTGGCTTTCGTGCAGAGTCTGGGCATGTGGCAGATCCCGACCGAGTGGCAGAACACCATCGTCTTCGTCGTGCTGTTCGGGTTCCTGCTGGCCCGGCCGTCCGGCATCGTCCGGCGGGCGTGAGGAGGCCCGGAAACCATGGAATACCTTGCCCACGTCCTCGTCATGGTCTGCCTCTACGGCATCCTGGCGACCTCCTTCAACCTGCTGATCGGCTTTGGCGGCATCTTCGCCCTGGCGCATGCCACCTTCTACGCCAGCGGAGCCTACGCCGCCGGCATTCTGGCAACGAAGCTCGGCATCGGCTTTCCCTTCACCATGCTTGCCGGGATCGTCGTCACCGCCGCCATCGGCCTGCTGGTCGCCTTCCCTGCCATGCGGGTGGGCAGCCATTATCTGGTCGTCATTACGCTGGCGCTGCAGGCCATCACCATCGACGTGCTGATGAACAGCAAGCCGGTCACCGGCGGACCGGACGGCATCGGCGGCATTCCCCCGGTGTCGCTGTTCGGCACCGCTCTGAACAATCCGGTGGCCTTCCTGCCGTTGGCGGCGGTGATGGCGGCGCTGTGCTGCGCGGTGGCCTGGAGGCTTGGCGCCTCGCCTTTCGGCCGCTCGCTGCGCGCCATGCGCGAGAACGAGGCGGCGGCCCTGGCGGTCGGCAAGAACCTCGTCCGCATGAAGCTGGTGGTCTTCGCCCTGTCGGCCGGGCTGGCGTCGGTCGCGGGATCGTTGGTCGCCCACTACATCGCCTTCGTCAACCCGGAATCCTTCACCATCGAGGAGACCATCCTCATCCTCGCTATGGTGATCCTCGGCGGCATGGGCAATCTGTGGGGCTCGCTGGCCGGTGCCGCGATCCTGGTGCTGCTGCCCGAGGGGCTGAAGTTCGTGCATGTGCCTGGCGACATCGCCGACATGGTGCGGCAGGTGATCTACGGCGTGGTCCTGATCGTCATCCTGCGGCTGCGTCCCGAGGGGCTATTCCCCGAGACGGTATTCCGTCCGCCGACCGGCGCGGTTCTGCCGACGGTTCCCGCCAACGGTCCCGCGTCGACGCTGGTCCGCGCCGAGGGCACGCCGGGCGAGGTGGTAGTCTCCGCCAAGGCGCTGGCCAAGAACTTTGGCGGAATCAAGGCGGTCAAGGATCTGACCATCGATCTGCGGCGCGGCCAGATCGTCGGGCTGATCGGCCCCAACGGTGCCGGCAAGACGACCGCCTTCAACCTGCTCTCCGGCTTCCTGCGGCCGACGAGCGGCACCATCCTCTACCGGGGCCGCGACCTGACCGTGCTGAAGCCGCACGAGGTCGTCGCCGCCGGGCTGGCGCGCTCCTTCCAGGATCTCAAGCTGTTCACCAAGCTCAGCGTCGCCGAGAACATCCTGGTCTCGCTGCCTAAACAGCCGGGCGACCGCCTGTTCGACGTCTATCTGCGGCCCGGCCGCGTCCGCTGGGCCGAGCGGGAGAACCTCGCCCGAGCGTTGGAGATCGCCTCCTTCGTCGGGCTGCTCGCCAAGGCCGACGAGGTCGCCGCCAACCTGTCCTACGCCGAGGAGAAGCTGCTGGTCATCGCCCGACTTCTGGCGACTGGGGCCGACGTGCTGCTGCTCGACGAACCGCTGTCGGGCCTCGACACCGGCACGGTGGAGCGCATCTGCGGTGTGCTGCGCGATCTGGCGCGGGCCAACAAGGCCATCTGCATCATCGAACACAATCTGGAGGTCATCCGCGGCGTCTGCGACGAGATCGTCTTCATTGACGAGGGCCGCGTGCTGACCAAAGGACCGCCGGAGACGCTGATGCGCGACCGCGAACTGGCCGAGAGGTATTTTGGATGACCGAGATTCATGCGATGCCGATTGCCGAACCTCTGCTTGAGGTGCGGGGCTTGAGTGCCGGGTACGGCAAGCGGGCCGTGGTCCATGACATGGACCTGACGGTGCGGGCCGGGGAGATCCGCGTGCTGCTGGGCCACAATGGGGCCGGCAAGACGACGCTGGTGCGTTCGGTCTTCGGGCTGATCCGGCCGTCCTCCGGCAGCATCCGCTACCGGGGCGAGGACATCACCAAGCGGCGCTGCGCCGACAACGTCAAGGCGGGGATCGCGCTGGTCCCGCAGGGGCACGGCATCTTCCGCAGCCTGACGGTGCGCGAGAACCTGGAACTCGGCGCCTACACCGCCGACGACCCGGCCGCCACGCGGACCAACCGCGACGCGGTGATGGATCTCTTCCCGATCCTGCGCGAGCGCGCCGGCCAGATCGCCGGCACCATGTCGGGCGGGCAGCAGCAGATGCTCGCCATGGGGATGGCACTGATGCACCGGCCCGACGTGATGATCCTCGACGAGCCCTCCATCGGCCTCGCCCCCAACCTCGTCCAGCGCGTCATGGAGGCCATCGCCGAGGTGAACCGGGCGCTGCGCATGGCCGTGCTGATGGTCGAGCAGAACGTCGTCCACGCCCTGCCGATCGCGCAGAGCGTCACCGTGCTGCGCACCGGCCGCAAGATTTACGAAGGCGCGCCCGAACCGCTGGGCGACCGCCAATACCTGATGACGCTTTTCTAAGAAACTTCCCACACAAGGATCGACTTCATGGCCCGTCAGAAGATGCTGATCGTCGGCGCTCTCGGCACCGTCGGCCGCCCGATGCTGGAACATTTCGAGGCGTCGCCCGATTGGGACGTCTGCGGCGTGTCGCGCCGCACCCCCGATTTCGAAACCACGGCCGAATGGGCGGCCATCGACCTGCGCAACCCTGACGACTGCCGCAAGCTGCGCGAGATCAAGGGCGTCACCAACATCTGCTACACCGCCGTCTACGAGAAGCCCGACGTGACGCGCGGCTGGTCGGAATGGGACCATGTCGAGACCAACCTCGCCATGCTGAAGAACGTGGTGGAGAACGTCGAGGCGGTGTCGCCCAACCTGCGCCACGTCACGCTGTTGCAGGGCACCAAGGCCTATGGCGGCCATCTCGGGCCCTTCCGCCAGCCGGCGCGCGAGAGCGACAAACGCTACATGCGGCCGAACTTCTACTACGACCAGCAGGACTGGATTGCCGAGCGCCAGCAGGGCAAGGACTGGAGCTGGAGCGTGCTGCGCCCGCAGATCGTCTGCGGCCTCGCCATCGGCAGCCCGCTGAACATCATCACCGCCATCGGCGTCTTCGCCGCCGTGTCGCGCGAATACGGCCTGCCGCTGCGCTTCCCCGGCGGTGCGTCGCGCATCGGCGAGGCGACCGACGCGCGGCTGATCGCCAAGGCCGCCGAATGGGCCGGAACCAGCCCGCAATGCGCCAACCAAGTCTTCAACATCGCCAACGGCGACGTCTATGTCTGGGAGAACGTCTTCCCCAAGGTGGCCGAGCTGTTCCGCATGGAGCTGGAACCGGCGCAGCCCTTCTCGCTGGCCCGCATCATGCCGCAGAACGAACCGATCTGGGACCGCGTCGTCGCCAAGCACCAGTTGAAGCCCTACAAGTATGGCGAGGTGGTGCCGTCCTGGCAGTTTGCCGACTTCCTGTTCGGCTACGGCCAGCGGCCCAACCCGCACCACATGAGCACGATCAAGGCGCGCAAGCTGGGCTTCCACGAGTGCGTCGACACCGAGGAGATGTTCGTCGATCTCCTGCAGGAGCTGCAGAAGCGGCGCATCCTGCCGGAATGAGGAGGGCCGCCGCCATGACGACCAAGCGCAGCGTTCACGGCGTTCCGGTGGAGTGGGAGACTCTGCCGGCGCTGGTCGCGGCCCGCGCGGCGCAGCACGGGGACCTTCCCCGGCTGACCGTCGCCGGGCGGGCGATGAGCTACCGGGATCTGGACGACGAGTCCTCCCTGGTGGCCGCCAACCTGCACCGGCTGGGGGTGCGCCGGGGCAACCGGATCGCCTGCTTCCTGCGCAACGCGCCCGAGCATCTTGTGACCTGGGTCGCCGCCGGAAAGCTGGGGGCGATCTGGGTGCCGCTGAACGCCGGTCTGGTTGGCGAGGATCTCGTCCACACCCTGACCGACGCCGCGCCCGCCGTGCTGGTGGTGGACGGGGAGTTGGCGGAGCGGGTCGCGGCGGTCGAGGACCGGCTGCCGCCGATGCGGGTCTATCAAGTGGCAGAGGGGCAGACGGCAGAGGGGCAGATAGGGGGCGGCGGGCGCCGTCCCGCCTTCACCGAACTGCTGGAACCGGGCTCTACGCCGCCGGTGGTCGAGGTGTCCGGCGGCGATCCGGCGGTGATCATCTACACCGGCGGCACCACCGGCCTGCCCAAGGGGGCCCTGCTGCCGCATTTCGCCTGGATCGCGGCGGGGATGCGCTATGTGGAGGCCTTCGAGACCAAGCCGGACGACGTGCATTACTCGATCCTGACGCTGTTCCACGTCGGCGGGCTGATGCTGGGGGTGGTCGGGCCGATGGTCGCCGACATTCCGACCGTCATCGACCGCCGCTTCAGCGGCAGCAACTTCTGGGCGCGGGCGCGCGAGACCGGGGCGACCATCGTCGATCTGATCGGCACCATGATCACCGTGCTGGTCGAACAGCCCGAAGGGGCGGGCGATCGTGAGCACCGGGTGCGGGTTTCGCTGGGCGTGACCGGGCAGATCCCGCCCGCCGTGGCCGACCGTTTCGTCGAGCGCTTCGGCGTCGGCTTCGTCAATGTCTATTCGCTGACCGAGACCGGCGGCGTGCTGATCGTCAACAACCGGATGGACTCGCCCAAGCCGCGCGCCAACGGCCGGACCCATGGCTGGGCCGAGGTCGCCATCCTGGACGACGGCGACCAGCCCATGCCGCCCGGCTCCATCGGCCAGATTGCGTTGCGCCCGCGCTACCCGCACATTTTCATGTCGGGCTATTTCAACGCGCCCGAACGCACGCTGGAGTGCCTGTCGAACCAGTGGATGCACACGGGCGATCTGGGATACCTGGACGAGGATGGCTTCCTCTTTTTCACCGGCCGGCAGGCCCACTGGCTGCGCCGCCGGGGCGAGAACATCTCGGCCTACGAGGTGGAAAGCGTGCTCAGCCATTGCCCCGGCGTGCGCGAGGTGGTGGTGGTCGGCGCACCTTCCGAGAAGGGGGAGGAGGACGTGAAGGCGTTCGTCATCCGTGAGGCCGGCTGCGACGTGGCGCCCGCCACCATCGCCGCGTGGTGCGAGGGCCGCATGGCGGCCTTCAAGATCCCGCGCTTCATTGCCTTCGTCGACGATTTCCCGCGTTCCGTCACCAAGCGCGAGATCGAACGCCACAAATTGCGGGAGTTGCCGAACGACCGTGTCTGGGACCGCGAGCGCCAAGCCGGATAAGGTGTGATGATCTTGCCCCGGTTTGGTGGCTCTTGCGCACTTTGCGTAGATGGTCCGGGTTACGGTGGCGAGGAGACTGAGAAGCTGTTCGTAGGCGGCACGTGTCGCCTGCGAACAGCTTCTCACGGCACTACTACAATCTCGCTGTGCATCGGCCTGCAACACTGGCCCAGTTTCAGGGGTGATCGGCGTCGCCGCTGCCATGAATTTGGTCAGGATCGGCAACTGGATGGCTGACGTTCCGATCGCGCCAACCTAGCGCTCGCACTTCGGCCAACTCGTTGAGTTCGCGCGCACCTCCCCACTTCTTGAATTCGCCAGCAGTATCAAGAATGCGGATGGGCCAGTATCCAGCCGGCACTGACACCGTTCCAGGGCCAGCCGAAGAGTCAGCGCGAGATGACCGAGAAAATGAGCGTCAGCAGCAGCCTTGCCCGGATTGATCCCGATAGCTTCCAGAGCTTGCTCATGGGTTCGGTTCCGCCACCTTGCGCGCGCGTTTGGCTTCGTACATGCGCAAGTCGGCCAGATGCAACAGGCCGGCCGGGTCTACGCCTTCGTCTGGGCAGTGTGCCGCGCCCAGGCTTCCGCGCATGGCGAAGTCAGCCCCCTCGAAACGCCAGGGACGCTCGATGTTACCGTTGATCCGATGCATTGCGGCCTGGAGATTGCTGTCGGAGGCCAGCGGAGAGAGCAGCAACGCGAATTCGTCGCCACCGATGCGGGCTACCAGATCGGTCTGGCGCACGCTGGCGCGCAAGCGGCGGGAGAACTCGACGATCATCGCGTCGCCCTGGCGGTGGCCATACTGGTCGTTGACCTGCTTCAGTTCGTCCATGTCGAGCACCAGCACTGCACAGGCACACCTATTGCGCACGCTGCTGTCCACTAGGCTGCGCAGGCGGTCCATGAAATACGACCGGTTGGCCAAGCCTGTCATGCTATCATGCGTGGCTTGGTGATAGAGGCTGTCTGCGTCGTAGCGCGTCGCAAAATACATGGCGGACGCAATCATTTCGACTACGAGTTTCAGCAGCTCGACCGTGGTCTCGGTGTAGGCCTGGGGCGAGCGCCACATGGCCTTCATGATGCCCACCGTCACTTGGCGGAAGGTCAGTGGCAACACTACCATGGAGCGCAGCCCGACGCGGCGACATGCCTCGCGATACACATGCGGATCGGTTTCCGAATCATGGCAATGCTGTAGCTGGCCCGTCCTGACGGCCAGCCCGGACATGCTGCCTTCGCGGGGAATGCGCAAGCCAAGTTGTGAATGTGCAATGCCGGAGACTGCGCGATAGACCATCTCGTCACCTTCGACCAACTCGATGGCGAGGCCATCTGCGGCGGTCAGTGCCAGGGCGTGTTCGACCACTATGGCCATCACGCCGCTCAGGTCGAGGCCCTGTCGGGTGATTTCTATCTGCATGTCAATAATGCGTCGAAGTTCATCAGCGGTAAGCACGATGCGGGGCTCTGGAACGATGCAGGCAATCCGAAAGGATTGTATCATTCTGCTGCGATGTTCCACAAATGATTCGTCAGGTTTTCTGTACGAGACGCAAAAAAAATCTAACAAGTATCAATCTTGCTGGGACTAGGCGGTAAACTCATAAATCGTCTTGGCCTAGAGAGTAGTGTCGTGATTCAAGGGTTTCCCGAAGGAGCCCTTGATGACAAGCCGCCGCTACGAACTCACGGACCAGGAATGGTCGATCCTGTCGCCGCTACTGCCGAACAAGCCGCGCGGTGTGCGGCGTGTGGATGATCGCCGGGTTCTGAATGGTATTCTGTGGCGGTTCCGCACCGGATCGCCCTGGGCGGAGATACCGGAACGGTATGGTCCTTCGACGACCTGTTACAACCGTTTCGTGCGATGGCGGAAGGCCGGGGTCTGGGATCGGCTTCTGGAAGCGGTATCGGCAGCCTACGACGGCGACATCGTGATGATCGACAGCAGCTGTGTTCGCGTGCACCAGCACGCGGCCACGGGAAAAAGGGGGCTGGAGACGATGGCGGCATGGGACGTTCCCGTGGGGGCCTCACCAGCAAAATCCACGCGCTCGTCGATGCGGAAGGCCGCCCCGTCCGTCTGCGCCTGACTGCCGGGCAGGTTGCCGACTGCATCGAAGCCGACGCCCTGACGGAGGATCTTGGCGAGGGGGCCATCCTGTTGGCCGACAAAGGCTATGACAGCAATGCCATCCGCGCCAAAGCCGCCGAGTGGAAGGCTTGGGCCAACATTCCGCCCAAAACCAACCGCAAGGGCAGCTTCGTCTTCTCGTCCTGGGTCTATCGTCAGCGGAACCTTGTCGAAAGGTTCTTCAACAAGATCAAGCAGTTCAGAGGTATCGCCACCCGATACGACAAACGACCCGAAAATTTCCTGGCGGCCGTGAAGCTCGTCGCCGTCAGGCTATGGTGCCAGGGATTATGAGTCTACGGCCTAGTGTGAGGTCGTCTGGTTCTAATGCTCCTGAATGCAATACCGGGACGTCCATAAACTCCTTTGTACCTAGCCGCGTCAGACCAACACATCGCGGGAGTGAACTTGTCGAGAGCAGCAATCGGTTTTGCTTCAGAGATGGGCAGTCAGTTCCGGCACCGCGGTGAACAGGTCGGCGACGAGGCCGTAGTCGGCGACCTGGAAGATCGGCGCCTCCTCGTCCTTGTTGATGGCGACGATCACCTTGCTGTCCTTCATGCCTGCCAGATGCTGGATGGCGCCCGAGATTCCGACGGCGACATACAGGTCGGGCGCGACGATCTTGCCAGTCTGGCCGACCTGATAGTCGTTCGGCACGTATCCGGCATCGACCGCGGCCCGGCTGGCACCCACGGCGGCACCCAGCTTGTCGGCCAGAGCCTCCAGCATCGGGAAGTTGTCGCCCGACTGCATACCGCGCCCGCCGGAGATGACGATGCGGGC
>JBKHVJ010000010.1:0-16220 GCA_046570145.1 Alphaproteobacteria bacterium
CTCCTCCTCCGCCTCCGCCGCCACCACCGCCCACCCCCGATCCGACACCGACACCGACACCCACGCCCACGCCCGATCCTACCCCGACGTCTCCACCTCCGCCTCCGCCTCCGCCGCCCACGCCACCGACAACCGGCGTGATCGACACCAGCCGCCCAACCTTCACCGACAGCGACAGTGCGGTCCAGGGCAGCACGGTCACTTTCGATGGAGGCACGCTGCGCCCGACCTTGCCGCTGACGGTCGGCCAGTCGGTCACCGTGACCGATCAGGGCGGCACCATCACGCCCAACGGCAGCACCGTCACGCTCGCGGGTGCCGTCGGCGGCAGCGGCGCGCTGACCGCATCCGGTCCCGGCGCTTTGGTCGTCTCCGGCCAGCTCGCCAACGCGGGCGGACTGTCCGTCACCAACGGCGCGGCCCTGACCGTCGCGCAGAACGGCGTGGTCGCCGGCGGCACGCTCGCCGTGAACGACGGCGGCAGTGCCACGGTCGGCGGCATCGTTGCGGTGCCGGTGACGGTCGCCCGCAGCGGCACCGTCACCGTGGCCGAGGGCGGCGGTGTCGGCGGCACGCTGACGGTCGAAGGCGGAACCCTGACCGTCGCACCCTACGGCGCGGTCAATGGCGCGGTCACCGTGACCTCCGGCGGCAGCGCCACCCTGGCCGGTGCCGTCATGGCCCCGGTAACGGTCGGCGAGGGCACCGTCACCGTGGCCGCCACCGGCAGCGCCGGCACGGTCACCGTGGGAGACGGCGGGTCGGTTTCCGTCAATGGCGTGATCAACGGTTCCCTCACCACCAGCACCGGTTCGACTTTCAGCGGCGGCGGCACGGTCCGTGGCCCGGCGACGCTGTCCGGCACCCTGTCTCCGGGCAACTCGCCCGGTGTGCTGACCTTCCAGTCGGCCGTGACGCTGACCGGCACCAGCGTGCTGCACACCGAAATCGACGGCCCGACCGCCGGCTTCGGCGCCGGTCAACATGACCAGATCCGGGTACAGGGGGCGTCCTTCACCGCCGCCGGCACGCTGACCCCCGTGCTGCGCGGCATCAGCGGCGACGCCACCAACAGCTACACCGCGACGCTGGGGCAGAGATTCACCATCGTCCAGGCGGACGGCGGCGTGTCCGGCGGTTTCGCCGCTGTGACGCAGCCGGCGGCGGGGCTGGAGGCCGGCACCCGCTTCGACACGCTGTACGACGCCACCGCCGTCCGGCTGGTGGTCACCCCGACAAGCTATACGGTCCGCGGCGGCACGCCCAACCAGCGGGCCGCCGGTGCGGCGGTCGACGCGCTGCGCCCCGCCGCCGGGGCTCGGCTGGACGGCACCGCCGCCCCGCTGTTCGGCGGACTCTACGGCCTGTCGGGCAGCGGCATCGCAGGGGCGCTCGACCAGCTCTCCGGCAAGCTGCACGCAGACACGTTGGCCGCCGACCGAACCAGCCGCCGCCTGTTCGGCAGCGCGGTGGAGAGCCGCCTGTCGGCGCGGCGCAGCGGGGAGGCGACGGCGTCCGTCCGGCTGGCCGGCGGCAGCAACGGCACGCTCGCCGTCGGCGAGACCGACGGGACTCAGGGGTCCGGCGGCGTCTGGGGACAGCCGCTGGCAGCCTACGGCCGGACCGGTTCGGACGGCAACGCCGCCGGCACCACCGAGCGGATCGGCGGTTTCCTGCTGGGCATGGACCGCAGCTACGAGAACGGCATGACCGGCGGCGTGGCGCTCGGGTACCTGCGCAACCGCGTCACCTCCCGCGACGGTCTGGGCAAGGCCGACGTGGACAGCTATCAGGCGACGCTCTACGGCTCCTGGAACCTGCGCGGTTCGGCGGACAGCCCCTTTGTGGAGGGCGCCATCGGCTACGGTTACGCCCGCTACGATGCGTCGCGCGCCATCGCCTTCGGCGGGCTGGCGCAGGGCGCCGGCGCAACGGCGGACGGCCATGATTTTTCCGTCGAGATCGCCGCCGGACACCGCATGGGTTTCGCCGGGTCGGACAGCGTCTGGATCGAGCCGCGGGCCGGCCTGAGGTTCGACCGCATCACCCGCGAGGCGTTGCGGGAATCAGGCGGCGGCGTGGCGCTGGACGTCGAGGCGGCGGGCTGGAGCAGCCTGCGCAGCGCGGTCGGCGTGCGTGCCGGCACCGGCATCACGATCGGCGGCTGGCGCCTTGCGCCGAACGCCGCCCTGGCGTGGCAGCATGACTTCGCGGACGCGACGGCAACCACCACCAACCGGCTGGGCGGTGCGGCCTTCGCCGCCGACGCCAGCAAGCCGGGCCGCGACGCCCTTGTGATCGGCGCCGGGCTGGGTGTGGCCCTGACCGACCGGATGAGCGCCACCATCGACGTCCAGGACGCGATCCGCCTCCGCGAGAACAGCCTGTCGGCCACCGCCAGCCTGAAATGGAAGCTGTGAAGGGCCTGACGGCGGTGCGCGGAATCGTCACCATGGGCATGCTGGGCGCGCTTCCCTTCCTCGCGGGCGCGGCGCCCGCCGGGGCGGTGGAGCCCGGCAGGGCCTTCGGCGACTGGCAGACCGAATGCGAGACGCCTGCCGACGGGAAACCGCGCTGCTTCCTGTCGCAGACCCGCGTGGTGGAGAACAAGGAGTCGAAGCAGGCGACCCGTGTCCTCAAGGTGTCGGTCGGCTATTTCGCACCGGACGGCAAGGGGGTGATGGTCGTGATCCTGCCGCTGGGCGTCGATCTGCGCGCTGGAGCAGCGCTGACCATCGACGACGGCAAGCCGCTGCCCCTCACCTACCAGCAGTGCCTTCAGGACGGCTGCCTCGCCAACGCCCCGATGGACGAGGCAGCCTTGACCGCGTTGCGCCGGTCTAAGGGAGCCCAGATCGCCGTCCGCCCCTATGGCGGCGCGCAGACCGTGGCCTTTCCGATTTCGACCAAGGGGGTCACCGACGGGCTGGCCGCCCTGAAGCCCTAAACCCTGAAGCCCTGAACCCTGAAGCCTTGTGCCCTGAACCCCTGGGCGGGTTGCCGGTCACCGCGGCGGTGGCGGCACGGACGGCCTCCTCCCAGCACCCGGGCGCCGGCTGCCGGTGCAGGGTTACAGTTGGATACCAGGGCGTGTCGCCGCGGCCCAGCAGCCAGCGCCAGTCCGGTGCGTGGGGCAGCAGGACCGCTGTCGGACGTCCCATCGCCCCTGCCAGATGGGCAACCGCCGTATCCACGCAGACCATATGGTCGAGTTGCGCCAGCACCGCCATGGTGTCTGCGAAGCTCTCCAGCTCCGGCCCCAGATTGACCAGCGGCGCCGTGCCATAGACGCGCGCGGACTCGGCCTGCGCCGGCCCCTTCTGAAGCGACACCAGAACCGTCCTCTCCAGTGCCAGGAGCGGCGACAGCCGCACCAGCGGCATCGAACGGTTGCGGTCGTTCCCGTGGGTCTGGCGCCCGGCCCAGACCAGCCCGACGCGGCGGTAGCCGCGGGGCAGCAGCCCGTCCAGACGCCTCTTCCAGCGCTCCACCCGCTCCGGCTCGGCCCGCAGATAGGGAACCGCGGCCGGGATCGTCCCCAGCACCGTTCCGAACAGCCCCGGCAGGCTGGACAGCGCCGCCCAGGCGTCGAACGGCGGCGCCTCCTCCCAGGCGGTGAAGGCCCGCTGCCCGCCGGGAAGGGAGCGGATCACCGGCAGCATGTCCGGGCTGCAGGCGACCGCCAGACGTGAACAGAGCGCCGCCGCCATCGGCAGGTATCGCGCGAACTGTATGCTGTCGCCGAAGCCCTGATCGGCGACCAGCAGAAGGGTGCCGCCGGGCATCGGACGCCCGTCCCAGGGCCTCACGCCGACCTGCCCGCATCGCTTCTGAATCGCCGGCGGAACCGGCGGCGGCACGCCGGGAAGGCGCCAGCGCCATTCATACTCCCGCCAGCCCTCCTCCAGTCGTCCGGAGAGCAGGAGCCCCTCGGCCAGTTCGAAATGCGGATCCGGCCAATCCGGGCGAAGCCGGACGGCCCGCCGCTCGCAGGTGATCGACGCCTCGATTTCCAGCCGGTCATAGAGCGCGACACCCAGATTGTACCAGCCCGCCGCGTCGCCGGGATCGAGTGCCACGGCACGGCGGCCATGGGCGGCGGCTTCGTCCAGCCGGCCTTCGCGGCGGTGGATTTCGCACAGGTCGCTGTGGGATGGCGCGAACGGCATGGCGCGGCTACAGGCTGTAGCCGAGCCCGTGGATGACCGGCTCCAGGATCGGGATCACCGGCTTCAGATGGGCCATATAGGCGCGGTGACGATCGATGGATCGGCCGTGGAGCTTCTTCGCGACCTGGGCATGGCTGGGCGTGCGGGCATAGCGCCGGTTCTCCTCGAAGCGCAGGCAACGCCGGTCGAAGCCCAGCCCGAGGAAGCCCAGCAACCGCCGCACCGACGGCTCCGGCTCGCGTACCAGATCCTCATAGCGCAACGGCAGGTAGCGCAATGGCATCTCGCGCCGGAAATGCTCCACCAGATCGAACACCCGCAGGACGTGGCGGGCCGCCGTCTCCGGATCGTTGGCGCAATGGAAGCCGTGGGTCAGGTTGGTCCCCATCATCGACAGCACCACGTCCAGCGGATGGCGCAGCACATGAACGACCGGGGCGGCGGGAAACATCAGCGCGATCAGGCCGAGATGCATCTCGTTGAAGGGCATCTTGTCGGTGAACAGCGTGTGGCCGGGCTTGGCCGGGACCAGCTTGCGGGCATGGCGCAGATAGGCGTCGCGCAGCTGCTCCAGCCCGTCGCGCTGGTCGCCCATCCACAGCTCCGACAGCGCTTCGGGATAGGCCAGCGGGCTGCCCAGAATCTGCGGCAGTGCCTGGACCACCGCCCCGAGGGACGGCAATTCGTCCCCTGCGGCGACGGCGGGATGGCAGGACAGGATCTGCTCGACCAGCGTGGTGCCGGAGCGCGGGGCGCCCACGATGAAAACCGGCTGCGTCCCGGTGGCGGCCCCGCCTGTGGGCGTGTCCGGTCGCGGCATCAGGCGCAGGCGCGGCGCGACGAAGAAGGTGGCGAGGCGCGCAATCAGGTCCACCGCCGGTTCCTCGCCGTAACGACGCCCGGCCTGCCGGAGCAGAGCCTTGCCGGCGGCGAAAGCGGCGAACGCCTCGTCGTGGCGGCCAATCCGATCAAGAACGCGTCCCTTCTCCAGCAGCGCGTCGGGGTCGGCGCCGTGCCGGGCCGCAGCAGTGTCGAGCACCGCCAGCGCCTGCTCCGGGTCGCCCCGCCGGGCCAGCAGGGCTGCCGCAAAGGTGTCGGCGCCGCGATGGCCGGGATCGAGACGCCGGGCACGCTCCACGAAGCGTAGCGCGGCGGGAAGATCGCGGGCCGCGTCCTCGGTCTGTGCCCAGCCGTGCCATGTCAGGGCGATGGACGGGTGCAGCGCCACGGCCAGCCGATAGGTCCGCCGGGCTTCGTCCGGTCGGCCCTGCTGCGTCAGGCTCCAGGCGAGATTCGCCAGGGTCGCAGCGTCCGGCGGCGCCAGGGCCAGCGCACGGCGGTAATGAAACTCGGCGGCCTGCGGCCGGCGGGTATCGGACAGCACCAACGCCATCAGCAGATGGGAGCGCGCGCTCTCCGGGGCCAGTCGGACGGCATTTCGGGCGTGAGGCTCGGCCTCCGCCGCGCGGCCCGTTCGGAACAGAAGTCCGGCAAGCTCCTGCGTCACCGGAACGTCGTCGGGTGCGGCCCGCAACCGCCGCTCCAGCACCGCGACGTCGGGGGTGGCGCTCGGACGGTCGATGGGTATTGTCGGCATGAGGGGCGGGCGCCAGGAGAGTTGGACGCCCGCATGGGGCTTGGTTCTGCGGAGGATAGTGAAGCGCCTGGACGACGGCAATCATTGGCTGATCAACCATCCCAAGATGGGTTATCGACCGGTCCTCTGCCGCAGAGGCCCGCATTCCTTCATCGGCATTGCCCGCCGGCAGATGCTCCATGTCGGCTGGAATTCTGGCACGCTCCGGGCGATATCGTCCAGCAGCGCCAGCACCTCGGCGAGCGGTGCGCCCGGCTCCGTGATCGTCGCGTCCGGGCCCCACATGGCAGCGATGATGTCGAGCCGCGCCAGAACGTCAGCAGCGCCGGCGCCATGTGGCGCAGGCGGTCATGGGAACCACCTCCCATCGTGGGACCGTGGTACGGAACGGCGCCGGGGTGATGCCGGCGGCGCTAGCGCCGGCGTCGACCAAGCGGCCCGTCGGCTCCAGCGGCAGGGCCAGCGTGGCGGGGGCTTCGGTCGCGCGCCTCTCCTGTTCGGGAAGGTCGATGCCCTTCTTCGCTGCTGCATGGATGTCCCGCGCGCGTTCCCGGGTATCCGCAAGCCCGATGGTTGGATATGGGCCGATGACAGCGTGCTTCTGCTTGTCCCCGCCGGTCACGCGATACCGGACATGCCATGACTTCAAGCCGGTGGCCGTAACGCGAAGCTCCAGCCCAGGCGCCCCGTTTCCGGCGGCCGAACCGACTGAGCGGCGGTTTTCATGGCCGGAGAGTCCGGCGGATGTCCTGGGAGGACTGCGGCATTTCGTCCACCTCCCCCTCCTCCAGCGCCGCGCGCGCGATGGCCAGGATGTTGTCGAGGCGGATGACCAGTTCGTTCTCGCACAGGGCCGACCGTGCTGCGGCCGCTTCCTCGATGATCGCACGCAAGGCATCGCTTCGGGTCATCGCCACCTCCGGTCCGATGGAGCGTGCCGCCGTCCGTCCGGCTGGGCGCTGCTCCTAATACGTGTCCAGCCCCACCCTCGTCTTCTCGCCTGTGAAAAACTTCACAGCAAGGTCCCAGCGGTTTCGCATACCTGTTTATGCACCAGCAACGGAGGGCTCCCACATGCAGATGCGCAACATCAGAGTGAACGGCAAGCGGACCAGCATGAAGCTGATGCCGGTGGAGTGGGAGTCGCTCGAGGAAATCTGCGCCCGCGAGCATATGACGATGAGCGAACTGGTGTCGAAGATCGATGCCGAACGCCAGGACTGCGACAATCTCACCGGCTGCGTCCGCGTCTATGCGCTCTGCTACTTCCGCAAGGCCGCCAGCCTGTCGGAGCCGATGCCGCGCCACCGCGCGCCGGAAACCATCGCCTACGCCGCCGAATAACGACACCAGGCCGCCGGCCGCATCTTCCCGCATAAGCGCTTGGCTCAACCGCCCCACGTCCACATCCCACCATCGGAAAGGGCCGGTGGCGCGGGCGCGGCAGGCACACCATCTTCGACGCAGGGCCCCGTTCCGGCGGCCGCCTTCCCTCCACGCGTCGACCGAGGTGGTGTGCCGATGCCGGATGCCCACCAGTTTCCCGTCTACAGCGTCGGCGAACGGCGGGCGGATGCGGTCGTTCATGCCGTCGGCGTCACGGCAGGGATCGCCGGAATCGTCTGGCTGCTGAATGCCGCGGTCCTCTCCGACACAGTGCCCACCCGGACGGCCCTGGCCCTAACGATCTATGGGCTTGGGCTGGTCGGCATGCTCACCGCGTCGGCCGCCTACAATCTCGCCCCGCCCGGCTTCGGCAAGGCCCTGCTGCGGCGGGTCGACCATGCCATGATCTTCGTGATGATCGCCGGCACCTACACGCCCTTCACGCTGGGGTTGGGCCAGGGCATCGTGCTGGGCGGCGCCGTATGGGGCGGGGCCGCCTTCGGGGCGGCGCTGAAGCTGCGCTTTCCCGGACGATTCCACCGGCTGGGGCTGGCGCTGTATCTCGGACTGGGCTGGGCGATCGTCACCGCGCTGGAGCCGCTGGGGTCGGTGCTGTCGGCGCCCGCGCTGTGGCTGCTGGTCGTCGGCGGGCTGCTCTACACCGTCGGCGTCGTCTTCCACCTGATGGAGCGGATGCCTTACAACAACGCGGTCTGGCACCTGCTGGTGCTGGCCGCCGCCAGCTGCCATTTCGCCGCCGTCTCGGTTGCCTTCCTGCCTTGAAACGGGGCAAACGGCGCCGGGGACAAAGGGCGCCAGGGACAAAGGAAGAAGGATTCCGTATCCTCCCCGGACCACAATCCCAGGGAGACATGATGGGCCAGTTGGACCTTACGGGACCGGCGATCCGCTTGATGCCGCCGCCGCTTGGACGGATGGCGCTCGCCGGCGCAGTGCTGGCCCTGTCGGTCATGGTCGCGGCCGGTACGGCCGGGGCGCAGCCGTCCTTCGACTGCAAGGCGGCCTCCACGCCGGTGGAAAAGGCGATCTGCGCCGATCCGAAGCTGGCCGATGCCGACACTGAGATCGCCGACGCATACAAGACTCTGCAGTCCCTGTCAGGCGCCGCCGACCGCGAACGGCTGCGGGCGGAGCAGAAGGCGTGGCTGGCCCAGCGCAACCAATGCGCCACGGCGGGCTCGTCCGTTCCCACCTGCCTCGGTCCGGTCCTCGACGCCCGCCGCGCCGCGTTGGCCGAGTCGGTTCCCAAGGCGGTCGCCACGCTGTCGTCCATCGTCGACGGCATCGCCGCCGACCCGGCCGGCGCCGGAAAGCGGCTGGCCGAGATCCGGGGCGGGCTGGGCAAGGGGTGGACCGCCTATGCGCTGCGCTTCGGCCCCTCCCCCGACCGCGCCAAGGCGGAGGCGCTGCTGCGCGACGCCGTCGAAGGCATCGAGGATCCCTATGCGCGCGAGACCGCGGCGGGTGTCGACCTGACGACCGACGACGGCTTCCTGACCGCCCTGCGGGTGGTCAGCGACGATGTCGAGATGGCGTGGCCCTGCTCGGTGATGGAGCGGCGCGGCGCGGCGGCCTGGAAGGCGATGGAGCCGCTCTACGGCAGCAACCGCGACAATTTCGGCGCCCACCCCGCCTGCCCGGACGACAACGCCCTGCTCGCCTCCCCCGCCTGGAAGGCGGTGGACGACCTGCTGGACCCGATGCTGGAGGCCGCGTCCAACCGCACCGGCACCATCCGCTTCGCCACCTACCGCCAGATGGCGATCGACCGCATGAAATCGGCGGTCGACCCGCGCCTGTTCCTCGCCGACGCGCCGGAACTGGCCGCGCTGCTCAAGGATGCCGCCGGCTGGAGCAACCCGCGCTGGATCGCGCCGGGCTGGGGCGAGCGTCTCCGCGCCGCGGTGGATGGGGCGGTGACGGCCTGGACGCCGCAGATCGCCGGCCGTTATTCCATCGGCACCGCCGAGGCCCGCCGCATCGCCGAGGCGGTGGCGGCCCAGGGCTTGGGCGGCAGCATCGGGCTGATCGCCGACAATCTGGAACTCCAGAAGGACACCCGCCTTCCCGACTGGCTGCGCGGCAGCTGGAGCTGGACCGGCGGTGCGGAGGACACGCCCTTCGGCGGCCCCGCCGGCAAGGCCCGCATCGACACCACCGGCATCTGCGTCGGCAACGAGTGCGGCGGCTACGACGTCGCCGGCCAGGGCGAGGACGCCCCCTTCGACCCGAAGGAGGTCAAGGCGGCCGGTGTCGCCGCCGCGCCCAATGCGGCGAAGCAGTCGGTCAGCCTCGCCCCTGTGTCGGCCGGCTTCAGCCTGACCATGGTCCCGCTGACCGGCGGCAATGTGCTGGTCACCGGCACGGCGAAGCCGCTGCTGCTGAAGCGTGAAGGAAAGTAGAGGCGGCGAGGCCAGCCGCCCTCGCCGCTTCTCCTGTCCGGTGAACGCGAATCTCTTGCCTGCATCGGTCGGGTAGGCGACACTTCGCGGCGCGTGCTCCGGTTGCGGAGCCAAGCGCGGCTTTCCGGGGGGAGGCATGGCACGGAACCTGAAGGCGCTGGGGTTGTGGCGCACCGCGCTGGTCGCCAGCGTCCGCCAGGACGGGCCGGACCTGTCGGCGCGTCAGTTGGCGATCCTGCTCCAGGTCTATCTGACCGATCCGCCCCACACCGTGCGCGGCCTCGCCTCCCTGCTGAACATCTCCAAGCCCGCCGTGACCCGCGCGCTCGACCGCTTGTCGGTGCTGGGTTTCGTCAAGCGCAAGCGCGACGCGGAAGACAAGCGCAACGTGCTGGTCCAGCGCACGGTGAAGGGCAGCGTCTTTCTGTCGGACTTCGCCGAACTGGTGATCGCCGCCGGCGCCGTCACGCCGGAGGACATGAGCCGCATCCAGGCGGACGAGGCCCTGGCCGCTGCCGCCAAGGCCAAGCTGGAGGCGGAACTGATCGAGGCGCCGGCGCTGGAAACCTCGACACTGTGATCGGCCGCGCTCCCCGCGTAACGAACTGCCGCTTACGTTAAAGCAGCGCTTCCAGGACCCGGTCGGGCGGCGTGTGGCCGTCGATGAAGGTCTTGATGTTGATCACCACCTTCTCGCCCATGTCGATCCGGCCCTCGATGGTGGCGGAGCCCATGTGCGGCAGCAGGACGACGTTGTCCAGCCGCAGAAGCTTCGGGTTGACGGCCGGTTCATGCTCGAACACGTCCAGGCCGGCGCCGGCGATCTCGCCCTTCGACAGCATGCGGGTCAGCGCCACCTCGTCGATCACCTCGCCGCGCGAGGTGTTGACGATGTAGCAGTGCGGCCGCAGCAGCTTCAGCCGGCGTTCCGACAGCAGATGGTAGGTGGCCGGCGTGTGCGGGCAGTTGATCGACACGATGTCCATCCGTGCCAGCATCTGGTCCAGGCTTGACCAGTAGGTCGCCTCCAGCTCCTGCTCCAGTTCGGGATGGACGCGGCGGCGGTTGTGGTAGTGGATCGACATGCCGAAGGCGCGCGCCCGGCGCGCCAGGGCCGAGCCGATGCGGCCCATGCCCAGGATGCCCAGCCGCTTGCCGCTGATGCGGTGACCCAGCATGGTGGTCGGGCCCCAGCCGGTCCACTGGCCGGACCGCACCAGCCGCTCGCCCTCCGCCACGCGCCGCGCGGTCGCCAGCAGCAGCGCCATGGTCATGTCGGCGGTGTCCTCGGTCAGGACACCGGGGGTGTTGGTGACGATGATGCCGCGCTCGCGCGCCGCCTTCAGGTCGATATGGTCGACGCCGGTGCCGAAGGAGGCGATCAGCCGCAACTGCGGGCCGGCGGACTCGATCAGGGCGCGGTCGATGCGGTCGGTGACGGTGGGCACCAGCACCTCGGCGACGGCCATCGCCTCCTGCATCTGGGCGGGGGTCAGCGGAACGTCGTCCGGATTGAGCCGGGTGTCGAACAGCTCCATCATCCGCGTCTCGATGACGTCCGGCAGCTTGCGGGTGACGACAACGAGCGGCTTCTTCTTGTCGGTCATCGGTGCTGGTCCTCCCTTGCCCCGGCCTGCCCGCCCCCCGTGCTGCGAGGCTGTTCCGGTCCCTGGTTGCCATACCAAGCGCCCGTTGGACTGTAAAGAAGCGCGTCGCGGAAGCCCGTTCTGCGACAGGCCGTCCGGCGGCTGGACCGCAGCCTCCGATTGGGGGTGGCGGTGCTTGCCCTATCGAACGGGTGGTCTCTATAGTGCGGCCCGATTTCGTCGCTCCCTTCCGTCAACACCGGTGCCGCCATGTTCGTCCGCCGTTCCGTCCTCGCCATGCTGGCCCTGATGATCGGGCTGGGCGCGGCCTGCGGCGGCATGACTCACGGGGGGACGGCCTGGGCCGCGGAGAACCGCACGGAAAGCCGCCCCGAAAATCGCAAGGACCCAACCCACGCGTCGGGCCTGCCGATCCCCCGCTTCGTCACCGTGCGCGTCGGCGAGGTGAACCTTCGCTCCGGCCCCAACGGCAGCTATCCCATCGAATGGGTGTTCCGCCGCAAGGACATGCCGGTGGAGATCATCCAGGAATTCGACACCTGGCGCCGCATCCGCGACTGGGAGGGGGCGGAAGGCTGGGTGCACCAGAGCGCGCTGTCCGGCCGCCGCGGCGTCCTGATCGTCGGCCAGACCCGCACGGTGCACGAGGCGCCGCGCAGCGACAGCGCGGTGGTGGCGCGGACGGAGCCGGGCGTCATCGGATCGCTGAAGAAGTGCCGCGACGACTGGTGCGAGGTGGAGTTGAAAGGCTACCGCGGCTGGATGAAGCGCGCCGATTTCTGGGGCACCTACGCCGGCGAGAAGATCGAGTGATCCGTTTGCAGTCTTCGGTGAATATCGCCTCAACGGACTGACGGCCGGCGCCACCGCCATCATTGACAGGGGCCGATTGCGGGATCACCAGTCGGGGATGCACAAATCCGTGCCACTCCCGATTCCGGCGTAGCAATGCTGAAACTCGCGTTTCTGCTGATCGGTCCCCGCGCCTTCCGGTCCAACTGGCATGTCGTCGCCGTGCTCGGACTGCTTTTGATGGGGGTGGGGCTCGCGCTTGCGGTGGGCGTGTCGAACGGACTGACGCATGCCATCTATGCCGTCCTGGGGCTGACCTTCACCGCCGCCGGCCTCGTCACCCTGCTGGTGGCCCTGTCCGCCGCGCCGGGAGCGGACCGGCGTTTCGCCCTGGCGCGCGCGATCCTGGCGATCCTCGCCGGTGGGGTGATGCTGGCCTCCCCGCTGCTGAACGGCTGGGCGCTGGCGCTTCCCCTCGCCACCGTCCTGGCGCTCGACGGGTCGAACCGCGTCAGTGCCGCGGTGGTGTTCCGCGTGCGGTCCTGGCGGTTCCTGGTCCTGTGCGGGGTGGCGGAACTGGTGCTGGCGGCGATGATGCTGACGGAATGGCCGCTGCCGTCGGACCGCAACACGCCGCTGTGCATCGGGCTGTTCCTCGCCCTGTCGGGCTGGCTTCTGCTGCGGTTGGGGGTGTTGCTGCGCAACCTGGAGGACGAGGCGGCAATCCTCAACCTGCCAATCTTTTCCGGCCGGGGCTGGTACGACAACGCTCCCGTTCTGGTGGGCGACAGTCCGGAACCGGCCGGCCGTCACGACCGGCCGCTGGTGGTGCGGGTGTGGACCCCGGTCGGCTCCGCCACCGCGCCGCTGGACAGGCGGCTGGTGATCGATCGCTATGTCGCCGCCATCGACCGCAACGGCGTGGTGTCCACCGGCCACTCCGCATTGGAATTGGCGCCCGACCTGTATATCAGCCACTATCCGGCCAACGAGATCGACCAGTCCGGCGTCAGCTTCGTGACCGCGTTGCGCAGCGGAGCCGAGAACGACGTTCCCGGCCGCTTCCTGCCGTCCTACGAGGAAGAGATCGCCGACTGGTGCCCCGCCGATGCGACCGTGGAGCTGTGGACCTACGATCGCTGGCGTCTGCGGGCCTTCTGGGCCGGATACCGGCAGGACAACACCTACAATCTCTCAAACCGGAACTGTTCGGTCGTCGTCGCCGCGGCGCTGGACGCCACGCTGGAAGGCGCCTTGGCCAGCCGCTTCCCTTGGCTGCGTCTGCTGCGCCTGCTGATGGATCCCGATATCTGGGTCGCCTCCCTGATCCGCAGCCGTGCCGATGCGATGAGTTGGACGCCGGGTTTCGTCTTGGACTACGCGGCGGCCTTGGCCCGCGTCGTCGACCGCCCCGACCGGTCCTGGGGCCGCCGACTCGGTGGCTTTCTCGGCCAGCTGCGCGGCGCCGCCCGTCCGGCGGAAGGCGGAATGGACGCCCGGCCGGATACGCAGCCGTCATGACCGATACCCGATCGCCTTTGGAACAGGAGCATGCATGACTTCGGAGCCGAGACCGGATGACGGCGGCCTGCTGTCGCGCGCCGCCGTCATCGCCACGGCGATGATGTTCGGCCTGACCTACAGCCTCAGCGCCGCCCTGATCGCGCTGGACCTGTCGCGCCGCAACCTCGACGACCTGACCATCGGGACCAACGCGGCGATGCATGCGCTGGGCGTTCTGGCGATGGCGGTGCTGCTGCCGCGGATCGTCGCCCGGCTGGGCATCCGCCGGCTGGTGATGCTGGCGCTGGTGGGATCGGCGCTGCTGCTCGCCCTGTTCCCCGCCACCCCGGTCTGGATGTGGTTCCCGCTGCGCATCCTGCTGGGTGCGGCGTCGGAAACCCTGTTCGTGCTGTCGGAGACCTGGACCAACAGCCTGAGCACCGAGGCCACGCGGGCCCGCGCCATGGCGGTCTACACCGCGGCGCTGTCGTCGGGCTTCGCGCTGGGACCGCTGATGCTGTCGGTGCTCGGCTCCACCGGGGCTCTGCCCTATCTGGCCGGTGCCGGCGTCGCCGCCGCCGCGGCACTGCTGGTCGCCTCCCCGCGCATCCGGGCGCCGGAGTTCGAACGGCCGTCGCGCCAGGGGCCGCTGCATTTCATGCGGCTGGTACCGGTCGCCATCGGCGCCATCGTGCTGAACGCCGCCATCGAGACCGCCGGCCTGTCCTTCCTGGCGATCTACGCCACCAAGCTCGGCTGGTCGGAGACCGGGGCGACCAGCCTGATGTCCTGCATGATGATCGGCGCCATCCTGCTGCAACTGCCCATCGGCTGGCTGGGCGACAAGATGGACCGGCTGACGCTGGTAATCGCGCTTGCCGCCTGCGCCGCGCTGGGGGCGCTCGCCTGGCCCTTCGCACTGCGCAGCGAGATCGCGACCTACGCCCTTCTGTTCGTCTGGGGCGGCGCCTTCGTCGGCGTCTACACCATCATGCTGGCCATCGTCGGCAGCCGGTTCCAGGGGTCGGAACTGGTCGGCATCTATGCCGCCATGGGGCTGATGTGGGGCGTCGGCGCACTGGCCGGGCCGGTGCTGGCAGGGGCGGCGATGGAGCTGACCCGGCATGGGCTGGCCTTCTTCGCGGCGGCCGCCTGCCTGCTCTTCGCGGCGTCTGCGCTGCGGGAAAGGGCGGCGGCGCGGGCCGGGACGGGCACGGGGGCTTGAAGGCGGGCGGGAAAGGCCGTACGGTCGCGGCCTTACCTTTCTCTACTGCAAGAGCAGTCCAATGAGCGGCGCGTCCGGCAAACAGATCAAGAAAGTGGTGCTCGCCTATTCGGGCGGCCTCGACACCTCGGTCATTCTGAAGTGGCTGCAGGAGACCTATTCCTGCGAGGTGGTGACCTTCACCGCCGACCTCGGCCAGGGCGAGGAGCTGGAGCCCGCCCGCAAGAAGGCCGAGCTTCTGGGCATCAAGCCGGAAAACATCTTCATCGACGACCTGCGCGAGGAATTCGTGCGGGATTTCGTCTTCCCGATGTTCCGCGCCAACACGCTCTATGAGGGCACCTACCTGCTCGGCACCTCGATCGCCCGGCCGCTGATCGCCAAGCGCCAGATCGAGATCGCCAACATGGTCGGCGCCGATGCCGTCGCCCATGGCGCAACCGGCAAGGGCAACGACCAGGTCCGCTTCGAGCTGGGCTACTACGCCCTGCGCCCGGACATCACGGTCATCGCGCCGTGGCGCGAGTGGACCCTGAACAGCCGCACCACGCTGCTGGACTACGCCGAGAAGAACCAGATTCCGATCGCGAAGGACAAGCGCGGCGAGGCCCCCTACTCCACCGACGCCAACCTCCTGCACATCTCGTACGAGGGCAAGGCGCTGGAGGATCCGTGGGTCGAGCCGGACGAGGACATGTACACCCGCTCCGTCGCCCCGGAAAAGGCGCCGGACACCCCGACCTACATCGAGGTCGAGTTCAAGAACGGTGACGCGGTCGCCATCGACGGCAAGGCACTGACCCCGGCGGCCCTGCTGACCGAGTTGAACCGCCTGGGCGGCGAGAACGGCATCGGCCGCCTCGATCTGGTCGAGAACCGTTATGTCGGCATGAAGTCGCGCGGTGTCTACGAGACCCCGGGCGGCAGCATCCTGCTGGTGGCGCACCGCGCCATGGAGAGCATCACGCTCGACCGCGGTGCCGCGCACCTCAAGGACGAGCTGATGCCGCGCTACGCCGAGCTGATCTATTGCGGCTACTGGTGGAGCCCGGAGCGTCAGGCCATCCAGGCGCTGATCGACCAGACCCAGTCGCTGGTCAACGGCACGGTCCGCCTGAAGCTGTTCAAGGGCAACGTCACGGTCGTCGGCCGCAAGTCGCCCAACTCGCTGTACCGCATGGACTATGTGACCTTCGAGCAGGACAGCGTCTACAACCAGAAGGACGCGGAAGGCTTCATCAAGCTGAACGCGCTCCGTCTGCGCCTGGGATCGATGGCCAAGCAGAAGATCGGGTAAGCGCGCTTCAGAAGCCGCTGGAACGACGAAAAAGGGGCGCCATGGCCGTGCCAGCCCCTACACAACGGTGTTGCAGGCCTTGGGGCCTGCAACACTACTTTGGGCATCATCTCTTCTACTTAAAGTCCGAACACGAGCGGCGTGCTCCGTCGGAAGCCGACACGGTCCGCTGGGTTCGACGGCGCTACTGAACCGCCTCTCGTATCTGCTGCTCCATATCG
>JBKHVJ010000011.1:0-13048 GCA_046570145.1 Alphaproteobacteria bacterium
GGTCGGCCGGCAGCTGTGGAGATCCGGCACTGGAGGGATGTTAGTTTTCCCTTATTTGTCAATGTATTAGCCGTGTCGCCCGACGCTGTTCGAGCAACGTCGGGCTGAAGCGGAACGGCGTGGAACCCGACTCTGTTGCAGAAAAATCACGCAGTTAATAAGAATGATTTGCATCTGCGTCCGGCGTCAGCAAGCGCGTCGATGCTTCCACAGATCCTCCGCCTGGGCCATTGCCCCATCGAACCCGCCGCCGGTGGCGCCGGGCAAGGAGCAGCCGGGCAGGGAATACAGGGCGAATGCCGCGGTGGCGACGATGATACGCTCCGCCCTGCTGTCGCGCATCGCACCGGTCCAGACCCCCTGCCAATATTCCAGGCTGGTGCCGCGCGGCCGGGGCGTGGCCGGCGGCTCCGCCATGCGGGCGGGGAGGACGAGGTCGCTGGGCTCGCCGTCGATCAGACGATGGATGGTGGCCGGGCGGAAGGGCGTGTATTGAGCGACGTCGCGCACACTGCCCAGCACCGAGACGTGAGGCAAGCAGAGAAGGCGCGCGGTGTCGCGATGCAGTTCGCGGTGCGACGGCTTGGTCACGCCCAACAGGCTGGTGCGCCCGCCCGCCGGCCTCAGCAGGTGGACCGCCTCCAGGGCTGCGTTGCGGAACTGGGTCAGCCGGTGCAGGGCGATCAGCCGGTGGATCTGCGGGGCGAGCGCCGTCAGCGGAACATAGGCGATCCGCTGCGTCGACAGAGCGGAGGCGATTTGGTCGGCGGTCGAGCAGACGGGAATCCCGAGTGCCGCAGCCACCACCTCGTACCGCCCGGCGGCGGGGCCGCTGCCGGTGTTGCCGTGCAGCAGGACCCGGTGTCCGGCCTGCGCCACCAGTCTGGCGGCATGAAAGAACCAGGGCGGGTTGTGGTAGTTGGGCGACGTGAAGCAGGGCCAGTCCAGATCCGCTTCAAGAGGCGATGCCGGCTCGGAGGCGTGCGACCAGCCCAAGCGACCCTCGAAGCGGGCGGCGACATGACGCTGCATCGCCCGCACGAAGCCGGCGAGTTCCGGTGCGGTGGCGCCGCGCACGCGCATCATGCCGAACAGCGCGCCGGTCTGGATCGGGTCCGCCTCGCCGGCCAGGACGATGCCCATTGCCTCTTCCGCCTCCTCGATGGTCAGCGGGCGGCCATGGCCGCCGCCGGCAATGCCGAGAACGCCGATGTTCCGGGCCAGCCGGTCATGGGGAGAGGTACTTTGGCCGACCCGATCCAGATTGGCCGTCACCTCCGCCGCGGAGGGCTGGCCGTCCAGCAGGTTGGCCGGGCGCGTCGCCAGCGGCGGGACCGGAATGGAGGACGGGACGTTCCAGCCGGGGTCGAAGGGCTCCGCCTGCCGGCTGGCGACGGTCGGCTGGAACAGATCGTCGATGGCCGCCGCCAATGCCTGCACCTTCGGCCGCAGCGCCTCGGCGAAAGGGGTGGGGACGAGGCCGTGGCCGGAACGGACGAACAGCGGATCGCCGAACTCCTCCCGCATCTGGCCGAGCAGTCGGCTGAGCGCCGGGGTCTGCATGTCCAGCTGCCGGGCGGCCAGCGTGACGTTCCGCTGCGACAGAAGGGCATCCAACGCCACGATCATGCGCCCGCGCGTCAATTTGTCGCTCGCCCGGCGGGATTCGAGCCGGTCCGCAGGCACGGGGGAACGATCGCTCATGCTGCCCATCTGGTGCTCTCTCCGATTCCTGGAAGGCTGGTGGTGCCTTGAAGAATATCGATAATGATACGCATTCGCGTTGGTGGGCAAGCCGTTGCGGTTCCTACTTGAAGGCCAGCAGGATCACGCCGGCGGCGATCAGGACGACGCCGAGCCAGTTCGGTGCCGACAGCTTCTCGCCGAGGAACAGCACGCCGAACAGGGCGACCAGCACGACGCTGAGCTTGTCTACGGGGGCCACCTGCGAGGCGGGACCGAGCTTCAGCGCGCGGAAATAGCATAGCCAGGATGCCCCGGTGGCCAAGCCCGACAGGACCAGGAACAGCCAGGTCTTGCCCGATACGGCCGACGGCGACAGCGACTGGCCCGACGAAACGACGATGCCGATCAGCAGCAGGAAGATGACGGCCGTCCGGATCAGGGTCGCCATGTCGGCGCCGACACCCTCCACCCCGACCTTGGCGAAGATTGCGGTCAGCGCCGCGAAGCAGGCCGACAACAGGGCCCACAGCGTCCAAGACGGAAACAGACCATCGGTCATTGCATTGATTTCCTTCATCTTTTCCGCAGCGGCCGCACAGGCGCCGGCGGCATCCGAGGCATTGAGCCTGCATCCGATGCGGTGGTTCCGGGAAGCCCACCCGTCGCCGCATGGCCGGGGCGGAGGGGTCCAAGCGTGGGCATGGCCGCCATCCGTGCTGCGTCGCATCGCCCCAGGCGGAAGTTTTTGCAAGTGAGAATTAGAGTCGTTAGCATGCGCCATCGGGCCGGTCGGGGGGGGCGCGCCGGTCCTTCCTGCCCGTCCGGACCTGTCCTGCGCCCATCGGCGTGCGCAGGTTCGGCGTATTCCGGATAATTTTGGGAGTTGTGATGACCATCGTGACGCGCCGCAGGGAACTGTTGACGGCAGGTCTGGCGATCGGGGTTGCCGGCTTGGCGCCCGTCCTCATGCCGCGCGCGGCCATCGGCCAGAGCGCAGCCTCCGGCACCATCCGCCATTCCCAGGGCGAGACGAAGCTGCCCAAGGCGGTCAACAAGGTGCTGTGCTTCGACATGGCATCGCTCGACACGCTGGATGCGCTGGGCGTTCCGGTGGCGGGCGCGCCGACCCAAGCGAAGCCGGCATATCTCGCCAAGTATGACGGTCCCGGCTATGCCAGGATCGGCACGCTGTTCGAGCCGGACTACGAGGTGGTGAACGCCGCCCAGCCCGACCTGATCATTGTTGGCGGGCGGTCCGCCCCGAAATACGCCGAGCTGTCGGCCATCGCCCCCACCATCGACCTGACGGTGAAACCGGAGCGCTTCTTCGACAGCGCGCTGGAGAATGCCGGCATTCTGGGCCGCATCTTCGACAAGGGCACCGAGGTGAAGGCCCGTGCCGACAAGCTGCGTTCGACGGTCGCCGAGGTGAAGGCGATTGCGGCCGGGGCGGGCAAGGGCATGCTGATCCTGACCACCGGCGGCAAGATCAGCGCCTATGGTCCGGGCTCGCGCTTCGGCGTGCTGCACACCGAATATGGCGTGGTGCCGGCGGCGGAGAAGATCGACACCTCCAACCATGGGCAGGCGGTCAATTTCGAGTTCATCCTGCAGACCAACCCGGACTGGCTGTTCGTGCTCGACCGCGATTCCGCCATCGGCCGGGAGGGCCAGTCGGCCAAGCAACTGCTGGACAACGAGATCGTGCGCCGGACGACCGCATGGCGGAAGGGGCAGGTGGTCTATCTGAACGCGGCGAACTGGTACCTGATCGGCGGCGGGCTGCAAGCCATGCAGCAGGATGCCGACCATATCAAGACGTCCCTGACGGGAAAGGCGTGACGATGTCCGCCTTCGCTATCGCCGCCGGCGGTGGGTCGCCGGCATGAGGGGGGTTGTCCTGGCTGCCGGCGGCGTCACCGCGCTGGCGGCAGCCAGCCTGTTCGTCGGCGTCAGCGACGTGACGATCGGCACGATCCTGAGCGGCACCTCAGACGAGGCGGCGCAGGTGCTGCTGGCCAGCCGCATCCCGCGCACGCTGGCATTGGTGCTTGCCGGGGCCGGCATGGCGGTATCGGGCCTGATCCTGCAAATACTCGCCCGCAACAAGTTCGTCGAGCCGTCCACTGCGGGGACCGCGGAATCGGCGGTGTTCGGCATGCTGATGGTGACGCTGCTGGCGCCGGAAACGCCGATGCTGGGCCGGATGCTGGTGGCGGGCGCCTGCGCGCTGGCCGGAACCGCGCTGTTCCTGGGCATCCTGCGGCGGATGCCGCTGCGCTCGCCGCTGATCGTGCCGCTGGTCGGCATCATGCTGGGCGCGGTCATCACCGCCTCGACGGAGTTCGTCGCCTACCGCTTCGACATGCTGCAGTCGGTGCGGGCGTGGGAGACAGGCGACTTCTCCGGCGTGCTGCGCGGGCGGTACGAACTGCTGTGGATCGGCGCCGGGCTGACCGCTGTCGCCTATGCCGCGGCGGACCGTTTCACCGTCGCCGGGCTGGGGGAGGATTTCACCACCAATCTGGGCCTCAACCACCGGCGCGTGGTATCGCTTGGGCTGGTCATCGTGTCGCTGGTGACGGCGGCGGTGATCGCCACCTGCGGCATGATCCCGTTCCTGGGCCTGATCGTGCCCAACCTGATCAGCCTGATGCGGGGCGACAACATGCGCCTCTCGCTGCCCTGGGTGGCGCTGCTCGGCGCCGGGCTGGTGCTGGCCTGCGACATCGCCGGCCGGCTGGTGATCCGCCCCTACGAGATCCCGATCGGCACGACCATGGGCATCGTCGGGAGCGCGATCTTCCTTTACCTGCTGCTGCGGAAGAACCGCCATGCCGCCTGATCGCCGTATGCTGCCTCCGGCCGTCCTGATCGCAGGCCTGGGCGGGCTGGCGGCCGCGTCCATCGTCCTGTTCCTGACGGTCGGCGCCAAGGGAAGCTGGAGCTTCATCCTGACCTTCCGCGGCACCAAGGTCGCGGCGATGGTGCTGGTCGGCTGGGCCATCGCCATGTCCACCGTGCTGTTCCAGACCATCACCAACAACCGCATCCTGACCCCGTCGATCATGGGGTTTGACGCGCTGTACCGGCTGATCCAGACGGTGCTGGTGTTCCAGCTGGGATCCGCCGCAGTGGCGGCCTTCGACCCGCGCCTGCGCTTCGGGATCGAGGTCGCGGCGATGGTTGCCTTTTCCTGGCTGCTCTATCGCTGGCTGTTTTCGGGAAGCCTGCGCGGGCTTCACCTGCTGATGCTGGTCGGCATCGTCTTCGGCGTGCTGTTCCGCAGCCTCACCAGCTTCCTGTACCGGGTGATCGACCCCAACGAGTTCCTGGTGGTGCAGGACCGGATGTTCGCCAGCTTCAACCGGGTGGACGGCCAGCTTCTGGCGGTCTCGGCCCTGGTCGTGCTGGCGGTGTCGGTGGCGGTGTGGCGCAAGGCCGGCGTGCTGGACGTGCTGGCGCTGGGGCGGGACGCCGCCATCAACCTGGGCGTCGATCACCGGCGCGAGGTGATGCGGGTGCTGGTGATGGTGTCGGTGCTGGTCGCCGTCTCCACTGCACTCGTCGGTCCGGTCACCTTCTTCGGCCTTCTGGTCGCCAACCTGGCCTATCTGCTGGTCGACACGCACCGCCACCGGCTGATCCTGCCGGTGGCGGCGCTGGTCGCCATCCTGGTGCTGATGAGCGGCCAGCTCGTCCTGGAACGGCTGCTCGGCTTCAACGGCGCGCTCAGCATCGTCATCGAGTTCCTGGGCGGAATCGTCTTCCTGATCATCCTTGTGCGGAGAGCGGCCCGATGATCGAGGTCCGGAATGCCAGAAAGTCCTATGGCGAAACCCTGGTGGTGGACGACGTGTCGATCACGCTTCCGGCCGGCGGCGTCATCTCGCTGATCGGGGCGAACGGGGCCGGCAAATCGACCCTGCTGTCGATGATCAGCCGCCTGCTGCCGGTGCCCGCCGGCACGGTGACGGTCGAGGGCATGGACGTCACGACGACGCCCGGCGACGTGCTGGCGCGTCACCTGTCGATCCTGCGGCAGGACAACCAGATGACGGCGCGCCTGACCGTGCGCGACCTGATCGCCTTCGGCCGCTATCCCCACAGCAAGGGACGGCTGACGGTGGAGGACCGGGGCCATATCGAGCGGGTCATCCGCTATCTGGAACTGGAGGCGGTCGCCCACCGCTTCCTCGACGAGCTGTCGGGCGGGCAGCGCCAACGCGCCTTCATCGCCATGGTGCTGTGCCAGGACACCGACTATGTCCTGCTGGACGAGCCGCTGAACAATCTGGACGTCAAGCATGCGGTGGCCATGATGAAGCTGTTCCGCCGCACCGCCGACGAGTTCCGCAAGACCATCATCCTGGTGCTGCACGACATCAACTTCGCCTCCTGCTATTCGGACCGGATCGTGGCGATGCGCAACGGCCGCATCGCCCATCAGGGCCCGCCGGAGGACATCATCACCCCCTGCGTCATCCGCGACGTCTATGGCGTGGAGGCCGACATCCACGAGATCGACGGCAAGCGCGTGGCGCTGTATTTCCGTTAGCTCAATCGTCCCAGGGCTTCGGATCGGGACGGGTGTCGGGCGGCAGCAGGTCGTTGGTGTCCCAGCTCAGCATCAGCAGCAGCACCCACTCCGCCCGGTTGGAGAAGCCGTATTGCGGCCCGCTGGAGGAGACCAGCTCGCCTGTGTTCCTGTCGTAGGCGGTGGCGGCGATCTTGGCGACGCCCTGGGTCAGCTCCTTCTTGAACAGCGAGATCTCCGGGGTGGAGGAGGTGCCGCTGACCGGCATCGGGATGTCGATGCTGGGAATGCCGAGAAGCGAGCTTTCACTGTCCACCGACAGGGCGCCGACCCGCAGTTCGATGACGGTGGCGGCGGCCTCGCGAGTCGGCGCCATGGCGGCACCATGGCGGAGCAGGGCGTCGCGGACGGCGAAGACGGCGTATTTGGTGTCGTAGCCCTCGACGCCGCTGGCATCGACATGGACGCTGCCCTTCACCGCCAGCCGACCGGCCAGACGCTCCGCCGCCTGATCCGCAGCGGTGGAGATCAGAAGCTGTTCGGTGGCGGAGCGGGCCGGCGTCGTCACATGCGCGGTGGAGCATCCGGCGAGACCAAGACCGACGGTGGCGAATATCAGAGAGAATACATTCCGGTATAGATGATGACACGCTCTGTCCATCTCTGGCCTGGACATGTGGAATGCGATGATCCGACTGCCGAACATTTTCCTTTTCCCTGGCCTCTACCGCGGGTGAACCCGCGTGCAGCAGGGTGTCACCTGAAGCGGCCTATCCAGACCGAGGCGTTCGTTCCGGTCAACGGCGCAAATGTTCAGGTCCGACGCTATGCGTCCGGAGCAACCCTCAGCGGGTCGGCAACCGGTCGAGCCTGTCGGGGTCGGGGGTGCCGTTCGCCCGCAGCAGGATCGCCTCGCCCGATGCCGGGAAGATGCCGGTCAGTGCGGTGACGGTCACCTGATGCGTCACCAGCACGACCGGATGGCCGTCGCGCGGCAGGTCGGCCAGGAACTGGCGCAGCTCGGTCACCTTGTCCTTTTCCTGCTCCGGCCGGCCGATGAAGGAGTTGAGGGCGGACATTTCCTTTACCGGACCAAGGTCCAGCAGCCGCGCGGTCTCCAGACAGCGGCACCAGTGGCTGGACAGCACGCGGGCCTCGGCGATGCCGAGCTGGCGCAGCCGCTCGCCGATCCGCCTGGCCTGGGCGCGGCCGTCGTCGCTGAGAGTGCGCTGGGACGCGCAGTCGTCCAGCGTGAATCCCGGCGGGTCGCCGGTGCCGGGAGCCTGCGCGTGGCGCATCAGCACGACGAGACCGGCGGTCTCCATCGCCGCGGCCGGACGCGCGCCGGCGAAGGCGCAAACAAGTGCGGCGGCGGACAGGGCCATCACGGCGCGGCGGCCCGGGGCGGGCATCGGTACGGGCATCGGCATCTCCGTTGGCGGTGCGGTTCTCCGTCCCCCACTTGCCGGAAAGGCGGCCCACCCCATGTGTGGCGAGGATGCCCGATGAGAGGGAGTGCGTCACCATGGTCCGCAACCGCCTGCTCAACACCCGATCCCGTGTCTTTGTTGCCGCAAGCTTTGCCGCCGCTACGGCGGCGGTGGCGCTGCCGGCGCTCGCCCATCATGGCTGGGGCGGCTATGCCTCCGACAAGACGCTGACCCTGACCGGGACGGTGGAGCAGTTCGCCTTCAGCAACCCGCACGCCATGCTGAACCTTCAAGCGGACGGCACGCTGTGGCATGTGGTGCTGGCGCCTCCCGGCCGCATGACCGCGCGCGGCCTGCCGGACGGGACGATCAAGCCCGGCGAGACGGTGACCGTCGTCGGCTATGCCCACAAGTCCGAACCGGCCGAACTGCGGGCGGAGCGCATCACCGCCGGCGGCAAGACCGTCGAGCTGCGCTGATGGACCACAGCCTGGGCCCGACCGGACCCGGCTGGCTGGTGGCGCTGGAGACCTCCGGCCTGGGCGAGGCGCTGCGCGGGTCGCTCTGGCTCTATCCGCTGGTCGAGGTGCTGCACATCCTGGGGCTGGCCTTGCTGGTCGGGGCGATCGCGGCCTTCGATCTGCGGTTGATGGGCCTGCATGCCCGCCTGCCGGCCGAGGCGCTGTCGCGTCTGCTGCTGCCGGTGGCGGTCGTCGGCTTCCTTCTGGCGGTGCCGACCGGCATCCTGCTGTTCGTCAGCGAGGCGACGGCGCTGGCCCGCAACCCCGCGTTCCTGGTCAAGATGGGGCTTCTGGTCGCCGCGCTCGGCAACATCGCCCTGTTCCATCGCGGTGCCGGGCGGCGGATTCCCGATTGGGGCGGAGGAGGGAGGCCGCCGCCGGCTGCGCGCGTCGCCGGAGCGGCTTCCCTCCTGCTGTGGGTGGGCGTGCTGGCATCGGGACGGCTGATCGCCTACCTGTAGCCGTCCGATTCCGGGCCGCCCGTCCACCGTCCTGTCCACCGCTCAGGCCCGGTCGGCGAAGTCGGTGCTGCGGGTCACCGTTTCCCAGGCGTCGATTTCCGCGATCACGGAGTCGAGCTTGGCGCGGGCACGGCCAAGGGCGTCGGACCCCAGCAGCAGATGGAGCGGCGGGCTGTCGGAGCGGACGGCGGCCAGGATGGCCTGCGCCCCGCGATCCGGGTCGCCGAGCTGGCGGCCGGCCATACTGTCGAAGGCGGACGACACCCGCCCGACGCTGTCGGCGTAGGCCGCGTCCTCGACGGCACTCTTGCGGATCGAATGGGCGGAGAGGAAGTCGGTTCGGAAGGCGCCGGGCGCCACCGCCGTAACCTTGATGCCGAGCGGGCCCACCTCCTGCGCGAGGCTGGAGGACAGGCCTTCCAGCGCATGCTTGGCCGCCGCGTAGAGGCCGGAGCCGGCGCCCGGCGCCCGTCCGGCGATGGAGGTGATGTTGACGATGTGCCCGGCTCCCTGTGTACGCAGACGGGGCAGGGCGGCGCGTATGATCCGGAAGGGGGCGAACACGTCGACCGCGAACAGCCGGGCGACCTCGGCGTCGCTCGCCTGTTCGACCGCTCCCAGCAGGCCGTAGCCCGCATTGTTGACGATCACGTCGATGCGGCCGGCAAGAGCGAAGGCTTCGCCAACGGCAGCCTCGGCGGCATCGCCAACGGCAAGGTCGACGGTGAGGAGATGGAGGGTGCCGGGCCCGGCGGGGAGGTCCGGCTTGCCGGTGCGGACGGTGCCGATGACGGTATCGCCCTCCGCGAGGGCCGCCTTGGCGAGCGCCAGCCCGAGGCCGCGCGAGATGCCGGTGATGAACCATGTGGTCATGGGAAGTCTCCTTTCGCGTCCTGGGATACATCCCGTGACCTGCTTACAGAATATTCGGATTTCTGATGAGACTTGTAAGCAGGACTGAAGAATGCTTTCCTCAAGCCATGGATCCCTTGCTCTCCGGCAGCGACTACAACCAGCTTCGCGCGTTCCTCGCCGTCGGCGAGACGCTGAGCTTCAGCCGGGCGGCGGAGCGGCTGGGCGTCTCGCCCTCGGCGCTCAGCCAACTGGTGCGCGGATTCGAGGAGCGGGTCGGGGTGCGGCTGCTCAACCGGACCACGCGCAGCGTCGCGCTGACCGACGCCGGTGAGAACCTGTTCCGGCGCGTCCAGCCGGCCGTCTCGGAACTGGGCGACGCCATCGGGCAGGTGCGCCAGTATCGCGACCGTCCGTCCGGCATCGTGCGCGTCCACAGCTTCCGCGCGGCGGCGGAGCGCTACATCGAACCGATGCTGGCGGCCTTCGCGCAGGATTTTCCGGATGTGGTGCTGGACATCACGCTGGACGATGCGGTGGTGGATTTGGTGGCCGGCGGCTTCGATGCCGCCATCCGGATCGGCGAGGTGATCGACCGCGACATGGTCGCCGTGCGTCTCGGTCCGGATCTGCGGCAGATCGCCGTGGCATCGCCCGGCTATCTGGAGCGCCATGGCCGGCCGGAGCATCCGCGCGATCTGGTCGATCATCGCTGCATCCGCTGGCGCTGGCCGGGCCATCTGATGCCCTATGCCTGGGAATTCTTCGAGAACGGATCCTGGTTCGAGGTCGCGGTCGACGGTCCGCTGATCTTCAACGACAAGGACATGGCGTTGCGCGCGACCCTGCGGGGGATCGGGATCGGCTTCTGCGTCGAGGATGCGGTGGCCGGGCCTGTCGCGTCGGGGGAACTGGTGCCGCTGCTGGAGGGCTGGTCCGCCGCCTTTCCCGGCCGGTTTCTGTGCTATCCGCGCCAGCGGCAGATGGCGCCGGCCCTGCGGGCCTTCATCGACGCGGTCCGCGCGGTCGACACCGGGGTGGACGGCGAGACAGGCGCGCGGAAGGGCGGTCGCCGTCCTTGAAACCGGCGCGGTTGCCTGGGCAGAGTGGCGGCACTGCTTCCGACCCTAAGGAAAATGGTTGTGAACACCCCGGCACGCATCGTTGCGCTGGCCTCGTCACTGGTCCTGTACCTCTTCGTCTGGATGGCCGGCTCGGGCGAGGCCGCGGCGGAACGGCGGGTGGCTCTGATCCTGGGCAACAGCGCCTATCGGCATGCGCCGTCGCTGCCCAACCCGGTGAATGACGCCAAGGCGATGGCCGACTCCCTGCGCGCGGCCGGATTCGAGCTGGTCGGCGGGGCGCCGCAGATCGATCTGGACCGGGCGGCGACCGAGCGGGCGATCCGCAGCTTCGGCGGCAAGCTGGCCGGGGCGGATGTCGGGCTGTTCTTCTATGCCGGGCACGGCATGCAGGCGCGCGGCACCAATTACCTGCTGCCGGTCTCCGCCAATCTGGAGAAGGAGTCGGACGTCCGCTATGAGCTGATCGACATCGCCATGGTGCTGGACGAGATGGCGCTGGCCGAAAGCCGGATGAACATCGTCATCCTGGACGCCTGCCGCAACAATCCCTTCGGCGGCCGCGGCCTGCGCGCGGCGTCGCCCGGTCTGGCGCAGATGCAGGCGCCGGCCGGCACGATCATCGCCTATGCGACCCAGCCGGGCGCGGTGGCGGCCGACGGCACCGGATCGAACAGCCCCTACACCGAAGCCTTGTCGAAAGCCCTGCTGAAGCCGGGCGAAACGGTGTTCGACGTCTTCAACGATGTCGGCATCACGGTCAAGCGCAACACCGGCGGCGTCCAACAGCCTTGGGTGTCGGCATCCCCCATCGAAGGGCGCTTCTATTTCCTGGGGCCGACGACGGTGGTGACCCAGCCGCCGCCCGAAGCGCCCGCTTCCACGGGTGGCGCCGCGGGAGCCGACAAGGAAGTGCTGTTCTGGGACAGCATCAAGGGCAGCTCCAACCGCGGGCTGTTCGAAGCCTATCTGAAGCAGTTTCCACAGGGCACCTTCACGGCGATTGCCGAGGCGCGGGTCGCCGAACTCGGCGGGACGGCGGGCGCGGCCGCCACGGCGGAACGGGCGCCGGTGTCGGTCGCCGCCCTTGCCGCTCCGCCGGTTCCCGCACAGGCGCCGTCCGCTCCCGCCGCCCGGCCGGTCGATGTCGAGGCGATCCCCTACCTCAGCGCCAAGGCGCGCGCCGCACTGGCCATCTATCCCGGCCTGCCGTCGCCCAAGGCGCTGGCGATCTCGACCAAGGGGAACTACGCCTACTTCTCCAACAAGTCGAACAGCCGGACCGCGGACGACGTCAGGCGCAGCGCCCTGCAATATTGCCAGTACAGGGCGGAGGAGCCCTGCACCCTCTATGCCGCCGACGACGGCGTGGTGATGGACGGCAAGCGCTTCGTGCCGATGCCGGTGGAGATCCTGGGTTCCGGCCCCTTCGATCCGGCGCGCGTCCCCTTCGTCAGCGAGCGCACACGCAAGGTCGGCATGGTCAACTACCAGCGCAACCCCGGACACAAGGCGCTGGCCCTGACGCTGACCGGCCGTTGGGCGTCGGTGTGGGACCGCGACAGCGAGGAGGAAGCCGGCACGGCGGCGGTGGAGAAATGCGAGCAGGCCGGCGGCAAGGAGGAGTGCATGCTCTACGCCGTGAATGACGAGATCGTCCTCGACGAACCCGCCGAGGAGGAGACGGTCGACGAAGAGGAGGAGGAGTGATCCGGCATCGGTCCCGAAGGGCGGCGAGGATACCGGCTGCCGGAGCCCCGCCGGTCAGCGCCGACGGCGCGGTCCTGGCACCCTGAACGCAGAGGCGGGAAACGCGACGGGCCGGCACCTTTGGGATGCCGGCCCGTTCCACTTCACCGTCTCGATGCCGCCCCGTCAGCGGTCGCCCAGATCGTGTTCGATCTCGGTGACCAGCCGTTCGGCGCATTGCACGGCGCGCTGGCGGTCGTCATCGGTCATGCCTTGCATGGGATCCGATTGCGCCGGGAAGGATTCCGACCGGCAGAGCCGGCGGCCCGATGCGCAGACCATCACTTCGTACTGGCGGCTGTCCTCGTTGAACAGGCACTCGGACTCGAAGCCCTTGGCATCGGTTTCGGCCCACATGATCGTCTTGCTCATCGCCCGGCTCCTTTGATCTGGGTCGGCGTTTTTGGGTCGGCGCAGTTTACTTGGCGTTCGCCATCGCGACGGCTGTGTCGGCCATGCGGTTGGAGAAGCCCCATTCGTTATCATACCACGCCATGACGCGCACGAAATTGCCGTCGATGACCTTGGTCTCCTTCAGCGCGAAGGTCGAGCTGTGCGGATCATGGTTGAAGTCCGAGGACACCAGTTCCTCGTCATAGGCACCCAGCACGCCCTTCAGCGGACCGTTGGCGGCGTCGCTGATCGCCTTGGTGATCTCCTCGACCGAGGTGGCGCGGCCGGCGGTGAACTTGAAGTCGACGACCGACACGTTCGGCGTCGGCACGCGCAT
>JBKHVJ010000012.1:0-3854 GCA_046570145.1 Alphaproteobacteria bacterium
TGCTCACGATGCGTGAAGGGCGATGGTCAGGCGGCGACCGGCATGGTCGGCACGGCGGACGGGACGATCAGCTCGGCGCCGGTCTGGGCCAGCACGTCGGCGACCGTGACGCCGGGGGCAACCTCGCGCAGCACCAGCCCCTTGTCCATCGGCTCGATCACCGCCAGCTCGGTGACGATCAGGTCGACGCGCCGCACCGAGGTCAGCGGCAGTTCGCAACGCTTGACGATCTTGGGCGTGCCCTTGGCGCTGTGCTGCATGGCGACGATCACCCGCTTGGCGCCGGAGACCAGATCCATCGCACCGCCCATGCCGGGCACCATCTTGCCGGGCACCATCCAGTTGGCGAGCCGGCCCTCCTCGTCGATCTGCAGGCCGCCGAGAACGGTCACGTCCAGATGCCCGCCGCGGATCAGCCCGAAGGACATCGCGCTGTCGAAGGACGCGGCCCCCGGAACGGCGCCGATCGGGCTGCCGCCGGCGTCGCTCAGATCCTCGTTCTCCGCCCCCGGTTCGGGCACCGGCGCCATGCCGACGATACCGTTCTCCGACTGGAAGAAGACGTTGACGCCGGCCGGCAGATGGGCGGCGACCATTGTGGGCAGGCCGATGCCGAGATTCACCAGGTTGCCCGGCCGCAGCTCCAGCGCGACGCGCTTGGCGATCAGGGTTTTCTCATCCATGGCGATGCTCCTTGGCGACCAGGCAGTCGACCAGCACATTCGGAGTGACGACGCTGTCGGGCGGAATGACGCCCACCGGCACGATGTCCTCGGCCTCGGCGATCACCGTTCCCGCGGCCATCGCCATCAGCGGGTTGAAGTTGCGCGCCGTCAGCGCGTATTCGAGGTTCCCCAGGTAATCGGCCCGCTTGGCGGCGATCAGGGCGAAATCGGCCTTCAGCGCCTTTTCCAGCAGATAGACGGTTCCGTCCAGCTCGATGCGCTGCTTGCCGTCCTCCACCACCGTGCCGACGCCGGTCGGGGTCAGCACGCCGCCGAGGCCGAAGCCCCCGGCGCGCACCCGTTCGGCCAGCGTGCCCTGCGGCACCAGTTCCACTTCCGTCTCCCCGGCGATCATCTGGCGCTGGGTTTCGGGGTTGGTGCCGATGTGGCTGGCGATCACCTTGCGAACGGCCTTGGCGGCGATCAGCCGGCCGATGCCGACAGCCGGACGGGCGGTGTCGTTGGCGATCACGGTCAGGCCGCGCTTGTTCTGGCGCAGCAATTCATCAATCAGGTGGGGCGGTGTGCCGACCCCCATGAATCCCCCGATCATCAGAACCGCGCCATCGGGAATCATGGCGACGGTATCTTCCAGCTTTCGCACTTTACTCATTCGACGTCTCCCTTGGACGTCGGGGTGCGGCGGATCGATCTCCGCCGGCAGCCCCGCGGGCGCGGAACCCGCTCCCAGGCCCGGCAGTGAACCGATGGGGCGGATCCAGCGCTCATTCTTGGTTTCGTAGCGCTGCGACCGGGAGACCTGCGACATCCACGCAATCGCTGTGGAGCAGTCGAGCCCGCCGGCATATCCACAAATTTGCAATGGATGTGCCAGCCCGCCGCGCCGCTTTGGAAAGCGGGGAAAGCAGGGGATCCGGCCACCGGAACCGCTGTGGGCATGGGCGGCGCACCGATGGTCCGCCCGGTCGGGTGCGCAACTTTGTGCGCGCTGCGCAAGAACTTGCGCAGCGGCGGCAGACCTCCCCGATCAGGAGATCCCGTACTCCTGCAGCTTGTAGAGCAGCGAGCGGCGGCTGATCCCCAGTTCCTGGGCCGTCCGCAAGCGGTTGCCATCGTTGCGGGCCAGCGCCTCGGCCACCACGCGCGCCTCGAACCGGCTGACCTGCTCGCGCAGATCCCCTCTGCCGCCTTCAACCGCGGCGGACGGGGCGGTTTCGCCCGTCGCCTCTCCCTCCTCCGCAACGGGACCGGCGATCTGCTCCGGCAGATCCTCCGCGACGATCATCGCGCCGGTGCTCATCACCACCGCGCGCTCCATCGCGTTGGACAGCTCGCGGATGTTGCCCGGCCAGCGGTAGGCCAGCAGGCGCTCCATCGCCTGTTCGTCGATGCCGCCGACCTCGATCCGGTTCTCCGCCGCGAAGCGTTGCAGGAAATGGGTGGCGAGCAGCCGGATATCCTCCGGACGCTCGCGCAGCGGCACCGTCCTCAGCGCCACCACGTTCAGGCGGAAATAGAGATCCTGACGGAACAGCCCCTGGCGGACCATCTCCTCCAGGTTCCGGTTGGTGGCGACGATGACGCGTACATCCGTGCGCACAAGTTCGGTGCCGCCGACCCGCTCGAACTCGCGCTCCTGCAGGACACGCAGCAGCTTCACCTGCAAGCTGGGAGAGATATCGCCGATCTCGTCGAGAAAGAGGGTGCCATGCCCGGCCTGTTCGAAGCGGCCCCGCCGGCGGGCCTGGGCGCCGGTGAAGGCGCCCTTCTCATGGCCGAAGAATTCGCTTTCCAGCAGCCCTTCCGGCACCGCGGCGCAGTTGACCTTGACGAAGGGGCCGGCACTGCGCGGGCTGTTGTAGTGGATGGCCGCCGCCACCAGTTCCTTGCCGGTGCCGCTCTCACCGGTCACCAGCACGGTGGCGTTGCTCTTGGCGACCTTGGCGATGGTCTGCAGAAGCTCGCCCATCCGCGGGCTGGCGGTGAGGATGCGGTCGGGGTGATAGCTGCTGGACAGTTCGCGGTGCAGGGTCGCGATATCGTCGCGCATCCGGCGCATCTGCAACGCCCGCCCGACCTGCAACTGGATCTCCGCGATGTCGAAGGGCTTGATGACATAGTCGAAGGCACCGTCCTTGATCGCCTGGACCGCCGATCCGACCTCGGCGAAGGCGGTCATCAGGATCACCGCGGCGGAGCGGTCGAGCTTGCGGATTTCCGCCAGCGCCTGCAGCCCGGTCATCCGCGGCATACGGACATCCATCAGCACCACGGCATGCCGTTGCGCGGCGAAGGCGGCAACCGCCTCCACCCCGTCGGCGGCGGTGGCCACCGACAGCCCGTCCCGCGACAGGACCGCCGCGAGCATCTCGCGGATCGCCTCGTCGTCATCCACGACCAGGACGGCCGGCGCCGAAATGGTCTGCAGGGCAGGAAACTGTGTCGTCATGCCTCAACCGCCCGGTTGTGAAGGATGGGAATCCGCAAGGTCACCGTGGTCCCGGCTCCCGGCACGCTGGCGATGGCGATGGTTCCATGATGCGCATCCACGATCCGGTGGGCCATCGCCAGCCCCAGTCCGGTTCCCTGGGGTTTGGTCGAGAAAAAGGGATCGAACACCTTGTCGAGGTTTTCCGGCGCGATCCCCTCGCCGTCGTCGGTCACCGTGACGACCGCCTCGCCCGCGACCTCCTGACCATCCCCCGCCAGGGCGGTGGCGATGGCGATGGCGATGCTGCCGGTTTCCGAGGTCGCCTGGATCGCGTTGATGATCAGGTTGAGCATGACCTGCTTCAGCGCCTCGCCATCGGCCTCGACCGGCGGAAGGTCGGGGGCGGGATGCAGGGCGATACGGGCGTTCGACTTGCGCCCGGCCAGCAGCGACACCTCGCGGATCAGATCGTTCAACTGCACCGGCAGGAAGGCCGGCGGACGGGGCCGGCCGAACTCCAGCAGTTCGGTGACAAGGCGGTTCAGGCTGTCGACCTGCCGGACGATCAGCGGGGCGTAGCGCTGCCACTCGGCCACGTCGTCAGAGCTTTCGAGGAACTGCATGAAGCCGCGGATCGAGGTCAGGGGATTGCGCACCTCATGGGCGAGGCCGGCGACGAGTTCGCCCAGCGCCGCCAGCCGGTCGGCCCGCATGACCTGGGTGCGGAGCCGCTGCTG
>JBKHVJ010000013.1:0-19168 GCA_046570145.1 Alphaproteobacteria bacterium
TGACGGCGACGGTCAACCTGCTGGGCATTCCCCACGCCCGCGTCGTCAGCACCGAAGACGACGGCGTGTCGAAGACCCTGAGCTGTTCGGTCCTGGCCGACACCAGCCACTACCGCCTGATCGCATCGGCACCGTCGGACGGGATGGCGGCGTAACGTTTTCGTCAGAGATTACGGCTTTACAAGACCACTCTGCCCCCTCCTTCCCCCACTTTTGGTGGGGGAGGATTAGGGAGCGAACGCTGAGGCCCTCTACTCCTCCCCCCGCCGCTCGCGCAACTTGGCCCAATAGTCCAGCCGCTTGCGCAGGTCGCGCTCGAATCCCCGCTCCACCGGCTGATAGAACTCTCGCCGCGCCATTCCCTCGGGGAAGTAGTTCTGGCCGGAGAACCCTTCCGCGGTGTCGTGGTCGTACTCGTAGCCCTTGCCGTAGCCGATGCTCTTCATCAGCTTGGTCGGCGCGTTCAGGATATGCTTGGGCGGCATCAGCGAACCGGTCTCCTTCGCCGCGCGCACCGACGCCTTGTAGGCGGTATAGCCGGCGTTCGACTTCGGCGCCGTCCCCAGATAGATCACCAGTTGCGCGAGCGCCAACTCACCCTCCGGGCTGCCGAGCCGCTCATAGGCCTCCCACGCCGCGATGGCCTGGGTCAGGGCGTTGGGATCGGCCAGCCCGATATCCTCCACCGCGAAACGGGTCAGGCGTCGCGCGATGTAGCGCGGATCCTCGCCGCCATCCAGCATGCGGCTGTACCAGTAGAGCGCCGCATCGGTGTCCGACCCGCGCAGCGACTTGTGCAGGGCGCTGATGAGATTGTAATGCCCCTCCTGCGCCTTGTCGTACAGCGGCGCGCGGCGCTGGATGGTGGCGGCGAGCGCATTGGTGTCCAGCACCGTCTCGCCGGGCAGCGCGAACAGCTCCTCGCACAGGTTCAGGCAGAAACGGCCGTCGCCGTCGGCCATCGCCTTCACCGCGGCGCGCGCATCGGCATCCAGCGGCAGCGGCCTGCCCATCTCCGCCTCCGCCCGCGACAGCAGCCTTTCCAACGCCGCGTCGTCCAGCCGGCTCAGCACGAACACCTGCGCCCGCGACAGCAAGGCGGCGTTCAGCTCGAAAGACGGATTCTCGGTGGTGGCGCCGACCAGCGTGACGGTGCCGTCCTCGACGAAGGGCAGGAAGCCGTCCTGCTGAGACCGGTTGAAGCGGTGGATCTCGTCGATGAACAGCAGGGTCCCCTGCCCCGCCACCCGCCGGGCGCGCGCGGCGTCGAAGACCTTGCGCAGGTCGGCGACGCCGGAAAAGACCGCGGACAGCGGTTCGAAATGCAGGTCTGTGCTGTGGGCCAGCAGGCGGGCGATGGTGGTCTTGCCGCAGCCGGGCGGCCCCCACAGGATCATGGAGGCCAGCCGCCGCGCCGCGACCATGCGGCCGAGCGGCCCGTCGGGCTTCAGCAGATGGTCCTGGCCGACCACCTCGTCCAGCGTGCGCGGGCGCAGCCGGTCGGCGAGCGGGCGGGGAGCCGCCGATTCGAACAGGCCGGCGCCCTCGCCCGACTCGCCGCGTTTGGCCATGGCCGATGCCTCAGCGCGCCGCGCCGCAGCGCTGGAAGCACTGCTTCAGTTGGAAACCGCAGTTGTCGGTCGGGCTGAAGGGCGTCGAATCGGTACGGTCGATGCCGCCCTGGTTGCGCGCGGCCACCGAGTCCATGCACACATTGTGGCTGCGCTCGCACTGAGCCTGACAGGAGGCCCCGACTCCGGCACCGCTGCCGTTGTCCAGGCGCAGCGACTGGTCGTCGGCGCCGCCGCGCGGGGTCGACGGGCCGGGCACGACGGTGACGGTGGGCGCCGGGCCCGAGGCGGCCGGACGGTCGGACGGACGGTCGGCGCAGGCCGACAGGCCGAGCAGGGCGACGGCCACCAGCGGGGCGATGAGACGGACCGGACGGAACATAGCCACGACGGCTCCTATTCTTCTTGTTGTGAGAATGGCCGCGGGCATGGCGGAATGCCACACCCCTCTGGACCATCCCCCGTTCGGCCCCCACTATGCCGACAACCGCATCAAGAAGGGAATGACTGAAATGACACCGGAATCGGACGGCAGATCAACCCGCAACCCGCCACGCCACCGCTCCCTGCGGCTGCTGCTGGCGCTGCTCGTCCTTGGTCTCGTCATGCTGGGATCGCGCGCGCTGGCTCTGCCCAACATCGGTATGGGCGAGATGATCGTCCCGATGTTGGGCGGTCTGTTCGTTGCGGTCGCCATCGTCATGATCGTGCGCCGCGACCGTGCCGACCGCGACGCCCTGCCCCCGTCCCGGCGCAACCGCCAGGACCAGGGCATGCCCGATTGACGATCAGGCGGCCTCGATCAGACGAACTTGAAGCTGAGCAGGCCGCCGACCACGACCACGAGCAGGACGGTGGCCACCAGCATCAGGCGCTTCTCGATGATCTGCTGAACCTGAGGCCCGTAGAAGTGCAGCAGGATGGCGATCATGTAGAATCGCGAGAAGCGCGCGACGATCGAACAGAGGATGAAGACCGTCAAGTCGAGATGGGCGAATCCGGCGGTGATCGTCAGCAGCTTGTAGGGGATCGGCGTGACCCCCTTCAGGATCAGGAACCAGGGGCCGAACTCGGCGAACATCTCCTGGAAATGCTGGAACGACTCCTGCGCATTGTAGAAGTCGATGATCATCCGTCCGACGCTCTCGAACAGATAGAAGCCCAACGCATAGCCCAGCAGCCCGCCCAGCAGCGACGCCAGCGCGCAGATGTTGGTGTAGAACCACAGCTTCTTCGGCTTCTCCAGGCACATCGGCACCAGCATCACGTCCGGCGGCAACGGAAAGAAGGAGCTTTCGGCGAAGGAGATCGCCGACATCCACCAAACGGCATCGTCGCGGGCGGAGAGGCGCTGGAGGCGCGTGTAAAGAGAACGCAACATTCGACCGGCCACATAAGAGAAAACCCTTCCTCCGGGGGGTGGCCCGAAGGAAGGGTCTAATATATCACCGATATCGGCGGTTCCGTCCTGTGCAACACGGGGTCCTGAGACCCGATGCCGCACGGTGCGGAAAACCGGCGCGATGCCCGGTCATGTTACTCGGCGGTCTCGCCTTCGGCCTCGGCGGCCTCCTGCGTCGGGCCGGAGTTCTGGCCCTTGGCGGAGACGTCGCGGTCGACCAGTTCGAACACGGCCATGTCGGCGGCGTCGCCGTAGCGGAAGCCGGCCTTCAGGACGCGGCTGTAGCCACCCTGGCGGTCCTTGTAGCGGTCCGCCAGAACGGTGAACAGCTTGGTGACCGTCTCGTTGTCGCGCAGCTGGGCGAAAGCCAGACGACGGTTGGCCAGGCCACCCTTCTTGCCGAGCGTGATCAGCTTGTCGACGATCGGACGCAGGTCCTTCGCCTTCGGCAGGGTGGTGGTGATCTGCTCGTGCTTGATCACCGCGTTCGCCATGTTCGAGAACATGGCCTTGCGGTGGCTGCTGGTCTTGCTGAACTTACGTCCCGAAACGCCGTGACGCATGGCGGTCCTCCTTCATGGCTTGGCCTCCCTCGGGAAGCCGATCGTGAACCCCGCCGCCCAGTCGTAATGCTGGTACGGCTGCGGGGTCGGGCCGTGTCGGCCCTGGGAAATGCGTCCTTTCCATCCGGAGACGGAAAGGACGCGGAAAACGCGAGATGCTTAGTACGGCTCTTCCAGACGCTTGGCCAACTCTTCGATGTTCTCCGGCGGCCAGTTCGGGATTTCCATACCGAGGTGCAGGCCCATCTGGGACAGCACTTCCTTGATCTCGTTCAGCGACTTGCGGCCGAAGTTCGTGGTGCGGAGCATTTCCGCCTCCGTCTTCTGCACCAGGTCGCCGATGTAGACGATGTTGTCGTTCTTGAGGCAGTTGGCCGAACGGACCGACAGCTCCAGCTCGTCCACCTTGCGGAGCAGGTTCTTGTTGAACGGAACCTCCTCGTGCTTCTCCTCGGAGACGGCGTGCGTCGGCTCCTCGAAGTTGATGAACAGCTGCAGCTGGTCCTGCAGGATGCGGGCGGCGAGCGCCACCGCGTCGTCCGGCTTGACCGAACCGTTGGTCTCCACCGTCATCGACAGGCGGTCATAGTCGGTGACCTGCCCGACGCGGGCATTGTCGACCTTGTAGGACACCTTGCGGACCGGGGAGAACAGGGCGTCGATCGGGATCAGGCCGATGGGCGCGTCTTCCGGACGGTTCTGGCTGGCCGGGACATAGCCCTTGCCGGTCTCGACCGTCAGTTCCATATTCAGCCGCGCGCCGTTGTCCAGCGTGCAGATCACCAGTTCCGGATCCATGACCTGGATGTCGGGGCCGGTCTCGATCATGCCGGCCTTGACCTCGCCCGGGCCTTCGGCGCGCAGGCGCATGCGCTTCGGGCCGTCGCCGCCCATGCGCAGACCCATCGTCTTGATGTTCAGGACGATGTCGGTCACGTCCTCGCGGACGCCGGGGATGGACGAGAACTCGTGCAGCACGCCGTCGATGTGGATCGACGTGACCGCGGCGCCCTGCAGCGAGGAGAGCAGAATGCGGCGCAGCGCGTTGCCCAGCGTCAGACCGAAGCCGCGTTCCAGCGGTTCGGCGACCACGGTCGCGAAGCGGTCGGCGTCGTCGCCGGGCTGGATGTCCAGCTTGCTCGGCTTAATCAGTTCCTGCCAGTTCTTCTGAAGCACGGATCGACCTCAAGATGCCATCGGGTGAACACGAACCCGCGGGGCCCGAACCATTCCCATGCTGAGGGGACCGCGATGGCTGCGGCCCCCTGTCCCGGAATGGCTGGTCCCCGCGGGTGCGGAAACGGTACTGAACTTAGACGCGACGCTTCTTCGGCGGGCGAACGCCGTTGTGCGGGATCGGCGTGACGTCGCGGATCGACGTGATCTGGAAGCCGATCGACTGCAGGGCGCGCAGGGCGGACTCACGCCCCGAACCCGGACCCTTCACTTCGACTTCCAGGGTCTTCATGCCGTGTTCCTGGGCCTTGCGGCCGGCGTCCTCGGCAGCGACCTGGGCGGCGTAGGGGGTCGACTTGCGCGAACCCTTGAAGCCCATGGTGCCCGACGACGACCAGGCAATGGTGTTGCCCTGCGCGTCGGTGATGGTGATCATCGTGTTGTTGAACGAGGCGTTCACGTGAGCGACGCCGGCGGTGATGTTCTTGCGCTCGCGGCGACGCAGGCGCTGAGAAGCGGCGGAGGGCTTGGCCATTTTGCGTTCGTCCTCTTACTTCTTCTTGCCGGCGATCGGCTTGGCCGGACCCTTGCGGGTGCGGGCGTTCGTGTGGGTGCGCTGGCCGCGGACCGGCAGGCCCTTGCGGTGACGCAGGCCACGGTAGCAGCCCAGATCCATCAGACGCTTGATGTTCATGGCGACTTCACGACGAAGATCGCCCTCGACGCGGTAGTCGGCGTCGATGGTCTCGCGGATCTTCAGGACTTCGTCGTCCGTCAGCTCGTTCACGCGACGCTCGGCCGGGATGTCCAGCTTCGCGCAGATTTCCTTGGCCTTGAAGGGGCCGATGCCATGGATGTAGGTCAACCCGATCTCCACGCGCTTCTGCGCGGGGATGTTGACGCCAGCGATACGCGCCACGTTACTCTCCTCGATCTCGATATCTCAACGGCAGCCCGTCGGGCCGCCTACACACCGAGCAAATCCCGCCCGGCACAAGGCCGGACCTGGGAACGCACAATGTTACCCGCCACCCGGCAGGGGCGGCGAGAGGGTGCGACTATAGGAAAAACCCGGAACTTGTCAAGGCCGATTACTCGGCCGGAACCGCCGGCCGGACAAGCCCCGCCCCCGCTTCCGGCGGTTCCCGGCCGGCGTCGGCATCGTTGACCGCCATATCCCGGACCGGGGCCGGAGTCCGCGGCAGCCGCCCGGCGTTCAGCAGCGCGCGGTCGCGGTTCACCTGCGGCAGGTCGAGGCTGAGCTTCAGCTCGATGTTCCGCCAGATCTGGCGCAAGCGCTGGACATGCAGGTCCTCGCCAATGGCCTGCACCACCGACTCCAGGTTCTCCAGCGTGATGCCGCGGTCGGCCAGCAGCACCGTGCCTTTGCCGTCCGTCTTCGGGCAGTTCAGCGCCTGGACCAGCCGGGGGCGCGATTCCGGCCGCGCCATGAAGCGCTCGATGTCGAAGATGGTGCGGACATTGACGACCCGCAGCGCCTCGATCTGGTCGAGGTCGAGCGCCAGGATCAGCTGGGCCTGCGCCACCCAGTCCACCGTCTCGTAGATGCCGTAAGGCGTCTCCACGAACAGCAGGATCGGATTCGCGGTGGCGAGATTCTGCACGTCCTCGATCTCGAATTCGGCCAGCCGGAACTTGATGGACGAATCGATGCCCAGAATCATGTCGATCGGATATTCGCGGACGAAGCCCTGCGCCCGCGGATCGATCCGCCGGACCTGCAGCTGCGGCACCCGGCTCAGCAGGGTCTGCAAGCCGAGCCTGGGAAAGAAGCCGATCAGGAAAGCCAGGATCAACTCCGGCACCCGGTCGGCAACCGCTCCTTCCGGCGCCATCTGCGCCACATCCATGTAGCCGTGGTGCAGGGTGACGGCGGTGATGCAGGCCAGGATGATGTGGCCGGTCACCCGCAGGAAGGAGATCGGCGAGAGATCGTAATTGGAGATCCGGCGGATCAGATAATCGATCGACCAGACATAGGCGCCGAAGAAGGTGAAGGACAGCACCGCCACGGTCTGAAGCTGGTAGTGCACCAGATCGACAGACGTCACCCCGTCGACTCCGTACAGCGTCATCCCGCTGAACAGCGGCTGGAAATGGTCCAGGCGATCCTTGCCCAGAAGCATGCCGCTGGAGGTCAGGAAGCCGCTGAAAGAGACCATGATGAAGACAAGGACGGGAAAGAAGTAGGCCCGCCATTCCGAAGGCTGCGTGTTGTCCGGCCCCTGCGGCAGGGCGCGGTATTTGTAGGCGGCGAACTCGAAGGATGGGATGAGCTGGTCATGCTGGCGCCCTTCGATGCGGAACACCGACTCCAGGTCGGCGATGATCTTCCGCCGGACATTCTTGATGTTGCTGCGGCCGATGAAGATCGTCAGCGGCAGGATGAAGGACAGGCAGAGCAGGCCGATGGCGCTCAGCACCCGCAACTCGCCGATCATATGGATCGCTTGGTCGAACATCGCACCCCCGGCATCCCGGCCCGGCCACACCGATTGCGGGCGCGCAGGATTTTGACGGCGACCGCCCCTTGGTCGCGCTGCCGTGGATGATACCTCTCATGCGCGTCTTTTGGGAGAGCATTGCTCGCAGATATCGGTGGCAGCCGATCCTGCCGGCCAGACTAGAGGTCGGTTCCCGCGGCGCGGTGCCGGAGGGCGTCGGCCTGCGCCCGCACACGATCGAGATGGGGATTTATATCCAGCGCCGCATCGAAGGCACGCAACGCCGGCTTCTCGTCACCCAGCGCCAGATAGACCAACCCCATTTCCACAAGCGCCCCGAAATGGCGGGGCTCCAGGGACAGGGCGTGGCGCAGGTCGAGCATGGCCGACCGGTAGTCGCCGAGCATGTAGTGGGTAGCAGCGCGCTTGTTCCAGCCCTCCGCATAGGAGGGGTCGCGGGCCACCACCGCGTCGAATGCGCGCAGTGCCGAGTCGCAATCGTCGCTGTTCAGGCTGAGCACGCCGGCGCGCATGTCGCGGACCATCGCCGGGTCGGGATGATCGAGCCAGAAGTCCCAGATATGCTCTTCCACCGATTCGGCATAGGCGGCGTCGGTGGTGATGTGCAAGGCCTGGAAAAGGCCATCCAGGCGCACATTGCCCTGCCCCGCTCCGGCCGGCACCCCGAGGGTCAGCAACAAAAGCACAGTCAAGGAAAAGAAGCGCCGAATCATCATGCTCCAAATTTGGGCACGGATTCGACGCTATGCCAACTATTTTTTTGTTGCAAAAAGCTAACGAATTGGTCGAAGGCGCCGGCACCCGGACCTGCCAGCAGCCGTAACGCCGCCGTACTATGACCGCTATGTCGTCCGCCCGATCCCTGCCCCTTCGGATGACTGCTACGGCCCTCCACACGCAGAGCCCTTCAGCGGGCCTTCCGAAGGCCGAAAAAGCCGACGGCCGGCGGATTGCTCCGCCGGCCGTCGGTTTAAACCGGATCAGTCCCGATTGCCGCTCTCGATCGCTCGAGACGGCCGATCAGGCGGCCTTGTTGCGGCCGGCCACGATTTCGTCGGTGACATTGCGCGGCACCGGCTCGTAGTGGCTGAACTCCATCGTGTAGGACGCACGGCCCGAGGTCATGCCGCGCAGCTGGCCGATGTAGCCGAACATTTCGTTCAGCGGGACATTGGCCTCGACGGCGATGTTCGAACCACGCTCCAACTGGCCCAGGACGGTGCCGCGACGACGGTTCACGTCGCCGATGACGTCGCCCAGGTAGTCGTCCGGCGTGACGATCTCGACCTTCATCACCGGCTCGAGCAGGATCGGACCGGCCTTCGGCAGAGCCTCACGGAAGCAGGCCTTGGCGGCGATTTCGAACGTCAGGGCGTTCGAGTCGACGTCGTGGTACTTGCCGTCCACCAGGCGGGCGCTGAAGTCGACAGTCGGGTAGCCGGCGAGGACGCCGTCTTCCTTCTGCATCTCCAGACCCTTCTTGACCGACGGAACGTATTCGCGCGGAACCGTGCCGCCGACGGTCTCGTCGAGGAACTCGAAGCCCTCGCCCCGCTCGCGCGGCGCGAAGATGATCTTCACCTCGGCGAACTGGCCCGAACCACCGGTCTGCTTCTTGTGGGTGTAGGTGTATTCGACCGGCTTGGTGATCGTCTCGCGGTAGGCGACCTGGGGCTTGCCCATGTTGCCTTCCACGCCGAACTCCGTGCGCATGCGGTCGAGCGTCACTTCGAGGTGCAGCTCGCCCATGCCGCGCAGGATGGTCTGGCCGGTTTCACGGTCGGTCTCCAGGCGGAGCGACGGATCGGCGCGGACCATCTTGCCCAGAGCGATCGAGAACTTCTCCTGCTCGCCCTTGGTCTTCGGCTCGACGGAGACGCTGATGACGGGGTCGGGGAAGCGCATGCGCTCCAGGATCACCGGCGCGGAGGCATCGCACAGGGTATCGCCGGTCTCGGTCTCCTGCAGGGAGACGAGCGCGATGATGTCGCCGGCGCGGGCTTCCTCGATCGGGTTGGCGTCCTTCGCGTACATCTCGACCATGCGGCCGATCTTCTCGCGCTTGCCGCGGGTCGAGTTCAGGATCGACATGCCCTTGGTCAGCACGCCCGAATAGACGCGGACGAAGGTCATCGAGCCGTAGGTGTCGTTCAGCACCTTGAAGGCCAGCGCCGAGAAGGGCGCGTCGTCGGAGCTGAGACGCTCGCCGTTCGGGTTGCCGTCCTCGTCCACCGTCTTGATCGCCTCGACGTCGGTCGGGGCCGGCAGCAGATCGACGACAGCGTCCAGAACCTGGCAGACGCCCTTGTTCTTGTAGGACGAGCCGCAGAGCACGGGCGTGAAGGCGCTGGTGATGGTGCCCTTGCGCAGGCAGGCGCGCAGCACGTCGGCCGACGGCTCCTCACCCGACTCCAGATAGGCCTCCATCGCCGCGTCGTCCTGCTCGAGCGCGGTGTCGACCAGCTCGGCGCGCAGCGCCGGGATGCTGGCGATGTTGTCGAGGTCTTCCTTGACGGTCAGGTTGAGCTTGGCCGCCAGATCGTCGGTGATCTCCCAAATCTCCCACTTGGCGTCCTTGTCGTCGGAGAACCAGACATAGGCCTTCATCTCGACCAGATCGACCATGCCGCGGAAGTTGTCTTCCGAGCCGAGCGGAACCTGGATGCAGACCGGACGCGCGTTCAGGCGGGTCTTGATCATGCCGACGCAACGCTGGAAGTTCGCGCCCGAACGGTCCATCTTGTTGACGTAGCAGATACGCGGCACGTTGTAGTTGTCGGCCAGACGCCAGTTGGTCTCCGACTGCGGCTCCACGCCGGCGACGCCGTCGAACACCACGACCGCGCCGTCGAGCACGCGGAGCGAGCGGTTCACCTCGATGGTGAAGTCCACGTGGCCCGGGGTGTCGATGACGTTGATCTTCTTCTCGCGCCAGAAGGTCGAAACCGCGGCGGACTGAATGGTGATGCCGCGCTTCTGCTCCTGCTCCATGTAGTCGGTCGTCGTCGACGTCTTGAGATCCTTCGTCTCGTGGACGTCGATGATCGTGTGCTTACGACCGGTGTAGTACAGAATGCGTTCGGTGGTCGTCGTCTTGCCCGCGTCGACGTGGGCGATGATGCCGATGTTCCGAATGTCAGACAGTGGCGTTTGGCGCGGCATGTTGCGGTTCCATTGCAGTAACGCGACAACCGAAGCGCGACCGTCAAGGGTCGTCCGCTTCGGCGGCAGAGGTTGGTCGGGGTTTTACGGGCGATCTGTTAAGGCGTCATTAACATTCCGTAAACCGACAAGCAAATTGTCGGAATATTGAAGCGCGCGGCCCTCACAGCGTTCGGGCCACGCCGGCACACCCCAACCGAGGCTGCCGGGTCGCCCCGTTTCCGCCGCCTTATTTAGCAGCGGTGACCTGAATTTCAACGAGATACTGAGGAGCGGCCAGCTTGGCTTCCACCGTGGCCCGGGCCGGCGGATTGGCCGGATCGACCCAGGCATCCCAGGCCTTGTTCATCGCGCCGAAGCTGGCGATGTCGGCGAGATAGATGGTGGCCGACAGCAGCTTGCTCTTGTCGCTGCCCGCTTCCGCCAGCAGGGCGTCGATCTGGGCCAGGATCTGGATGGTCTGACGTTCGACGTCGGGCGTCGGCTCGTCGGCGACCTGACCGGCGAGATAGACCGTGTCCTTGTGGACGACCATCTGGCTCATGCGCGGTCCGGTGTGGAAGCGCTGGATCGACATGACGGAAAGACTCCGGGTTCCGGGGCTGAAAAGACGCGCGTACGTCTATGCCATTCAGAGCCGCGCGCGAAGTAAAAAATGCGCCTCCCCCGCTCAGGGCTGCTCCGCGGCGGTATCCTTGGCCAAAAGTGCGGCAAACCGGCCGGCGGGGACCGCGAAATTGCGCACGGCCGGCGCATTTCCGGCGGCGACGCCGACTCCGGCGACGGCCCATCCGCCGCCGGTCGCCCCCTTCCCGTCCGTCGACCGCACCAGCAGCGGCCCGCCGCTGGTCCCACGGGTGGCGTCGCAATCATGCACCAGCAGCCCGGCACTTTCCCCCAGCATCCGGCAGTCGCGGTCGGCCATCAGGATCTGCGCCCGGTCCTGGCTGTAACCGCCGAGCATCAGCGGCGTCCCGGCAGGCAGGGGTGCGGCGCTGACGCGAAGCGGCGGCACCGACTCCGGCGCTGCAGCCGCCAGCGTCAACACCGCCCAGTCGGCCGAAACCGCCGGATTGGCCGCGGCGGGATCATAGGCCGGATCGGTCGCGACGCGGGCCACCGTGACATGCCGGGTGAACTCCCCCCGGTCATAGCCGAACAGGACATGCAGCGAGGAAGCCTGCAGGAAGCGCCGCGTCCGCGGGTTGAACAGGCAATGGGCGGCGGTCACCACCGTGCGCGGCCCCACCAGTGCCCCGGTGCAGCGGCCGGCCAAGTTGGTCTGCACCCGGACGACGCTGCTCCAGGGAGCCGCCGACGCATCCACCGGCACCCGGCGGTCGCCCGGCCCCACGCCGGGCAGCAGCGGCCGTTCCGCATGGGCTCCGGGCGCACCGGCCACAACCAGGAGCGCAAGCGCGGCTGCAACCGTACGGCCGAGGCCAAGGCGGAGCCAACCGCGCGCATGTTCTTGCTCTGTTTCCCTCAATCCCGTATTCTCCCGCGCATGGCGACGTTGATCATCACCGAGAAATCCAGTCAGGCGAAGGACCTGCGCTCGGCCCTGGGCGACCGTTACGGCCGCATCCTGCCGGCCGAGGGGCATCTGCTGCGGCTTGCCGAACCGGACGAGGTCGATCCCGCCTGGAAACGCTGGTCGCCGACCCTTCTGAAGCCGGACGGGCTCTATCCCACCCGGCCCGACCAGGGCGGCAACAAGGCGGCGAAGCTGCAGGCCATCACTGCTGCGCTGCGCGCCTGCGACGAGGTGATCCTCGCCACCGACTGCGACCGCGAAGGCCAGCTGATCGGCCAGGAGATCCTGGAGCATGTCGGCTATCGCGGCAAGGTGCGGCGCGCTCTTTTCACGGCGCAGGACCCTAAGACCCTGCGCGATGCCTTCTCCGCGCTGAAGCCCAACGACAGCATGCGCCCGCTGTACGAGGCGGCGGTGGCGCGCCAGCAGGCCGACCAGATCTACAACCTGTCGCTGACCCGCACCGCCACCAAGACCCTGCTGGCGCCCGGCACCCGCGGCGTCATCGGCATCGGCCGGGTGAAGACCCCGACACTCGCCATCGTCTGCCTGCGCGAACTTGAGATCCGCAACTTCAGGCCGGAAGACTATTTCGAAGTCGTGGCGACCGCCACCGTGGCGGAGGGCGGTTTCCAGATGCGCCACGCCCCGGCGCCCAAGGACCGCATCAAGGACCGGGCGGCGGCCGAGGCCATCGCCCGCGCCGCCGACGGCCACAACGGTCCGCTGACCGTGACGGTGGAGGAGAAGCGGCAGGCACCGCCCAGGCTGTACGACCTGCCCGCGCTGCAGAAGACCTGCGGCCAGCGTTGGGGCTGGACCGCCGACCGCACCCTGGCGGTGGCGCAGGAGCTGTATGACGGCGAGGGCAAGAAGCTGATCACCTACCCGCGCGCCGAGGCGCGGTATCTGTCGGAGAACCAGATCGGCGACGTGCCAGCCATCGTCGGGGCGCTGACCCGCTTGCGCGGCTTCGCCCATCTCGACATCGCCCGGCCGGTGATCCGCAAGGGCAAGTCCGGCCATTTCTCCGACAAGGCTCTGGAGGGGGTGTCGCACCATGCGGTGATCCCCAACGTCAATGTGCTGGACGATCTGGAGTCGCGGCTGGTCCGGCTGACCGACGACGAGAAGCGGCTCTATGCGCTGATCTGCCGGTCCTACCTTGCCGCGGTGATGCCGGATTACGAGTATCGCCAGACCAGCGTGACCATGCCGGTCCCTGTCGATGGGAAGCCCGTCGCCTTCCGCGCCGTCGGCCGTATCCCGCTGAAGCTGGGGTGGAAGGCCGCCTTCGGCTCAGCCGAGTCCGATGGCAAGGCCGATGAGGAGGCCGAGCAGACCTTGCCGCCGCTGACCGACGGCGAACCGGCCCGCTTGAGCGACCCCAAGGTGGAGGCGAAGCGCACCCAGGCTCCGCCACGCTACAATGAAGGCACGCTTGTCGACGCCATGCAGAACGCTTGGCGTTTCGTCGAGGACCCGGCTTTGCGCGACCGGCTGAAGGAGGCCAAGGGAATCGGCACCCCGGCCACCCGCGCCGAAGTCATCAAGGGACTGCGCAAGCAGAATCTGCTGGGGGCGGACGGCAAGTGGCTGGTCCCGACACCGGCCGGCCTGCACCTGTTCGAGACGCTGCGCGCCGCCGCCCCGACGCTGGTCGATCCCGGCACCACCGCGCTGTGGGAAATGAAGCTGGACGAAGTGGTCACCGGCCGCGCCGATTTCCGCCGCGTCATCGACGCCATCGCGACGGAGGCGGAGCGGCTGATCGGCGCCCTGGTCGGGCAACGCGGCACGACACTCGACCTTGGCCTGCCCGCCCCCAAGGCACGCTTCACCCGCCGCGGCACGGGCGGGCGTACCGGCGGCGCCGCCGCAACGGGTGCCGCCAGGCCGGTGCGCCGACGGACCCGCAAAGCCGCACCTCCGGTGGAGGGTGAGGCTGCGGCACCGAAGCCGCGCCGTGCCCGCAAGGCCAAGGCCGCCGCGTCGGAACCGCCGGCGGGTGTGCAGGCGGATGCCGCACAGCCTGCCGCACCGGCCGTCGGTCCGGCGCCGCCGAACGGGCATCGCCGCCGCGAACCGACAGAGCGCATGGTCGCCTTCGCCCGCAATCTGGCTGAGCGCAAGGGTATCGCCCTGCCCGACCCGTGCCTGCGCGACTTCGACCAGTGCCGCAGCTTCCTGGACCAGCACGCACGCTGAACAACCACAGGATGACCAGCCACAGAACCGTAGGGTTGCAACCACTCAATCGGTTGTATCGCTGCGGAGTTTCGCTCTTTTTTGGCAAGATTGGTTGCTGGACCATTCCCGTGCCGCCGGTAATTCTCATGGCAATATCAATCAATGCTGAGCAACGCCATGAGACTATCCGGTTGGTCCACCCGTACTGTGACGGCCGCGACCCTGACATTCGCCGCGGCGGCCCCTGTCCTGGCCCAGAGCCTGCCGAGCTATGACGGCGCCAGCGTCACCCAATGCATTCCCTTCGCCAATTTCCAGCCGGTATCCTTCACCGATGCGCCGCAGCTGAATTTCAGCATTGCCGGCGACAGCACCGTTCATTCGGTGACGATGGACACCGGATCGGTCGGCATCGCCATATCGGCCACCAACATCCCGAACTATCAACAACTGAAGAAGGCCGCCGGTGCCACGGCGGGCACGCAGTTCCTGTCCAGCAGCAAGGTGCTGTGGGTCGGCACCTGGGTGCCGATGACGGTCACCTTGTATGACCGGGCCAAGAATCCGGTGGCGACATCCGACGTCTTCGTGCTGGGCGTCGAACAGGCCGGCCGATGCGACAGCTATCAGACCGACCAGCAGATTTGCCCCAACCTGCCGCCGCCGCAAAAACCGGTGCTCTACATGGGCGTCGGATTCGGGCAGGAGGCGGATTTCCAGCCCCAGGGGACACCGGACAAGAATGTCCTGCTGAACCTGCGCAGCGTGAATGGTCAGCCGGTCGCCGCGGGAACGCTGAACAAGGGCTACATCATCGGCCGCCAGGGCATCCAGGTCGGGCTGACCGCGGCCAACACGGCGGGCTTCCGTTTCGCCAAGCTGCAGCCCTATCAGCAATATCCCGGCGACTGGATGATGCCGCGCGGCTGCATCACGGTGAATCCGCAGCAGAATCGCGATGCCAATGGCCCGATCTGCACACCGGCGAACGTCCTTGTCGATACCGGCATCCCGCAGAGCTACATGTCGGTGCCGCCCGCGATCAAATTCGACACCGTGCAGCAGCCTGACAGGAGCGAACCGAACAAGACGGTCGGCGTACTGGCGCCACAAACGTCGGTCGCCGTGCAGATCCCCGATGCCGCCAATCCCATCGCCACCGACGCCTTCATCGTCGGCGGCGGCGCGCCGAACGAGCCGGAACAGGTGATCCCCTGGAGCACCGACAAGCGCCCGCCCTTCATCAACACCGGCCGCCATGTCCTGCGCCAGTACCAATTCCTGTATGACGCGAGCCAGGGCTATGTCGGCATGAAGGACCAGCCGAATCCCTGCGGCGAGCAGTGATCGGCAAAGGGGCGCCCCCCGCGCGCCCCGCGGCGGACATGAAAAAAGCCCCGGATCGGGGCCTGATTGTGGAAGCGCGGATGGGGATTGGTGGGCGATGAGGGGATCGAACCCCCGACATTCTCGGTGTAAACGAGACGCTCTACCGCTGAGCTAATCGCCCGAAACCTTGCAAAAACGCTTTGCTTTCAAACACAAGCCGGCCGGGTTGTTGCCCGGCCGGCCGCACTATGCCCTGAACGGGCCGGAAACTTCAAGCCCGCTCGGCCGAACCTCAGTTCAGCGCGTCCTTGAGGGTCTTGCCGGCCTTGAACTTCGGCTGCTTGGACGCCGGAATGTCGATCTTCTCGCCCGTGCGCGGGTTGCGGCCTTCGGTCGCGGGACGCTCAGCCACCGCGAAGGTGCCGAAGCCGACCAGACGGACCTCATCGCCATTCTTCAAGGATTCGGCGATGCTGTCGAACACGGCGTCGACGGCCTTCGTGGCGTCGGTCTTGGACAAACCGGACGCTTCGGCAACATGCGCCACGAGATCGTTCTTGTTCACGCAATCCCCCTTCCAAATTCAGCAAATACTGAAAGACAAAAGTCGCCCCAGGACTTTTCGTCCACGACTTATTGGAAGCAAAGGATAAGCACAGCGCTTGCCGCCCGTCAATTCCCGACGGGCGGCGTAGCTCATCATGTTCCAAAAGTCGCGCGTCCGGTGGCGGTCACGATGGGATCGCAACCGCCGGCTCCGGATCAGTGACGCAGGGCCTCTCCGTCGGCACCCTTCTCCTGGACCTTCGCCGCGGCCGGATCGACCTCCGGCTCGGTCCACTCGATGGGCTCCAGCGGACGCACCAGCGCGTTGCGCAGCACCTCGTCCACCGTGCTGACGGGCATGATCTCCAGCCCGCGCTTCACGTTGTCCGGGATGTCCGCCAGATCCTTTTCGTTGTCCTTCGGGATCAGCACATGCTTGATGCCGCCGCGCAGTGCGGCCAGCAGCTTCTCCTTCAGGCCGCCGATCGGCAGCACACGGCCACGCAGCGTGATCTCGCCGGTCATCGCCACGTCCTTGCGCACCGGAATGCCGGTCAGCACAGAGACGATGGAGGTGGCCATGGCGACACCGGCCGACGGGCCGTCCTTCGGCGTGGCGCCTTCGGGAACGTGGACGTGGATGTCCTTCTTCTCGAACAGCGTCGGCTTGATGCCGAAGGCGACAGCGCGCGACTTGACGTAGCTCTCGGCCGCCTGGACCGATTCCTTCATCACATCGCCCAGCTTGCCGGTGGTGGTGACGCGGCCCTTGCCGGGCAGGCCTACGGCCTCGATCGACAGCAGTTCGCCGCCGACCTCAGTCCAGGCCAGTCCGGTGGTGACGCCCACCAGATCCTCCAGTTCCGCCTCGCCATAGTGGAAGCGGCGCACGCCGGCATACTTATCCAGGTTCCGGCGGGTGACCGAAACCTTGGCGCCGTCGGTGCCCTTCAGCAGGATCTCCTTCACCGCCTTGCGGCAGAGGTTGGCGATCTCGCGCTCCAGGCTGCGGACGCCGGCTTCCCGCGTGTAATAGCGGACCAGATCGCGCAGCGCGTCGTCGGAGATGGTGAACTCGCCCTTCTTCAGGCCGTTGGCCTCGATCTGCTTCTCGATCAGGTGGCGCTTGGAGATCTCGACCTTCTCGTCCTCGGTGTAGCCGGCGACGCGGATGATCTCCATACGGTCCAGCAGCGGCTGCGGCATGCGCATCGTGTTTGCCGTGCAGACGAACATCACGTCGGACAGGTCGTAATCGACCTCCAGGTAATGGTCGTTGAAGGTGCCGTTCTGCTCCGGATCCAGGACCTCCAGCAGGGCGGAAGACGGATCGCCGCGCCAGTCGGCGCCGAGCTTGTCGATCTCGTCCAGCAGGAAGAGCGGGTTGGAGGTCTTGGCCTTCTTCATGCCCTGGATGACCTTACCCGGCATGGAGCCGATATAGGTCCGCCGGTGGCCGCGCACCTCCGCCTCGTCCCGCACGCCGCCCAGCGACATGCGCACGAAATTGCGGTGGGTGGCCTTGGCGATGGACTTGCCGAGGCTGGTCTTGCCGACGCCCGGCGGGCCCACCAGGCAGAGGATCGGCCCGCGCACCTTGGGCGAGCGCGACTGCACCGCCAGATACTCGAGGATCCGCTCCTTCACCTTCTCCAGCCCGTAATGGTCGGCATCCAGCACCGCCTCGGCCTTGTTCAGGTCGTTGCGGACGCGCGACTTCTTCTTCCAGGGGATGGAGAGGATCCAGTCGAGGTAGTTGCGCACCACCGTCGCCTCGGCGCTCATCGGCGACATGGAGCGCAGCTTCTTCAGCTCGCCCAGCGCCTTGTCGCGCGCCTCGGGGGAGAGCTTGGTGGCCTTGATCTTGGCCTCCAGCTCGGCGCTCTCATCCTTGCCGTCCTCGCCCTCGCCCAGCTCCTTCTGGATCGCCTTCAGTTGCTCGTTCAGATAGTACTCGCGCTGGGTCTTCTCCATCTGCCGCTTGACGCGGTTGCGGATGCGCTTCTCCACCTGAAGAACGCCGATCTCGCTCTCCATATGGGCGAAGACGCGCTCCAGCCGGGCGGAGACGCTGCCGATCTCGAGCAGCTCCTGCTTCTCGGAGATCTTCAGGTTCAGGTGGCTGGCGACCGTGTCGGCGAGCTTGGCCGAATCCTCGATCTGGTTGATCGAGACCAGCACCTCGGGCGCGATCTTCTTGTTGAGCTTGATGTACTGCTCGAACTGGCCCACCACGGTGCGGGCCAGGGCCTCGACCTCGGAATTCTCGGCCGCCGCCTCTTCCATCGGGGCGGTGTAGGCCTCGAAGAACTGGTCGGTCTCCTTGAAGCCCAGCACGCGGGCGCGCTTGCCGCCCTCGACCAGCACCTTGACGGTGCCATCGGGCAGCTTGAGCAGCTGCAGCACGGTCGAGACCGTGCCGACATCATAGAGATCGGCCGAGCCGGGATCGTCCTGGGCGGCGTTGCGCTGGGCGACGAGCAGGATCTGCTTGTCCTCCCGCATCACCGCTTCGAGCGCGCGCACACTCTTCTCCCGCCCGACGAAGAGCGGAACGATCATGTGCGGGAAGACGACGATATCCCGCAGCGGCAGCACAGGAAGCAGTTCGCCGCTCAGCAATTCGGGTTGATTTTCCGCCATAGGGGACCTCACTCAGGACAGTCGGCGCAGGTCCGCCCGATCATCGGCACGGACCCCCGCCACGGGGTTCTCCCAGGAGATGGGACCGGCCGATGGGCGGGGCAAGCCATGCAGGCCTGCCCCGCGCGCCATGGCGGCCGGACGGGCCTCAGGCGGAAGTCTGCTCCGCAGCCCGTTCACCATATATGAACAGCGGGGCGGCACGGCCTTCGGCCACCTCCTTGTTCACCACCACTTCCTCGACCTCATCCAGCCCCGGCAGGTCGAACATGGTGCCGAGCAGAATGCCCTCCATGATCGAGCGCAGGCCGCGCGCGCCGGTCTTGCGCTGGATGGCGCGGTTGGCCACCGACTTCAGCGCGTCGTCGGTGAAGGTCAGCTTGGTGGCCTCCATCTCGAACAGGCGCTGATACTGCTTGACCAGGGCGTTCTTCGGCTTGGTCAGGATCTCGACCAGCGCCTTCTCGTCCAGATCGTCCAGCGTGGCGACCACCGGCAGGCGGCCGATGAATTCGGGGATCAGGCCGAACTTCAGCAGGTCCTCGGGCTCGACCTCGCGCAGG
>JBKHVJ010000014.1:0-16720 GCA_046570145.1 Alphaproteobacteria bacterium
CGGCGCGCTCTGCCAGAAGCTCCGGCGTCAGATGACGGCGCACGTCGCCGTCGGTGATGATCCCGACCAGCGCGCCCGCCTCGTCGGTCACCCCGACGCAGCCGAGCCGCTTGGCCGTCATCTCGAAGATGACGTCGGACAGCGGCGAGTCAAGACGGCACAGGGGCAAATCGGCCCCCTTGTGCATGATGTCCGTCACCTTCAGCAATGCGCGGCCCAGCTGTCCGCCGGGATGGAACTCGCGGAAATCGGCGGCGGAAAAGCCGCGCCGTTCCAGCAGCGCCACCGCGATCGCGTCGCCCAGCGCCAGCATCATGGTAGTGGAGGTGGTGGGCGCCAGACCCAGCGGGCAGGCCTCCGGCACCGGCGGCAGGATCAGCGCCACGTCCGACTGCTCGGCCAGCGAGGAGGCGGCCCGGCGGGTCATGCCGATCAGCGGGATGCCGAAGCGGCGTGTGTAGGCGATGATGTCCGCCAGCTCGTGCGTCTCGCCCGAATTGGACAGCGCCACCACCGCATCGTTCTTCGCGATCATGCCGAGGTCGCCGTGGCTCGCCTCGCCCGGATGGACGAAGAAGGCCGGCGTGCCGGTGGAGGCCATGGTCGCGGCGATCTTGCGGGCGACATGGCCCGACTTGCCCATGCCGGTGACGACAACCCGGCCTTCGATGCCGTGCAGCAGGTCGAGCGCCCGCAGGAAGGCGCCGTCGAGGCTGTCCGCCAGCGCCACCAGCGCATCGGCCTCCGTCCGCAGGACGCGGGTGGCGCAGGCGAGGTCGCGGTTCTCGACGGCGCTCGACTCCGTCGAAGCGGCGGAGCCGTCGGTCATGCCGGCGGTCAGGCTGGACGTGAAAACGCTGGTCAAGGCTGTCATGCCTTCCGTTCAAAAGGCCCGATGGGCAGGCCGTTCACAAACACGCGCCCGCCCGGATGGCTCCCGGCAGGCGCGTCATGCAGTATGCCCCCCGTGGGGCGCCGGGTCAAATCCACGCCCGGTCAGGGAAGCCCGGCCCTCTCCCACCCCGGGAGAGGGCGACGATCTTGCGTTCAGTGCGCCAAAATGTCCGGGGTTTCCCAGCCGCCGAGGTCCAGTTCGCCGCGGGCTGGCAGGAAGTCGAAGCAGGCCTGGGCCAGATGGGTGCGTCCCTCGCGCGCCAGCATGACGTCCAGCTTCGCCTTCAGGTCATGCAGGTGCAGCACGTCCGACGCGGCATACTTCATCTGGTCGGTGGTCAGTTCGGGCGCCCCCCAGTCGGAGGACTGTTGCTGCTTGGAGATTTCCACCCCCAGCAGGTCCTTGCACAGGTCCTTCAGGCCATGGCGGTCGGTGAAGGTGCGGACCAGCTTGGAGGCCACCTTGGTGCAATAGACCGGCCGGCAGTCGACGCCCAGATAGGCCTTCATCACCGCCACGTCGAAGCGGGCGAAGTGGAACAGCTTGGTCACGCCGGGATCGGTCAGCAGACGCTTCAGGTTCGGCGCCTCGTACTGGCCGGGACGGAACTGCACCAGATGGACCGCACCGTCGCCGGCCGACAGCTGCACGAGGCAGAGGCGGTCGCGGTGGGGGTTCAGCCCCATGGTCTCGGTGTCGATGGCAACGCAGTTGTCGCGGGCGCCGGCGGCGAGGTCGAGGCCGTCGGGGAGGTCGCCGTCATGAAGGTCGATGGGCATGGTCGCTTCCCGGGTGGTCAGGCCCCCGGCCACGGACCCTAGAAACGACGAACGCCGCTCTGCACTGCCTCCCTCTCAACTGAAGGAGCTGTGCATGCGGCGCAGCCGGGTAGAAAAGAAATGGTGCCCAGGAGAAGACTCGAACTTCCACGACATTTCTGCCACAGGTACCTGAAACCTGCGCGTCTACCAATTCCGCCACCTGGGCTCGGTGCTCGGTGTGTGGGCGGTTGTTTAATGATCCGGCCGGGGGGCGTCAACAGCTTTTTTCCGACCCCTTCATTTTTTTGCCGCATCGCGGGTTTTCGTCCCGCCGCCGGCCGGCGCGGCAATGCAGTCCCTAGATTGGCGACGGTCCATTCGCTATAAGCATGCCCGCAGTTCCAGCAGTCATCATGGCGACACACAGTCGGACGACGCGCGGGGGCGCGCACAGCGGCGGGAGAACCGCCGCGCGAAAGCCCCGGCTACGGCGCGCAACGACACGGGAGACGGTCGATGTCCTATCGCACTCAGGTTATCACGGTGTTCGGCGGTTCGGGCTTCATCGGCCGCCACCTGATCAGGCGCCTCGCCAGGTCAGGCGCCCAAATCCGCATCGCCACCCGCAATCCGGGCAAGGCCGCCTTCCTGAAGACGGCCGGCGCCGTCGGCCAGATCGTCCCCTTCGCCACCGACTGCACCAAGGACGAGTCGGTCGCCCGCGCCGTTCAGGGCGCGGATGTCGTCATCAACCTGCTGGGCGTGCTGTACGAGCGCGGGAGCCAGAGCTTCCAGGGCGTGCATGTCGATGCCGCCGCCCGCATCGCCCGTCTGGCCGCCGCCAACGGCGTCAACCGGCTGATCCAGGTTTCCGCCATAGGCGCCGACGCCAACTCCCCCTCCTCCTACGCCCGCTCCAAGGCGGCCGGCGAGCAGGCGGTGCTGTCCGCCTTCCCGGCGGCGACGATCCTGCGCCCCAGCATCGTCTTCGGGCCGGAGGACAATTTCTTCAACAAGTTCGCCGCGATGGCGCAGAAGGCCCCCGCCCTGCCGCTGATCGGCGGCGGCAAGACCCGTTTCCAGCCGGTCTATGTCGGCAATCTGGCCGACGCCGTCGTCGCCGCGCTGGAGACCGACGCCAGCCGCGGCAAGACCTACGAGCTGGGCGGTCCGCGCGTCTACAGCTTCCGGGACCTGCTGGAGCTGACGCAGAAGGACATCCAGCGCCACCGCCCGCTGGTGAGCATTCCCTGGAACATCGCCGAATCGGTGGCCGGCTTCCTGGAGAAGATCCCGGTGCTGGCCCCGGCGCTGACCCGCGATCAGGTTGCCTTGCTGCGGCACGACAACGTCGTCACTCCGGACGCGCTCGGCTTCAAGGATCTGGGCATCACCGAGCTCGCCACCTGCGAGGTGATCCTGCCGACCTACCTGTCGCGCTTCATCGTCGGCGGCAAGTACAACAGCCTGACCGGCAACGCGCACTGAGCGGCGGATCCGGTTCCGTGACTCCCGAAAGCCCCGGCCCCTGTGCCGGGGCTTTCGCATTGGAGCTTCTGCGGTGACGAGGCTGCGCGCACTGGCCTCCTTCGCCAGCGGCGCCGTCATCGGCACGCTGGGCGGCCTGATCGGGCTGGGCGGGGCCGAGTTCCGGCTTCCCCTGCTGGTCGGCGCCTTCCGCTTCGCGGTGCTCGACGCCGTCATCCTGAACAAGGCGATGAGCCTCGTCGTGGTCGCCGCCGCCCTTCCCTTCCGTGCCGGCGCGGTCCCGCTTAGCCTCGTCGCCGCCAACGGGACAGTGATCGTCAACCTGCTGGCCGGCAGCCTGCTGGGCGCCTGGATCGGGGCGGGTTGGGCGATGCGGATGGACGCTGCCCGGCTGCACCGGGTGATCGCCCTGCTGCTGGTGCTGATCGCCGGCGCCCTGCTGTTCGGCCATGGCGTTGCGGGCGGCGCCGCCGGGGGCGGCGGGCCGCTGCTGGACGGGGTTGCCCTGGCCGCCGCCGGGACCGCCGCCGGCTTCGCCATCGGGGTCGTCGCCTCGATCCTGGGTGTGGCCGGCGGCGAGCTGCTGATCCCGACGCTGGTCCTGCTGTTCGGCGTCGACGTCAAGCTGGCGGGCAGCCTGTCCCTGGCGATCAGCCTGCCGACCATGATCGCCGGCTTCTCCCGCTACGCCCGCGACCGCAGCCTGTCGGTGCTGGCCCGCAACCGCCGATTCGTGCTGCTGATGGCGGCGGGATCGCTGGCCGGCGCCTTCATCGGTGGCCGGCTGCTGGGCGTCGTGCCGGAGTCGGTCCTGCTGCCGGTCCTGTCGGCGATCCTGCTGCTGTCCGCCGCCAAGATGTGGCGGCACTGACGGGGGCGGCGGGGTTCCGCCCGCTTCCGGCATGACACGCCTGCCCCTTCCCTGCTTGATTTCCCCGGCGGCCGCCGTCATGTCGGCAGTTCAACAGCGACGGGACGGGCGATGACAGGGGCAGAGGATATCCGCGGCGCCGCGGGCCGGGTGGTGGAGCAGGCCGCCGCCGCGCGCTGGGCGACCGTCGCCGCCTTCTTCCTGAACGGCACCGTCTTCGGCGTCTGGGCAACCCAGATCCCGCTGCTGAAGAACCGGCTCGACCTCAGCCCCGCCGTGCTGGGGGTGGCGCTGCTCTGCCTTGCGGTCGGTGCGCTGACCGCGATGATCGCCAGCGGGCCGCTGCTGGGACGGCTGGGCAGCGCACCGGTGACGCGGGTGACCGCCCTGCTGTTCGCCGCGTTCCTGCCCCTGCCGGCGCTGGTGCCGGACGTGGTGACGCTGTGCATCGTGCTGGCGCTGTTCGGCGCGTCGGGCGGCACCATGGACGTCGCCATGAACGCCCAGGGCGCGCTGGTGGAGCGGCGGCTCGGCCGGCCGATCATGTCCTCGCTGCACGGGATGTGGAGCCTCGGCGGGCTGGCCGGCGCTGGCTTGGGCGGGTTGCTGCTGCCGCTGATGGCGCCGGCGGCGCAGGCCGCGCTGGTGTCGGCCGGGCTGGTCGCGCTGTTCCTGGCCTTGCAGGGCCGCTTCCTGCCCGACCGCAACGCGTCGACCGGCGGGTTGGTCCTGCCCGACCGCAAGACCCTGCTGCTCGGCCTGCTCGCCGCCCTGTCCTTCATGAGCGAGGGCGCGATCCTGGACTGGAGCGCCATCCATCTGCGCGACGATCTCGGCGCCCCGGCCTCGCTCGCCGGCATGGGCTTCGGCGTGTTCTGCGCCGCCATGGCGGCGGGACGCTTCAGCGGCGACCGGCTGCGCCACCGCTTCGGCGGGGCGACGCTGATGAGCGGCGGCGGTCTGCTGGCCGCGGCCGGGCTGGGGCTCGTGCTGGCGGCGGGTGCGGTGGCGGACGGATCGCCGCTGCTGGCGATGGCCGGATTCGGGCTGACCGGGATCGGGCTGTCGAACATCGTCCCGGTGCTGTTCAGCACGGCGGGCGCGGTGGACAGCGGTCACGCCGACCATGCCGTCGCCGCGGTGTCCACCATGGGCTACACCGGCGTGCTGGCCGGCCCGCCGCTGGTCGGCTTCATCGCCCAGGCGACCAGCCTCGCCACCGCCTTCGCGCTGATCGCGGTGCTGGCCCTGTTCGTGGCCATCGCCGCGGCCCGTGCGGTGCCGCGGCAGCCGGTGTGATGCTTACAGATACAGGAAGGCCAGCATGCCGGTGCCGATGGCGATGCGGTACCAGCCGAAGGGGGTGAAGCCGTAGCGGCCGACGAACTCGACCAGCGTCTTCACCACCAACGCCGCGGCGATGAAGGCGGTGACGAAGCCGACCAGGATCAGCAGGCCGCTGTCCAGGCTCATCACCGACCAGTTCTTGTAGAGGTCGTAGGCGGTGGCGCCGGCCATGGTCGGCACCGCCAGGAAGAAGGAGAACTCGGCCGCCGCCTTGCGGTCGACGCCCATCAGCAGGGCGCCCAGGATGCTGGCCCCCGACCGCGACACGCCCGGAACCAGCGCCAGGCACTGGCAGAAGCCGATCTTCAGCGCCAGCGGGGCGGAGAAATTCTCGATCCGGTGATAGCGGGCGACCGGGACCAGCCGCTCCACCAGCAGGATGGCGATGCCGCCCACGATCAGGGCGATGCTGACCACCGTCGGGTTGAACAGCAGCGTCTTGATGACGCCATGCAGTCCGGCCCCCAGCACCATCGCCGGCAGGAAGGCGATCAGCACCGCCATCACGAATCGCCGCGCGCCGGGATCGTCCTTCAGCCCTGTGGCGACTTGCCACAGCCGCTGGAAATAGACCACGCAGATCGCGAGAATGGCGCCGAGCTGGATCACCACCTCGAACACCTTGCCGGGCGGGCCCTGGAAGCCCAGCAACTCGTCCAGCATGATGAGGTGACCGGTCGAGGAGACGGGCAGGAACTCGGTCAGCCCCTCCACCAGCCCCATGAGTGTGGCGTCCAGATATTGATCGATCATCATCGCGGCACGCAGCCTTCGGCACGGTGGATGTTGCGGTGCTTATAGCAGGCGGGCCCGCTGGTTGGCGACGGCGAGGGGTCGGTACCCCTATTTGCGAGATAGTCCCATTTGTGGACTAATTTTCTGTCTCGTTTTTGTGACACTGTGCCGCAACGCTCACGCATTTCAGCCTTGCGGGAGAAAAGGTCAACAAAACGGACCTATCGGTTCTTTTGTGCTTCCGCCGCTCCCGCGCATGCGTTATATGACGAGCGTCCGCCACTTTGCGGACGTTCGATTTCAACCCAGCCGGTCGGTGTAGGCCAACGCCGCAGCCCCGGTCAGGCCCAGCAAGGCGATGTCCCCGCGACAGCGGGCGGGGCCGCGAAGCGAAGGAGCAGACGTCATGGCGAACCAGAAAATGTTGGGCTTCGTGCACACCGCGCAGAAGATGCCCGACAAGCGGTCTGCCGCCGACCGTCGCCAGGACTTCGCCGAGATCTACGCCCGCTTCAGCGACGAGCGCGCCGGCGAGCAGGCCAACCGCTGCTCGCAGTGCGGCGTCCCCTTCTGCCAGGTGCACTGCCCGGTCTCCAACAACATCCCCGACTGGCTGAAGCTGACCGCCGAGGGGCGTCTGGAAGAGGCCTACGAGGTCTCCCAGGCCACCAACAACTTTCCCGAAATCTGCGGCCGCATCTGCCCGCAGGACCGGCTGTGCGAGGGCAACTGCGTCATCGAGCAGTCGACCCACGGCGCCGTCACCATCGGCTCGGTCGAGAAGTACATCAACGACACCGCCTGGGAGAACGGCTGGGTCAAGCCGCGCAAGCCGGCCCGCGAGCTGGGGCTGTCGGTCGGCGTGATCGGCGCCGGCCCGGCCGGCCTCGCCGCCGCCGAGGAGCTGCGCGCCAAGGGCTACGAGGTCCATGTCTATGACCGCTACGACCGCATGGGCGGCCTGCTGGTCTACGGCATCCCCGGCTTCAAGCTGGAGAAGGACGTGGTCGCCCGCCGCGTCCAGCGTCTAGCCGATGCCGGCGTCATCTTCCATTCGAACTTCGAGGTCGGCCGCGACGCCTCGCTGGCCGAGCTGCGCGCCCGCCATGTGACGATCCTGGTCGCCACCGGCGTCTACAAGGCCCGCGACATCGATGCCCCCGGCGCCGGCCTGAAGAACATCGTCCCGGCGCTCGAATACCTCACCACCTCCAACCGGGTGGGCCTCGGCGACTCCATCGAGGCTTATGAGGACGGCTCGCTGAACGCCGCCGGCAAGAAGGTGGTGGTGCTCGGCGGCGGCGACACCGCGATGGACTGCGTGCGCACGGCGATCCGCCAGGGCGCGACCTCCGTCAAGTGCCTGTACCGCCGCGACCGCAAGAACATGCCCGGTTCGCAGCGCGAAGTGGCGCATGCCGAGGAGGAGGGCGTCGAGTTCGTCTGGCAGGCCGCGCCCGAGGCATTCACCGGCGACGATGTCGTCACCGGAGTCCGCGCCGTCCGCATCCATCTGGGTGTCGCCGACGCCACCGGCCGCCAGACCCCGCAGGTGATCGAGGGCTCCGAGTTCACCGAGCCGGCCGACCTCGTCATCAAGGCTCTCGGCTTCGAGCCGGAGGATCTGCCGGGCATGTTCGGCGCGCCGGACCTGACCGTCACCCGCTGGGGCACGCTACTGATCGACCACCGCACCAAGATGACCAGCCTGGACGGCGTCTTCGCCGCCGGCGACATCGTCCGCGGCGCCTCTCTGGTGGTGTGGGCCATCCGCGACGGCCGCGACGCCGCCGAGGCGATGCACGCCTACGCCCAGACCGTCGGCGCGCCGAAGCTGGCGGTCGCGGCGGAGTAAGACCGCCTTATCAAGTAAGCGGCAGTCCCCTCTCCCGCGATCGGACCGGCCTTCGGCCGGCCGAGAGCGGGAGAGGGTTAGGGAGGGGGCCGTTCGCCTTCTCCACATCAGAACCACCGTCTACCCCAGGGGGCCTTCCCTTCGTCCCCCCAGGTCAACGTCCAGACTGTGAAAGGGTCGTTCCATGACCACCGAGTTGAACCAGGGTGAGCAGTTCGTCGCCGATTTCCGCGCCAACGCCGCGGCGCTGACCACTGCGCACGCCTACAATCCGGCCGACGAGCACGACGCCTGCGGCGTCGGCTTCATCGCCGCGATCGACGGCAAGCCCCGCCGTTCGGTGGTCGAGAAAGGCATCGAAGCCCTGAAGGCGGTCTGGCACCGCGGCGCGGTCGACGCCGACGGCAAGACCGGCGACGGCGCCGGCATCCATGTCCAGGTGCCGCAGAAGTTCTTCAAGGACCACGTCAAGGTCATCGGCCACACCCCGCCGGAGAACAACCTGGCGGTCGGTCAGGTCTTCCTGCCGCGCATCAGCCTGGACGCCCAGGAAGCCTGCCGCTGCATCGTCGAGACCGAGATCCTGGCCTTCGGCTACTACATCTACGGCTGGCGTCAGGTGCCGATCAACGTCGACATCATCGGCGAGAAGGCCAACGCGACCCGGCCCGAGATCGAGCAGATCATCATCGGCAATTCCAAGGGCGTGTCCGACGAGCAGTTCGAGCTCGACCTCTACATCATCCGCCGCCGGATCGAGAAGGCGGTGCATGGTGAGCAGATCAATGACTTCTACATCTGCTCGCTGTCGGCGCGCTCGATCATCTACAAGGGCATGTTCCTCGCCGAACAGCTGTCCACCTTCTACCCGGACCTGACCGACGACCGCTTCGAGTCGTCCTTCGCCATCTACCACCAGCGCTATTCGACCAACACCTTCCCGACCTGGCCGCTGGCCCAGCCCTTCCGCATGCTCGCCCACAACGGCGAGATCAACACGCTGAAGGGCAACGTCAACTGGATGAAGGCGCACGAGACCCGGATGGAACATCCGGTGTTCGGCTCCCACATGGCGGACCTGAAGCCGGTGATCGGCGTCGGCCTGTCGGACTCGGGCGCGCTGGATACGGTGTTCGAGGTGATGGTCCGCGCCGGCCGCAGCGCGCCGATGGTCAAGATGATGCTGGTGCCGCAGGCGCTGACCAGCTCGCAGACCACGCCGGACAACCACAAGGCCCTGATCGCCTACTGCAACTCCGTGATGGAGCCGTGGGACGGCCCGGCGGCGCTCGCCATGACCGACGGCCGCTGGGTCGTCGGCGGCATGGACCGCAATGGCCTGCGCCCGATGCGCTACACCATCACCACCGACGGCCTGATCATCGGCGGCTCCGAGACCGGCATGGTCAAGATCGAGGAGAACCAGGTGGTCGAGAAGGGCCGCCTCGGGCCGGGCGAGATGATCGCCGTCGATCTCCAGGCCGGCAAGCTGTTCAACGACCGTGAGCTGAAGGACCATCTCGCCACCCAGAAGCCGTGGAACCAGTGGGTCAAGAACACCACCCATCTGGACGAGCTGGTGAAGTCCGCCGCGCTGAAGGGCGAGGCGTCGGAAATGGAGAAGGAGGAGCTGCGCCGTCGCCAGATGGCCTTCGGCCTCGCCATGGAAGACATGGAGCTGATCCTCCACCCGATGGCGGAGGACGGCAAGGAGGCCGTCGGCTCGATGGGCGACGACAGCCCCATCGCCGTGCTGTCCGACAAGTACCGCGGCCTGCACCACTTCTTCCGCCAGAACTTCTCCCAGGTCACCAATCCGCCCATCGACTCGCTTCGCGAGCGCCGGGTGATGAGCCTGAAGACGCGACTGGGCAACCTCGGCAACATCCTGGACGAGGATGAGAGCCAGACCCGGTTGCTGCAACTCGACAGCCCGGTGCTGACCACCGCCGAATTCCGCGCCATGCGCGCCTATATGGGCGAGACGGCGGCGGAGATCGACGCGACCTTCCCGGTGAATGCCGGCCCCGACGCGTTGCGCGACGCGCTCCGCCGCATCCGCCAGGAGGCGGAGGACGCCGTGCGCGGCGGTGCCAACCACGTCATCCTGACCGACGAGGCGATGGGTGCCGACCGCGCCGCCATCCCGGCCATCCTGGCGACCGGTGCGGTCCACACCCACCTGATCCGCTCCAACCTGCGCACCTTCACCTCGCTGAACCTGCGCACGGCGGAATGCCTGGACACCCATTACTTCGCGGTGCTGATCGGCGTCGGCGCCACCACCGTCAACGCCTACCTGGCGCAGGAAGCGGTGGCCGAGCGCCAGCGCCGCGGCCTGCTCGGCTCGCTGTCGCTGGAAAAGGCGATGACGAACTACAAGAAGGCCATCGACGACGGCCTGCTGAAGATCATGTCCAAGATGGGCATCTCGGTCATCAGCAGCTACCGCGGCGGCGGCAACTTCGAGGCCATCGGCCTCAGCCGCGCCCTGGTCGCCGAGCATTTCCCGGCGATGGTCAGCCGCATCTCCGGCATCGGCCTGAACGGCATCCAGAAGAAGGTACTTGAGCAGCATGCGCTGGCTTATGCCGGCGAGGCGCTGCCGCTGCCGGTCGGCGGCTTCTACCGCTTCCGCAAGTCGGGCGACCGCCATGGCTGGGAGGGTGGGATCATCCACACCCTGCAGCAGGCCGTCACCAACGACAGCTATACCACCTTCAAGAAGTATTCGGAGCAGGTGAACAAGCGGCCGCCGATGCAGCTGCGCGACCTGCTGGAGTTCCGCACCACCAAGGCCGCCGTTCCGGTGGACGAGGTGGAGAGCATCACCGCGATCCGCAAGCGCTTCATCACGCCGGGCATGTCGATGGGCGCGCTGTCGCCCGAGGCGCACGGCACGCTGAACGTCGCGATGAACCGCATCGGCGCCAAGTCCGACTCGGGCGAGGGCGGCGAGGATCCGGCGCGTTTCCGCCCGGACAAGAACGGCGACAACTGGAACTCCGCCATCAAGCAGGTGGCGTCGGGCCGCTTCGGCGTCACCGCCGAGTACCTGAACCAGTGCCGCGAGCTGGAGATCAAGGTCGCCCAGGGCGCCAAGCCCGGCGAGGGCGGTCAGCTGCCCGGCTTCAAGGTGACAGAGATGATCGCGCGGCTGCGTCACTCGACGCCGGGCGTGATGCTGATCAGCCCGCCGCCGCACCACGACATCTACTCGATCGAGGATCTGGCGCAGCTCATCTATGACCTGAAGCAGATCAACCCGGACGCCAAGGTCACGGTGAAGCTGGTCAGCCGGTCGGGCATCGGCACCATCGCCGCCGGCGTGGCGAAGGCGAATGCCGACATCATCCTGATCTCCGGCAACTCCGGCGGCACCGGCGCCTCGCCGCAGACCTCGATCAAGTTCGCCGGCCTGCCCTGGGAGATGGGCCTGTCGGAGGTGCATCAGGTCCTGACGCTGAACAAGCTGCGCCACCGCGTGCGGCTGCGCACCGACGGCGGCCTGAAGACCGGCCGCGACATCGTCATCGCCGCCATGCTGGGCGCGGAAGAGTTCGGCATCGGCACCGCCAGCCTGATCGCCATGGGCTGCATCATGGTCCGGCAGTGCCATTCCAACACCTGCCCGGTCGGCGTCTGCGTCCAGGACGAGAAGCTGCGCGAGAAGTTCGTCGGCACGCCGGAGAAGGTCGTCAACCTCTTCACCTTCCTGGCCGAAGAGGTTCGCGAGATCCTCGCGAAGCTGGGCTTCCGCTCGCTGACCGAGGTGATCGGCCGCACCGACCTGCTGCATCAGGTCAGCCGCGGCGGCGCCCATCTGGACGACCTCGACCTCAACCCGCTGCTGGCCCAGGTCGATCCGGGCGAGAACGCCCGCTACTGCACGCTGCAGGGCCGCAACGAGGTGCCGGACACGCTGGACGCCCGCATCGTCGCCGATGCCCGCCCGCTGTTCGAGGAAGGCGAGAAGATGCAGCTCGCCTACAATGCCCGCAACACGCAGCGCGCCATCGGCACGCGGCTGTCCTCGATGGTGACGCGGAAGTTCGGCATGTTCGGGCTGCAGCCCGGCCACATCACCGTCCGCCTGCGCGGCACCGCCGGCCAGTCGCTGGGCGCCTTCGCCGTCCAGGGCATCAAGCTGGAGGTGATGGGCGACGCCAACGACTATGTCGGCAAGGGCCTGTCGGGCGGCACCATCGTCGTCCGTCCGGCGACCAGCAGCCCGCTGGAGTCGAACAAGAACACCATCATCGGCAACACGGTGCTGTACGGCGCCACCGCCGGCAAGCTGTTCGCCGCCGGCCAGGCCGGTGAGCGGTTCGCGGTGCGCAATTCCGGCGCCACCGTGGTGGTGGAAGGCTGCGGTTCCAACGGCTGCGAGTACATGACGGGCGGCACGGCGGTCATCCTGGGCAAGGTCGGCGACAACTTCGCCGCCGGCATGACCGGAGGCATGGCCTACCTGTACGATCCGGAAGACTCGCTGCCGCTGCACATCAACGAGGAAAGCGTCATCTTCCAGCGGATCGAGGTGCCCCATTACGAGGCCCAGCTCCGCGCCCTGATCGAGGAGCACGTCGCCGAGACGCAGAGCCGTTTCGCCGCCGAGATCCTCAACGACTGGCAGCGCGAACTCGGCCATTTCTGGCAGGTGGTTCCGAAGGAGATGCTGCACCGTCTGGCCGTGCCGGTGACCCTGCCGCGCGCCATCCCGGCGGAGTGAAATCTGCCCTCTCCCGCATCGCCCTCTCCCACAAGGAGCGGAGCATCCCCTCTCCTCCCGGGGAGAGGGGGGAATCGAGGAGCGGACATGAAAACGGCGCGCCATCCGGCAGGACGGCGCGCCGTTTCTCTTTTGCTATTGTGTCAACCGGCGGGTGGAGACAGCTCCAGCGCCATGACGACGCTGTCGAACTGGACGCCCGGCGCCAGGATCACCGACCGCTTTCCAAGCGGATGGAAGCCGGCCGAGGCATAGAACCGCTCGGCGACGAGGCTCGACAGGCACTCCAGCCGGCGGACGCCGACAACCCCGGCCTCTGCGATGCAGCGGCCGAGAAGGGCACTGCCGACCCCCCGGCGCAGGAAATCGGGATGGGTGGCGAAATGCCGGATGTGGCCGACCTTTGGGTCGACCGGCTGGCAGGGCGGCCCCGGCGGCTCACGGGTCCAGCCGCCGCAGCCGATGACGGCGCCGTCATCCGCCACGGCCAGATGATAGGTGCCTGACCGCAGCAGCAGCGGGTTGGCCTTCATCATCGCCGGCAGGGCGCGCTCCAGCACGTCCGCCGGATAGCCCGCGGCCATCAGCGGCGGGTACGACGCCCTGAGCAGCGCGCCGACCGCCTCGGCATCCTCCGGCCCCGCCCCCCGGATGGTGAAGCCGGCATCTCTCACGGCTCGAATTCCCAAGGCTCCGCCTTGGCCGCCGCGATCCACTCCCGCATCGCCGACAACGCCAGCACCGCATCCATATAGGCACGAGTTTCGGGCGACACCGCGACGCCATAGGTCTCCAGCCGCGTCACCACCGGGGCGAACATGGCGTCGGCGATGGTGAAGGCGCCGAACAGGAACGGCCCGCCCGCCGGTTTGCCGAAACGGGTGCGGGTGTCGGCCCACAGCGCCTCGATGCGGGCGATGTCGGCAGCGGTCGCCTCGGTCATGCCCTCGCCCTTGCGGTCGCGCTTGAGGTCCATCGACATGCTGCTGCGCAGGGAGGCGAAGCCGGAATGCATCTCCGCCGACACCGCGCGGGCAACCGCCCGCGCCGTCCGCTCCGCCGGCCACAGTCCGGCATCGGGGGCCAGTTCCGCCACATATTCGCAGATGGCCAGCGAATCCCAGACGGTCAAGCCATCATGGATCAGGGACGGCACGCGGCCCGACGGCGAATGCTCGGCGATGCGTGCGGCGGTGTCCGGCTGCCGCAGGGGAATGACGATCTCGGCGAAGGCCAGCCCGGCCTGCCTGAGCGCCAGCCAGGGGCGCAGCGACCAGGACGAATAGGTCTTGTTCCCCATCACCAGGGTCAGGTCGGACATCGGACTGCACCTTTTCAAAACAGGCCTAGCAATTTCCCGAGCATGACCCAGCACAGGGGCCTCAACAAGCCTGACGGCTGCGCCCGGAAGAGGATCAGCCTTGTCGTCGGAACAATCCTTGGTCGGGGGTTTTTCATCCAGCACATCCCGAGCCTCACCCGACGTGGTAGTGTTCCGTGTCTTCCGGGTTGCGATGGACAGGCCATGCTTCCGATGGATAAACCGCCGAAGTCAGCCGTCTCCCATTTCCAGAGCGTCGTCTCCAGCCGCCCTTCAGCCGGCGATGAAACGGTGGAACATCCCCGGAAAACCGTTCCACTCTGTTCAATCCGCCGACTTTCACAGCCCGCCCATGCCTGCCCGGCGCATTGCCCCCCTTTCCAGCCGCCGCCCGGCGCGCCATCCTTGGAGGATGGGCATCCGCATCGGATGCGTGACGCGATCTCGTAAGAAGGATCCTCTGTCTTGCTCGCCACCCTGCTTGCCGTCGACGGCCCCGACACCGTCGCCCTCACTCCCGTGACCAAGGCCGGACTGCCCGACTGGCTGGCCGCACAGTCGCCGGCCGTCGCCTCCTGGGTCAAGGCGGTGGGCTTCACCGGCGAAGCCGGATCGACCGTCTTCCTGCCGGGGCCGGACGGCGCCGTCGCCCGGGTGCTGGCCGGCGTGTCCGCTCCGGACGACCTGTGGGCCTTCGCCGGGCTGCCGGCCTCGCTGCCGGCCGGTTCCTACAGGATCGACGCGGCGCTGGATGAGCGGGCGGCGACGCGGGCGGCGCTGGGCTGGGCGCTTGGCAGCTATCGCTTCAGCCGCTATAAAAAGCCGCCCGAGAAGGGCATCGCCAATCTGGTCTGGCCGGCGGAGGCCGACCATGGCGAGGTGGAACGGGCGGCGACCGCGACCTACCTCGTGCGCGATCTGGTGAACACCCCCGCCTGCGACATGGGCCCGGCCGAGCTGGCCCAGGCGGCGCAGGATCTGGCCGCCGAGTTCGACGCGGCGGTCGAGGTGATCGTCGGGCAGGATCTTCTCGACCGCGACTATCCCGCCGTCCATGCCGTCGGCCGCGCCAGTCCGCGGGAACCGCGGCTGATCGACCTGCGCTGGGGCAACCCGGAGCATCCGAAGGTCACCATCGTCGGCAAGGGCGTCTGCTTCGACACCGGCGGGCTGGACCTGAAGCCGTCGTCGGGCATGCTGATGATGAAGAAGGACATGGGCGGGGCGGCGCATGCGCTGGCGCTCGGCCGGATGATCATGATGGCCGGGCTGCCGGTGCGGCTGCGCGTGCTGGTGCCGGCGGTGGAGAATGTGGTGTCGGGCGATGCCTTCAAGCCGCTGGACGTGCTGAAGACCCGCAAGGGCCTGACGGTGGAGGTCGGCAACACCGACGCCGAAGGGCGCCTTATCCTGTGCGACGCGCTGGCCGAGGCGGATGCTGAGAAACCGGAGCTGCTGATCGACTTCGCCACCCTGACCGGCGCCGCCCGCGTCGCGCTCGGCCCCGACCTGCCGGCACTGATGAGCAACGACGATGCCCTGGCCAGCGACCTGACCGAGGCCGGGACCGCGGTCGACGACCCGATGTGGCGGCTGCCGCTGTGGGCGCCCTACCGCAAGGGGCTGGACAGCAAGGTGGCGGACATCAACAACGTCACCACCAACGGCTTCGCCGGCGCCATCACCGCCGGGCTTTTCCTGCAGGAATTCGTGTCGAAGGGCACGCGCTGGGCGCATCTCGACACCTATGCCTGGAACGGCTCGGCCCGTCCCGGCCGTCCGGAAGGCGGCGAGGCGCTGGGCCTGCGCGCCGCCTATGCGGTGATCGCCAAGCGGTTCGGCTGACGCCAGGGCCGGCGGAAGCAGAGAACGGCAGGAAGGGCGGGGAATCGGCTGAATTTGTCCCCGCCCGTCTCCCCTGAAGGGATGGAATGCCTTAAGGGATCGTATTAAAACGGAAGAACCGGAAACCTGACGTGTAAGAATGAACCGCCCGCCTCCGGCGCGAGGTGGGCGGAGTGGTGGAGGCGGACGCATGGCGTTGAAGGTTCGCGAGGATTACCGGACCATCACCGGCCCGGAAAAGGCCGCCATCATGATGCTCGCGCTGGGCGAGGAGCATGCCACCAGACTGTTCTCATTGATGGACGACGAGGAGATCAAGGAGCTGTCCCAGGTGATGGCGAACCTGGGCACGGTGTCGGCCAACCTGATCGAGCGGCTGTTCGTCGAGTTCGCCGAGCAGATGTCGGCCACCGGCTCCCTCGTCGGTTCCTTCGACTCGACCGAGCGGCTGCTGCTGAAGACCCTGCCGAAGGACAAGGTCGACCAGATCATGGAGGAAATCCGTGGTCCGGCCGGCCGGACCATGTGGGACAAGCTGGCCAACGTCAACGAATCGGTCCTGTCCAACTACCTGAAGAACGAGTACCCGCAGACGGTCGCCGTCGTCCTGTCCAAGATCCGCTCCGACCATGCCGGCCGCGTCCTGGCGCAGTTGCCGGAGAGCTTCGCGATGGAAGTCATCATGCGCATGCTGCGCATGGAGGCGGTGCAGAAGGAGGTTCTGGACGACGTGGAGCGGACGTTGCGCACGGAGTTCATGACCAACCTCGCCCGCACCAGCCGGCGCGACAGCCACGAGATGCTGGCGGAGATCTTCAACGGGCTGGACCGCACGACCGAGCACCGCTTCATGGCGGCGCTGGAGGAGCG
>JBKHVJ010000015.1:0-8299 GCA_046570145.1 Alphaproteobacteria bacterium
GATGGAGATGGGCAACCGCGTCGTGGTGATGGAGGCCGGCCGCATCGCCCAGGCCGACACGCCGGTGAATCTCTACCAGCGCCCGGCCAACAGCTTCGTCGCCCGCCTGTTCGGCGAGGTCAACCGCTTCCAGGCGACGGTGCGCGACGGCCAGATCGTCACGCCGCTCGGCCGCATCCAGGCGCCGCATCTAGCCGGCGGGACCAGGGTGGAGGTCGCCTGCCGCGTCGAGGATCTGGAACTGGTGCCGCTGGGCGCGCGTCCGGACGCCGTGCCGGTGCGCGTCCGCCACTCCAGCTTCCTGGGACCGGCGACGCGGGTCTGCCTGGATTTGCCGGATGGCATGTCGGAGGTCCACGCCCGCCTGCCGGGCCATGTCGACGTCCGCGCCGGCGAGGAGTTGTCGGCTGCGATGGCGGCCGAACGGGTGATGGTGTTTCCGGCGGAGTGAGGGGCTGAGTTAGGCCCCCACCTTGGTTAGACCCCCACTTAGCTTCCCCCGCCCAGCAGGGGAGGATTTGGGTGGGGGCACAAACGGTGCAAAACCCTCAAGCCCCAGCCCGAACCTCGTCTTCGCCGAACTGCAGCCGGCACAGCCGCGCATAGGCGCCGTCGGCTGCCAGCAGCGCTTCGTGCGTGCCCTGTTCGATGATGCGGCCGCCTTCCATCACCACGATGCGGTCGGCGTTGCGCACAGTCGCCAGCCGGTGGGCGATCACGATCGTCGTGCGTCCGTCCGTCAGCCGCTCCAGCGCCCCCTGCACCAGACGTTCCGATTCACTGTCCAGCGCGCTGGTCGCCTCGTCCAGCAGCAGGATCGGGGCGTCCTTCAGGAAGGCGCGGGCCAGCGCCAGCCGCTGGCGTTCGCCGCCCGACAGCTTGATGCCGCGGTCGCCGATCACCGTGTCGTAGCCCTCCGGCAGCTTCGAAATGAAATCATGGGCGGCGGCGGCCTTGGCGGCGGCGACGATCTCCTCCGTCCCGGCATCGAGCCGGCCGAAGCCGATGTTGGCCCGCACCGTGTCGTTGAACAGAACGGTGTCCTGGCTGACGATCGACACCGCGCCGCGCAGGCTGCGCAGGGTGGCGCCGCGCACGTCCTGGCCGTCGACCAGCACCTCGCCTCCGGTCACGTCGTACAGGCGCGGGATCAGGTTGAAGACGGTCGATTTGCCGGCGCCGCTGCGACCGACCAGCGCCACCGTGCTGCCGGCCGGCACGTCGAGGTCGATGCCCTTCAGCGTGTCGGCCCCCGCTTCATAGGAGAAGCGGACGCCGCGCAGGGCGACGGCGCCCTCGGTCACGGCCAGGGGCTTGGCGTCCGGCCGCTCCAGGATGGTCGGCTGCTGGTCCAGCAGTTCGAAGATGCGCTGGGCGGCGGCCAGACCCTCCTGCAGGGCTGCGTTCAGCGTGCCGATGGCGCGCACCGGCTGGGCCGCCATCAGCAGCGCGCCGACGAAGCCGGAGAAAGCGCCGACCGATCCCTCGCCCATCGTCATGCGGTAGCCGGCAAACGCGATCACCCCCGCAACCGCGACGCCGCCGAGCATCTCCATCATCGGGTCGATGCGGGAACGGGCGCGCACCGCCTTCATGGTCAGCTGGTAATTCTCGTGAAAGGCGCGGCCGGCACGGGCGCGTTCGTAGTCTTCAAGATTGTAGGTCTTGACCTTGCGCGCGCCCGACAGGCTTTCGGTCAGCAGCGAGGTCATGTCGCCCATCTGCGCCTGGGTGTCGCGCGACACGCGGCGCAGGCGCTTGCCGATGCTCACGATGGGCACGGCGGCGATGGGATAGATGATGAAGACGATCAGCGACAGGAACCAGTCCAGATAGAACATCGACCCGACCAGCGCGATCACCGTCAGGATGTCGCGCACCAGCCCGGTCAGCGTGCGGGTCAGCGCGTTGCGGATCAGGTCGACGTCGTTGATGAAGCGCGAGGTCAGCGACCCGGTCGGCGTGGCGTGCAGCTGGGCCATGTCGGCGGTCTGCAGATGCGTGAACATCGACAGGCGGACGTCGGCGATGACGCGCTGGACGATGTCGCTGGTCACCACCGTCTGGGAATAGAGCGACGTGCCCTTGATCACCGTCACCGCGACGATGGCCAGCGGGATCGCCAGCAGCATGCCGCGGTCCTGGGCGGAGAACATGGCATAGGAGCGGTCGATCAGCAGCGGATAGGCGCCGGTGGCCGCCGCCACCACCGCCATCAGCAGGAAGGACAGCATCAGCTTGCCGCGGTAGGGCCGCACCCACTCGCGCCACATCCGCGCCACCAGCCGTTCGGTCGCCGCATCCAGGCGCAGGGGCTTGCCGCTCTTGTTCGTCACGGTCGCATCCGATCTCTTGTCCGTTGCGGATGGCTTAGCCCATGGGCTTCCGCTTTGTCCACCGGTCGGCGAGCCGGCCCGGTTCCGGTTACAGGCTTCCTTTACCGCTTTCGTGCCAGGCTGCCGATGATCGGCTTGGCGAACGTCCAGGCCGCTGGGGAAGGGGAAGCCCATGGCGAACGGGAATGGCCCGAACGGAAACGGTGCCAATGGACACGAGGGCAGCGCGCGGCGCCCGCGCATCGGTCTGGCGCTCGGCGGCGGGGTGGCGCGCGGCTGGGCGCATATCGGCGTGCTGCGGGCGCTGAAACGCTATGGCATCGAGGCCGACATCGTCTGCGGCGCCTCGGTGGGGGCACTGGTCGGCGGCCTCCATCTGGCGGGGAAGCTCGACGCATTGGAAGAGTGGGCGCGCGAGCTGACCCGGCTGAAGATCGTCGGCTATCTGGACCTGCGGCTGCGCCAAGGCGGCGGGCTTATCGGTGGCGACCGGCTGCTGGCCGAACTTCGCCTCCATCTGGGCGATCAGCGGATCGAGGAATTGCCCTGTCCCTATGCCGCCATCACCACCGATCTGGTGACTGGACACGAGGTGTGGCTGCAGCGCGGCGAACTGGTCGACGCGATGCGGGCGTCCTTCTCGCTGCCGGGGGTGTTTCCGCCGGTGCTGATCGATGGTCGCTGGATGATCGACGGTGCGCTGGTCAACCCGGTGCCGGTGTCGGCATGCCGGGCGCTGGGCGCGCAGATGGTCATCGCGGTCAATCTGGCCGGCGACATCCTGGGCAAGGCCCGCAAGCCCGGTGCCAACGTGCCGACCGCCGCCGGATTCGACCTGCTGCGGCTGGTGGAAGGGGAGGCGACGGAACACCGCGCAGCGAGCGGGATCGGGGCGCTGACCCGCCGCATCTTCCGCCGCGACTATGAGGGGCCGAGCCTGTTCGGCGTGATGGTGTCGTCGCTGGGCATCGTCACCGACCGCATCACCCGCTCGCGGCTGGCCGGCGACCCGCCGGACGTCCACATCGTGCCGCGGCTGGGTCATATCGGCCTGACCGAGTTCGACCGGGCCGACGACTGCATCCGCGAGGGCGAGGCGGCGGTCGAGCGCGTCCTGCCGGACCTGCATGACGCGCTCGCCGTTTTCGCGACCGGCCCGCGGGAATCCTCCCGCGAGCCGGTGCGCGGGTAGCTCCAGGTGGGGAGCGGCGCTTTGGTGGTCGCTTCTTAGTGGTCGATGGCCGTGCCGAGCGCCGCACCGCCCAGGCCGCCGATCACGGCGCCGCGGGTGCCGTCCACCGCGTAACCGCCGGCCGCGCCGGCCGCACCGCCGACCACGCCGCCAGTCGAGCAGGCGGTGAGGGAAAGAAGCGCGAACACCGCACCGATCAGACGCAAACGGGACATCATGCAACCCTCCTCATGTTGACTGTTCGATGTCTAAACACGCGGAAGCGCATTTTGCTTCCATCGCCTCCTGATCTTTTGGTTCTGATTCTTTCGGGGGGGAACCTCTTAACCCCACAAGCGTTGACCGGACTTTGACCATGCAACGTTGATACGGGGGAACGACCATGCGGCGCATCACCAACCGCCTGCGCGCAACCGCCATCGCCGTCACCGCGGCCCTGTCCCTGGCCGCCTGCCAGACCGGCAACAGCGGCGGCATCGGCGGGATGAACACCTCGGAGACCGTCGGGACGCTGGGCGGCGCCGTTGCCGGCGGCCTGCTCGGCTCGCGCTTCGGCGGCGGAGCCGGCAAGCTGGCGACCACGGCCATCGGGACGCTGCTCGGCGCCTATGCCGGCCAGCAGCTGGCCCGCCAATTCACGCCGGCCGACCAGAACCGGGCGTCGGACGCGGAGGAGCGCGCGGTCGCCAACAACCAGACCATCACCTGGAACAACCCGCAGTCGGGCAACAGCGGCACCATTCAGCCGGTCCGCACCTATCAGGGGGACAGTGGCCAGACCTGCCGCGACTACAACCACACGGTGGTGATCGAGGGTCGGACCGAGGTCGCGCGCGGCACCGCCTGCCGGCAGGCTGACGGAAGCTGGAAGCTGGTATCGTAAGCGTACAGCCTATCCGAATGACCGCCTCCAACTCCTACGCCTTGCGGATGTGCAGGGTTGCCGTCAAAATCAAGGGGTTCCGCCAAGGGGCGGCCTGATGCCAACGGCGTGTGGGGCTTATGGAGGCGGTCAGCTACATCATTCTCATCGGGTCCACGCTGCTGATCGCCAGCGTGCTGACCAGCTACCTCGCCTTGCGCGTCGGCGCCCCCCTGCTTCTGATCTTCCTCGGCATCGGCCTGCTGGCGGGGGAGGACGGCATCGGCCGGATCGCCTTCAACGATGCCGGCTCCGCCTTCCTGATCGGGTCGATGGCGCTGGCGGTGATCCTGTTCGAAAGCGGATTCGACACCAAGCTCGCCAGCTACCGCGCCGCCGCCTGGCCGGCGATGACGCTGGCGACGGTCGGCGTCGCCGTGACCACCGGCGTCGTCGGCGTGGCTGCCCATTACCTGATGTCTCTCGGCTGGTGGGAGGCCCTGCTGGTCGGCGCGGCCTGCAGTTCCACCGACGCGGCGGCGGTCTTCTTCCTGCTGCGGGTCGGCGGCATCACGCTGCGCGACCGTGTGCGTTCGACGCTGGAGATCGAATCGGGCAGCAACGATCCGGTCGCCATCATGCTGACCATCCTGCTGGTGGAGGCGGCAACCCATGGTCTGGCGTCTCCCGCCTCCATCGTCAGCGAACTGGTCCTGGCCTTCGCGCTGGGCGGGGTGATGGGGCTGGCCGGCGGCTGGCTGCTGGTGGCCTTCATCAACAAGGCGAATTTCGAAACCGGGCTGAACCCGGTGGTGACGCTGACCTTCGCCCTGTTCATCTTCGCCGCCACAAACGTGCTGGGCGGCAGCGGCTATCTCGCCGTCTATGCAGCCGGGCTCTATGCCGGGAACGTCAAGCTGCGCGGCGCGCTGGAACTGCGGCGCTTCCATTCCGGCCTGACCTGGCTCAGCCAGATCGTCATGTTCGTCATGCTGGGCCTGCTCGCCACCCCACGGCAATTCTCCGACATGCTGCTGCCGGCGCTGGGCGTCGCCCTGGTGCTGATCGTCGTCGCCCGGCCGCTGGCGGTCTGGATGTGCCTGCTGCCCTTCCGCTTCTCGGTGCGGGAAACCAGCTTCATCGCCTGGGTGGGCTTGCGCGGCGCCGTCTCGCTGTTGCTGGCGCTGGTTCCGGTGCTCGGCGGGCTGGAGAATGGACAGCTGATCTTCAACACCGCCTTCGTCGTCGTGGTCGTCTCGCTGCTGGTGCAGGGCTGGACCATCGGCACCATGGCGCGCGCGCTGGAACTGATCGTCCCGCCCCGCCGAGGCCCGGTGGAGCGCGTGGAGCTGGAGCTTCCCGGCAATGCCGACCAGGAGCTTGTCGCCTACACCGTCCATGGCAAGAGCCCGGCGGCGCGGGGGCAGCGGATGCCGCGCTGGGCCAAGCCGTCGCTGGTCATTCGCTCGGGCGCGGTGGTGCCGCTGCACAAGGCCAAGCCGCTGCAGCCCGGCGACCATGTCTATCTGTTCACGCCCCAGCACCGCCTGCCGCTGATCGACAAGCTCTATGGCGGCAGCCGCGCGCTGGACCAGTCCGACCGCGAGTTCTACGGCGATCTGGTGCTGAGCCCCGATGCGACGGTGGAGCAGATCGCCGAGATGTACGGCTTGCCGCTGTCACTGTCCAACGCCCGGTTGACGCTGAGCGACCTGCTGCGCAACGAGTTCGGCGGCTCCTGCGAGTTGGGCGACCGGGTGCGCATGGGCGGTGTCGAGCTGATCGTGCGCGACATGGACGAGAACACCATCACCTCGGTCGGGCTGGCGCTGGAGCCCGTCCGCGTCACCAGCCGGCGCCGGCCGCTCTACCAGCGCGTCACCACCATCGGCGGGCGTCTGCGCGGCTGGTGGAACGAACACGCTTTCCGCCGCTGGAAGGAGCGCGAGAGGCTGCGGGCCCGGCGTCCGGCGGCACCTCCGCCGGTGGTGGAGCCGCCGCGCGAGGAGAGGGTGGAAAGCCGCAACGAGGCGTAAAGACGGCTAGCCGCGATGGCCGGGGCGCGACGAGGCGATGGTCCGGCTCAGATAGATGACGGGGGCGAGGCCGACCAGAACGATCACCAGGGCGGGCAGGGCGGCGTCGTCCAGCCGCTCGGTGGAGGCCATGCGGAAGGCCTCGATCGCCAAGGTGTCGAAGTTGAAGGGCCGCAGGATCATCGTCGCCGGCAGCTCCTTGGTGATGTCCACGAACACCAGCATGGCGGCGCTCAGCAGGCTGGGGCGCAGCAGCGGCAGATGGACCCGGCGCAGGACCTGCAGCGGCGTGTGGCCGAGCGAGCGCGCCGCTCCCTCCAGATTCGGGCCGATCTTGGCGAAGCCGGATTCGAGCGGCCCATAGGCCACCACGAAGAAGCGGATCAGATAGCCGTAGAGGATGCCGGCGATGGTGGCGCCGAGGATGGCGCCGACCGGCCAGCCAGTCCAGTCGCGGGTCAGCCCGACGGTGATCAGGATGCCCACGGCGATCACCGTGCCCGGCGTGGCGTAGCCGAGCGAGGCCAGCCGCGCGGCGCCGGTGGCAAGCCCGCTGCGGTCGTGGCGCACGCCATGGATCACCATCAGCGCCACGACGACGACAAGCGCGGCACCGCTGGCGCCGAGGATGAAGGTGTTGACCGTCAGATCGGTGAAGCGGGCGAGCGTCAGCTCCGTGCCGCCGCGCAGGATCATGCGGATCAGCACCGCGCCCGGCAGCAGGAAACCGAACAGCACCGGCGTCAGGCAGACGATCCAGGCCACCACCGTGCCACGGGCCGACAGGCGCGGGGCGGGCAGGGCGCGGTAGCGGCCGGTGGTCTGGTGGAAGCGCATCCGCCCGCGCGACAGCCGCTCCAGCCCGACGAGAAGCAGCACCACCAGCAGAAGCACGGCCGCCAGCTGTGCCGCCGCCGCCGGGTCGCCGAGCGCGAACCAGGTGCGGTAGATGCCGACGGTGAAGGTGTCGATGCCGAAATAGCGGACCGCGCCGAAATCGGCCAGCGTCTCCATCAGCGCATAGCCGACGCCGGCCACCAGTGCCGGCCGCGCCAGCGGCAGCGCCACGCGGCGGAAGGCGCCGAACTGGGTGCAGCCAAGCGTCCGGCTGGCCTCCAGCACGCAGACCGACTGTTCGAGGAAGGCGGCGCGGGTCAACACATAGACGTAGGGGTACAGCACCGACGACAGCACCAGCCCGGCGCCCCAGGCGGTGTGGATGTCCGGAAACCAGTAGTCGCCGCGGCGCCAGCCGAAGGTGGCGCGCAGGAAGGACTGCAGCGGCCCGGCGAATTGCAGGAAGTCGGTGTAGGTGTAGGCCAGCACATAGGCCGGCATGGCCAGCGGCAGGAGCAGCACCCATTGCAGCACCCCGCGTCCGCGGAAGTCGTGCATGGTGACGGTCCAGGCGCAGGCGACGCCGGTCACCAGCGTGACCACGCCGACGATGCCCAGCAGGATCAGGGTGTTGAGGATGTAGCCGGGAAGCACCGTCCGTGCCATGTGCCCCCACAGGTCAGTGGAGACGCCGGCCGCCTGGATGAAGACGGCAAGGATCGGCAAGGCGATCAGCAGCGCGAGGACCAGGGCGAACAGCCCTGTCGAACCGACCCGCGACCACAGGCGGCGAGGAGAGAAGGACGGGGAGCCGGAAGACTTCGCGTCGGTCGCCATCGCCATGCGGACAAATCCTCGTCGTGGTTCAAAATGCCTGCGGCGCCTGCTCCCGAGTGGGGGCAGGCGCCGCAGGTACTCTACCCTATGTGCGTAACTCTATCAGCTCGCTTCGGCGGCGCGCTGGTGACGGTTGCGCTCGTTCGGATCGAGGTAGCGCTTGCGCAGGCGGATGGACTTGGGCGTCACCTCCACCAGC
>JBKHVJ010000016.1:0-32153 GCA_046570145.1 Alphaproteobacteria bacterium
GTCGATCGGCAGCCCGCTGGAGACCGGCGTGCTGATGGGTCCGCTGGTCGACGCCGACGCCTTCAAGGCGATGCAGCGCGCCTTGGAATCCGCGAAGGCCGAGGGCGGCACGGTGACCGGCGGCGAGCGCACGCTGACCGACCGCTTCCCCGACGCCTTCTACGTCACCCCGGCCATCGTCGAGATGCCGGCGCAGACCGAGGTGGTCCGGCACGAGACCTTCGCGCCCATCCTCTATGTCATGACCTACGACACGCTGGACGAGGCCATCGCGCTTCAGAACGCGGTGCCGCAGGGCCTGTCCTCCTGCATCTTCTCCACCGACGTCCGTGAGACGGAGCGCTTCCTGTCGGCCGCCGGGTCCGACTGCGGCATCGCCAACGTCAACATCGGTCCCAGCGGTGCGGAGATCGGCGGCGCATTCGGCGGCGAGAAGGAGACCGGCGGCGGCCGCGAATCCGGCTCGGACTCCTGGAAGGCCTACATGCGCCGCCAGACCGCGACGGTGAACTACTCCTCGGCGCTGCCGCTGGCCCAGGGCATCAAGTTCGAGATCATGGGCTGATAAGCGGCTGACGCCCACCACCCCGCGTCGTCATCGCCCCTTGCGACCGGCACAGCCCGGCGTGGCACATCCGCCATGAACGGTCGCAAGCAAGGGGCGATGGCGGACGATGCGCAGGATCTCGCCTTCCCGACGCCGGCGGCTCAGGACCCCGGCCGGGCGATTCCATAGGGGCAGGGTTTGATTTGACGCAATGCCGCAACGCAACGAAGACGGCTATGCTGGGATCCGGTGGTCGATCTGGTTGACGCGTTGCCCTCCACCCCCCTCGGCGCCGCCCCACGGGAGAAATCCACGGGAGCATCCAGGCGCCCCTTCCCCCGCCCGCCGGGGGAAGGCCGGGTGGGGCTTCTGTCCCCACGGCGAAGCGCTTGCCGCCGTCTCAAGGAGACGATGGGAAGCGGGACGAGTTGGCAAACGCCACCAGCAGTTCCGCCGCAACCAGGGCCGCAATCACCTCCGGCCGCTTGTCGCCGGTCAGCGCGGCGCCGATGGGACATGTCAGCCCCTCCAACGCCCCCGGATCACGCCCGCGCGCCTTGAACCAGCGCTCGAACTTCGCCCGCTTCGTCGCCGAGCCGATCATCCCGACATAGGCCGCATCGCCACGACGCAGCGCCGCCTCGGCGATCTCGAAGTCCAGCGCGTGGCTGTGGGTCAGCACCAGATAGCCGGCGCCGGCAGGGGCGCTCGCCAGCGGGTCGAGCGGGCTGTCGGTCAGGATGCGCTCCACCCCCGCCGGGATCGTTTCGGGAAACTCCTGCGCCCGGCCGTCGATCCACTGCAGGCGCAGCGGCAGCGGCGCGAAGGCCGTCGCCATGGCCCGTCCGACATGGCCGGCCCCGAACAGAAGCAGGGAGGGCCGCGCCTCCCGCGCCCGGCGCTCGCTTTCCTGCAACATGGCGACGGTGCCGCCGTCGGCCCGCTCCAGCCGCAGCACGACATGCCCGCCGCAACACTGGCCGGTCGCCGGCCCGAGGGCCAGGTCGAGCGTCTCGTCGGCGGTGCCGTCCTCCAGCATCCGCCGCGCGGCGGCGATGGCGGTCCATTCCAGCCGCCCGCCGCCGACCGTTCCGGCGCAAGCCTTCCGCCCCACCAGCATGCCGGCCCCCTCCTCCCGCGGGGTGGAGCCGCGCGCCTCGGCGACGGTGACGAGGATGGCGGGGGCGCCCTGGGACAGCCAGTCGGAGAGGGTGGCGGAGAGGAGGGTCATGGTTGGGGGGAGGCCGCCACCCGCTCCCGCAACGCCGCAATACACCTCAGCACCCTCTCCGGCGTCGCCGGCGCGTCCAGACGCGGGCACACCCGGTGACCGGCGACGCTCGCCACCGCGTCGGACAGGGCGTGGAACACCGACATGCCCAGCATGAAGGGCGGCTCGCCCACCGCCTTGGAGCGGAAGATGGTGTCCTCGCGGTTCGGCGCATTCTCCAGCAGCGCGACATTGAAGATGCGCGGGCGGTCGGAGCAGGCCGGGATCTTGTAGGTGCTGGGCGCGTGGGTGCGCAGTCGGCCCTGCCCATCCCACCAAAGCTCCTCCATGGTCAGCCAACCCATGCCCTGGACGAAGCCGCCCTCGATCTGCCCCCTGTCGATGGCCGGATTCAGCGACCGGCCGCAGTCATGCAGGATGTCCACCTGGTCGACGACATATTCGCCGGTCAGCGTGTCCACCGTCACCTCGGCGCAGGCCGCGCCATAGGCGAAGTAATAAAACGGCGTGCCGCGCCCGGCCGCCCGGTCCCAATGGATCTTCGGCGTCTTGTAGAAGCCGGTGGCCGACAGCTGCACCCGCGCCATATAGGCCGCGCGCACCAGTTCGGCGAAGCTCATGTCGCGGTCGCCGACCAGCACCCGGTTGCGCTCGAACCGAACCGCCTCGGGCGCCACGTCCCACTTCTCCGCCGCGAAGGCGACCAGCCTCTCCTTGATGGTTCGCGCCGCCGCCTGCGCCGCCTTGCCGTTCAGGTCGGAGCCCGACGACGCCGCGGTGGCGGAGGTGTTCGGCACCTTGCCGGTGCTGGTGGCGGTCGGGCGGATGGTGGAGATGTCGACCTGGAACTCCTCCGCCACCACCTGGGCGACCTTGGTGTAGAGCCCCTGCCCCATCTCGATCCCGCCATGGTTCAGCTGGATACTGCCGTCGGTGTAGACATGGACCAGCGCGCCGGCCTGGTTGTAATGGCTGGCGGTGAAGGAGATGCCGAACTTCACCGGGGTCAGCGCCAGCCCCTTGCGCAGGATGCGGCTGTTGGCCTTGAAGGCGCGGATCTCCTCCCGCCGTGCCCAATAGCCGCTGCTGTGCTCCAGTTGCGCCACCAGTTCGGGCAGGATGTTGTCGGTGACGGTCTGGTGATAGGGCGTCAGGTTGCGCTCCCCTCCCTCGGCATCCGCCCCATAGAAGTTCCGCTTGCGGATCTCCAGCGGGTCCTTGCCCAGGGCGAAGGCGATCTCGTCGATCGCCCGTTCCGCCGCGACCATGCCCTGCGGCCCGCCGAAGCCGCGGAAAGCGGTGTTGGACACCGTATTGGTCTTCAGCGGCAGCGATTCCAGCCGCGCCGCCGGATAGAAATAGCCGTTGTCGGCATGGAACAGCGCGCGGTCGGTCACTGGGCCGGACAGGTCGGCGGCATAGCCGGCACGCGCCGCGAACAGCATGTCCACGCCCTGGATCAGCCCGCTGTCGTCGAAACCGATGCGATAGTCGATCTCGAAGTCGTGGCGCTTGCCGGTGACCTGGAAATCGTCGTCGCGGTCGGGACGCAGCTTGGCGGCGCGGCCGGTGCGCTTGGCGACCAGGGCGGTGCAGGCGGCGAACAGGTTCGACTGCGTCTCCTTGCCGCCGAAGCCGCCGCCCATGCGCCGCACCTCCACCGTCACCGCGGCGTCCGGCACGTTCAGAACATGGGCGACGATGTGCTGCACCTCCGTCGGATGCTGGGTGGAGACATGGATCAGCACCTCGCCATCCTCGCCCGGCACCGCCATGGCGATCTGGCTTTCCAGGTAGAAATGCTCCTGCCCGCCGATGGCGAGCCTGCCATCCACCCTGTACGGCGCCGCGGCCAGCGCCGCATCGGCATCGCCGACCCGCAAGGTCATCGGCGGGGTGACCAGCGTCCGCTCGCCGTCGCGGGCAGCGGCGATGGTCAGGACCGCGGGCAGGTCCTCATACTCGACCACCGCCAGCTTGGCGGCGCGGCGGGCCTGGTCGCGGGTTTCGGCGGCGACGGCGAAGATGGGCTGGCCGACATGCTCGACCAGGGTCGAGGCGAACAGCGGCTCGTCATTCTTGCCCATGCAGCCGATGTCGTTCACCCCCGGCACGTCCTCGGCGGTGAAGACCGCCACCACGCCCGGAGCCTGCCTGACCGGCGACAGGTCGATGGAGCGGATGCGCGCATGCGCCCTGCTGCTCAGCCCCAGATAGACATGCAGCACCCCGGCAGGCTCGGCGATGTCGTCGACATAGACCGCCTCGCCGCTGACATGCTTGTGGGCGCTCTCGTGCCGGCGGGACTCATGGACGGCACCCCGGATGCGGTTCGGAGTGGCGGCGGGAGCGATGGGCGTCGTCACGTCAGGCGCCATTGCATCAGGCATGTGCAAGCCTCCGGTCGCCGACCAGACGGGTGTCCGCCGCCGGGTCGCTGGTCTCGACATACAGCTTCATCAGCAAATTCGCGGCCACCATGGAGCGATAGCCCGCGCTGGCCCGCCAATCGCTCAGGGGGGCATAGTCGCCGGCCAGCGCGTCCATCGCCTGGGTCACGGCTTCCTCGGTCCAGTGACGGCCCAGCAGCACCGCTTCGGCCCCGCCGGCGCGTTTGGGCGTGCCGGCCATGCCGCCGAAGGCGATGCGGATGTCGGCCACCCGTCCCTCGCCGTCCAGCGTCAGGCGGAAGGCGCCGCAGACGGCGGAAATGTCCTGGTCGAAGCGCTTGGCGATCTTGTAGGCACGGAAGCGCATCCCCGCCGCGGGTTTGGGCAGGATCACCGCCTCCACGAATTCGCCCTCGCGGCGGTCCTGCTTGCCGTATTCGATGAAGAAATCCTCCAGCGGCAGCTCCCGCGTCTCTCCGCCGCGGCGCAGGCGCAACGTGGCGCCGCAGGCGATCAACGCCGGCGGCGTATCGCCGATGGGGGACCCGTTGGCGATATTGCCGCCGATGGTGCCCATGTTGCGCACCTGCTCCGCCCCGATGCGGCGGATCAGCTCGCCGAAATCGGGATAGAGCGCGGCGATCCGCTCCACCGCGTCGCTGTAGGTGGCACCGGCCCCGATGACCAGCGCGTCGCCGCGATCCTCGATCCGCCGCAGCTCGCGGACGCGGCCGGTGTAGATCACCGTCGCCAGCACGCGCTGGAACTTGGTCACCCACAGCCCGACATCGGTGGCGCCGGCCACGATGGTGGCGCCCGGATTGTCGAGCAGGAGCTGCGCCAGTTGCGGCACGGTGGCCGGTGCCAGGAAACGACGCCCGCCGGCTCCGACGCTCAGAATCTCGTCGTCCCGCAAGGCCGTCAGCCTGTCCGCCCAAGCCTCGCGGTCGGAGAAACGGTCGCTCCCACGGTCGCCGATGTCATACATGACGTGGGCGGCGCGGACGATGGGCTCATAGCCGGTGCAGCGGCACAGGTTGCCCGCCAGCGCGTCGTCGATGCGCTGCCCCTCCGGCCGCTCCTCGTTCAGGTAGAGCGCCAGCAGCGACATGACGAAGCCCGGCGTGCAGAAGCCGCATTGCGAGCCGTGGCAATCGACCATCGCCTGCTGCACCGGGTGCAGCGTACCGTCCGGCCCCTTCAGATGCTCCACCGTAAGCAGCCGGCAGCCGTCCAGCGTGGCGAGGAAACGGATGCAGGCGTTCACCGCCTCGTAGCGCAGCGTATCGCCGTCCAGCCGGCCGACCACCACGGTGCAGGCGCCGCAATCGCCCTCGGCGCACCCCTCCTTGGTGCCGACCCGCCGTTCCGACAGCCGCAGCCAGTCCAGCACGGTCAAGGTGGGATCGACCGCGTCGATCTCCCGAAGCTCGTCGCCGAGATAGAAGCGGAGGCGCTGGCGCATGGCTGCTCCCGATGAACTGGTGACGATGTGACGCAGTATTTCACCGACGTCGACTCTGTCACCAGATCGGCAGCGGGGGAAAGAGTTTCAAACGATTTGCAAAGGACGGGGGGACACGCTGGCGTCTCACGCACTCCCCTCCGGCGTCATCGTTGCCAATCCACCGTCCGCCCGCACCGACGCCAGGGTCAGCGCATGCCAATAGAGGTCCAGCAGCGCCGCCGGCATGCCGCCCTGCTCATGACCCTCCATCGGCAGGACGGCGGCGGCGTGGGCCAGCGCCGCGGTGGCCGCGTTCGGACTGCGCGACACCGCATCGCCCAGCAGCCCCAGCGTCTGGCCCAGCGCCGCGGCGTCGAACCGCAGAAGCGCCGGCGGCACGGTGATCTGCGCCTCCCCGCCGCGCAGCCGGCCGACGGCGATGTAGACATGCAGCAGGTCGGGCCGCTCCTCCGGCCGCAGCAGGGCGGCGACGATGCGGTTGCCGGTCAGTGGCCCGCTGCCGTCGAACTCGTACATCGTGGCGCGCTCGTCCTGCCGGGTGGCGGCGAGGCCGGCAAGCCGGGCGGGCAACGGCTCTCCGGCTCGGCGGGCGGCCTCGTCGAACAGGGCGGGGTGGCTGCCGCCTTCACTCAGCACCACCAGTGGCGCGTCGGTCGCCGCCGCGGCGGCCAGCAGCCGGGCCAGAACGGCGAAGGGATCGGTCCCCGCCTCCTCAGCCCCCTGCTCCACCTGGGCTTCCAGCAGGCCGGCGCCACGGCGCAGCATCGCCTCGGCAAAGCTGATGTCGATATCCATGGCCCCAACCCTTTCGCTTTTCTCGAAACCCGGCCCGTTTTAGGACGGGGCGCCTCCTCCGCTCAATGGTAACCGAAGCTGCCCGTCACCTTTCCCCGGAACACCCAGTAGGAATAGAAGGTGTAGCCCAGGATCGACGGGATCAGGAAGGCCATGCCGACAAGCAGGAAGACCTGCGTCTCCGGCGGGCTCGCCGCTTCCCACACGGTGACGCCGGGAGGGATCAGGTGCGGCCACAGGCTGATGGCGAGGCCGAGGTAGGACAGGGCGAACAGCGCCATCGACAGCACGAAAGGCGCCACCTCCCGGCTGTTGTCGATGGCCCGCCACAGGGCGAAGGCCAGCACCGCCGTGACGATTGGCACCGGCGACAGCAGGATCATGTTCGGCATGGAGAACCAGCGCTCGGCGATCTGCGGCAGCAGGAAGGGCGTCCACAGGCTGACCGCCGCGACCCCCGCCAGCACCACCAGCATCAGCCCCCGCGCCATGCGATAGCACCAGTCCTGCAGCGGTCCGATGGTCCGCCAGATCAGCCAGGTCGCCCCCAGCAGCGCATAGCCCACCACCAGCATCGCCCCACAGAACAGCGCGAAAGGGGAGAGCCAGTGCAGCATGCCGCCGACGAATTGCCGCCCCTCCACCGGTATGCCCTGGATGAAGGAGCCCAGGATGACCCCCTGGGCGAAGGTCGCCAGCAGCGATCCGAAGAAGAAGGAGCGGTTCCACCAATGCCGGCCGGCCCGCGCCTTGAAGCGGAATTCGAACGCCACCCCGCGGAAGATCAGCGCGATCAGCATGACCAGCAGCGGGATGTACATCGCCGGCAGGACCACGGCATAGGCGATGGGAAAGGCGGCGAACAGCCCTGCCCCGCCCAGGACGAGCCAGGTCTCGTTGAAGTCCCAGACCGGCGCCACCGTGTTCATCATGGTATCGCGGTCCTCCTCCGTCGGTGCGAACGGGTAGAGGATGCCGATGCCGAGGTCGAAGCCGTCCATCAGCACATACATGAACACCGCGAAGCCGACGATCCCGACCCAGATCAGGGTCAGAATGCTTCCTTCCGCAATCTCCTGCATCGGGTTCACTCCGCTGGTTCGATGGACTGGTCGGTGGCGGACAGCGGCCGTTTGGGCCGTTGCGCCTCCGGCGGCTGCGGCGCGTCATGCACATGGGTCGGGCCGATGCGCAGCAGGCGGACGAGGTAATAGGTGCCGGCGCCGTAGATGATCGTGTAGGCGACGACGAAGGACAGCAGCGAGATCAGCGCCGCTTCCGTCGTCAGCGACGGCGTCACCGCATCGGCGGTGCGCAAATGGCCGTATACGACCCAGGGCTGGCGCCCGATCTCGGTGGTGAACTAGCCGGCCAGGATGGCGATGAAGCCGATCGGCATGCAGCCCACCAGCACGCGGAAAAACCAGTCGCTGGTGTAGAGCCTGCCGCGGAAGCGCAGCACCAGATGCACCACCGCCACCGTCAGCATCAGGAAGCCGATGGCGACCATCAGGCGGAAGGTCCAGAAGATGATGCGCGGGTCGGGACGCTCGTCCGCCGGGAACTGCTTCAGGCCGGGGACGCTGCCGTTGAAGTCGTGGGTCAGGATCAGGCTGGACAGCGCCGGGATGCCGATCTCCCAATGGTTGGTTTCCTTCTCCACGTCGGGAATGCCGAACAGGATCAGCGGCGCGCGCGGTCCTCCCTCCCAATTGCCTTCCATCGCGGCGATCTTGGCCGGCTGGTGTTCCAGCGTGTTCAGGCCATGCTCGTCGCCGAGGAAAATCTGCAGCGGCGCCAGCACGGTGATCAGCGCCAGCGCCATGCTCAGACCCAGCTTCGCATGGTCGAAATGGCGGCGCTTCAGAAGGTAGAAGGCGCTGATGCCGGCAACCACGAAGCTGGTCGTCAGGAACATCGCCGTCACCATATGGGCAAGGCGATAGGGGAAGGACGGGTTGAACACCACCTGCCACCAGTCGGTGACGAAATAGCGGCCGTCCCGGATCTCGAAGCCGGCCGGCGTGTGCATCCAGCTGTTGGCCGACAGGATCCAGAAGGAGGACAGCAACGTGCCCAGCGCCACGAGGCAGGCGGCCATCAGGTGGATGCCGCGCGGCACGCGGTCCCGCCCGAACAGCATGATGCCGAGGAAGGCGGCCTCCAGAAAGAAGGCGGTCACCACCTCGTACTGGATCAGCGGCCCCAGGACGTTGCCCACCGTATCGGACCAGCGGCTCCAGTTGGTACCGAACTGATAGGACATGACGATGCCGGACACCACGCCCAGACCGAAGGACAGCGCGAAGATCCGCGTCCAGAACTCCGACAGGCCGCGGTAGATGCCCTTTCCGGTGCCGACCCACAGCGCTTCCAGCAGCGCGATCCAGCAGGCAAGCCCCACCGTGAAACTGGGAAACAGGATGTGGAAGGAGATCGTGAACGCGAACTGAATCCGCGACAGGATCAGTGGATCGAGTTCCATGGCCGCCGCCTCTTTTTGTTTGGGCGCGAGGAAACGCTTGCGCCGGACTGTTGCCCGGCGCAGATGTGGCAGGAGGCCATGTAGAGTGAGCGGCAGCCGTGGAAAGGGGACTAGTCTTTCAGGCTTAAACCCGACAGCACAAGGGATTGGCGGTCCATACGGAGTATCGGGGCCGGGCTGTCGTGGCCGGAGTGTCGGGGCCCTTCCGGTGGAGACCGGCGGTCAGTTGGGCGGATAGATGCTGGTTATGCCGGAAATCACCGTCTGCGCCGCCAGCGCCGCCAGCACGATGCCCAGCACCCGGCTGACCGTGTGGATCACCGTGCGGCCCAGCAGCCGCCCGACCCGGTCGGCGCCCAGCAGGATCAGCGTCACCCCGCCGATCACCGTCGCCGCCGCGCCCAGAACGCTGACCTGTCCCACCACCGTGCCGCCGGTGCGGTCCATCAGCAGCAGGATGGAGGTGATGGCGCCCGGTCCGGCGATCAGCGGCACCGCCAGCGGGAAGACGGCGATGTCGTGGGCGTCCTCGTCGGTCATCGCCTCGCCGGTGTCGCGCTCCTTTCGTTCGGAGCGTTTGGCGAACAGCATCTCGAAAGCGATCCAGAACAGCAGCGCGCCGCCGGCGATGCGGAAGGCCGGCATCTCGATGGACAGGGTCTGCAGCACCACCTTGCCGAAATAGGCGAAGAAGACCAGCACCACCAAGGCGATGGCGGTGCCGCGCAACGCGATGATCCGCTTGTGCCGCTCGTCGAAGCCGCGGGTCAGCGCGATGAACAGCGGCACCAGCCCGGGGGGATCGACGACGACGAAAAAGACGACGAGATTGCTGATGTAGTCCGACAAAGCCGGCTCCAGCCTTTTGCGTTCATGGGTTTGTGGCGCCGATCATAGGCTTGGCGGTGCCGGGTGTCACCCTTCCGCCAGTGCATGGGCGAACGCCTCCACCCCCTGCACGCCGGCCGGAGTCAGCGCGTAGGTGCCGCGCCCGACCCGCTCGAACCAGCCATAGACATTGCGCAGCAGCATCGCCCCGACATCCTTCGGCGCCCCCGCCTTGCGCAGCGCCGCCACGGTCAGCGGGCCGTCGCGCAGCATGCGGGCGATACGCAGGGCATCCTGGCGATAGGCGGTGACGATGGCGACGCGGGTGGAACCGCCGCGGTTGGGATCGCCAACCCGGCGGGCATGCTCCCCCAACAGCCGGTGGGTGCGCTTCCTGTCCTTGCGCGGTGTGTAGGGAACCGGATCGAGCAGCACCATGACCCGCTGCCCCTCCGCCAGCCCCGGATCGACCATCAACAGGCCGAGCCCCAGGCGCCGGCAGAGCTTCTTCACATCGCCATCCAGCGGCGACGGTCCGGTAGCCTTGCGCCCCGGCTGCGGCACCGCGAGATAGACGCTGTCGCTGATCGCCAGCCGGTCCACGCCCTGCAGCACGAGGTCGAGCGTGAAGCGCTTCTTCAACTCGACGATCACCGGCGGCTCGCCGCCGCGGGTGGCGACGAGATCGCAGCCGTGAATCTCCGCCTTCACGTCATAGCCCCGGTCTTCCAGAAAGGCTTTGACGGGCGCGTAGAGGTCGGTTTCGGCGGTGACGGTCAAAACAGCGATTCCCCGGCCGAAGCCTTATGCACCGATCAGCATGTCGAGCGCGGCCACAATGACCGTATCCTCCGCCATCAGGCTGCCGACACAGGGGCCGAGATCGGCTACCGGGACAGCGCCGGCGAACTGGGTGACCATGACATGTGGCCGCCCCTCGACGGTGAGGACAGGATTGAGCCGGACGGCCGGCAATGGCGCAACGTCCGGCGGCAGCAGAGGTGCTGCGAAGCGCGTGTTGAGATCGCGCAGGATGTTGGCCTGCAGGTCGATCAAATAGCCTGGACCGTCAAGACGGCGGTGGACATCGAAGCGGGCCATCGACGATGGTGCCCGTCAATAGGGCCGGTAACGGGCCAGCGGAAGTCCATGGGCCTCGACATAGGCATTGGACGACGCCAGTGCCTCCCGGTTCTCCTCCAGCCAGCGCTTGCGCTGCAGTTCGGCGATCTGGTCGGCCAGACCACGTTCGCACGCCCGCGACACATTGATGCCAAGCGCCTTCGCCTGCTCCAGCAGATCGCTGTTGAGGCTGACATTGGTCGCCCGCTTCGGAGCGGACGCATCGAAAGGCAGGCGCGTGTCGGGCATCGGTCTCTCCATGGCCATGCACAGTCACTATGCGCATAGCCATGGAGAGGATCAAGAGGCCGCCTTTTCCCGATACAGCGTCAAGCCGCCGTCTTCTGCTTGCGCAGGATGCCCAGGATGTCCGACGCCGCCTTCGGGATGTTGGTGCCCGGCCCATAGATCGCCGCGGCCCCCGCCTTGTAGAGGAAGTCGTAATCCTGCGGCGGGATCACGCCGCCGCACACCACCAGGATGTCGCCGGCCCCCTGCTTGCGCAGTTCCTCGATCAGCTGCGGCACCAGCGTCTTGTGGCCGGCGGCCTGCGACGACACGCCGATGACGTGGACGTCGTTCTCCACCGCCTGCCGCGCCGCCTCGTCCGGGGTCTGGAACAGCGGGCCGATGTCGACGTCGAAGCCGATGTCGGCGAAGCTGGTGGCGATCACCTTGGCGCCGCGGTCGTGGCCGTCCTGCCCCATCTTCACCACCAGGATGCGCGGCCGGCGGCCTTCCTCGGCGGCGAAGGCGGCCACCTCCTCCTGGATCTTCTTGAAGCCTTCGTCGCCCTCATAGGCCGAGCCGTAGACGCCCGACACCGAGCGGATGACGGCGACATGGCGGGTGAAGGCCTTTTCCAGCGCGTCGGAAATCTCGCCGACGGTGGCGCGGGCGCGGGTGGCCTCGACCGACAGGGCCAGCAGGTTGCCGGTCTTGGCGGCGGCGGCCTCGGTCAATGCTGCCAGCGCCGCTTGGCATTTGGCCTCGTCGCGGGTGGCGCGGATCTGCTTCAGGCGGGCGATCTGCGCCTCGCGGACGGCGGTGTTGTCGATGTCCAGCACGTCCACCCCCTCGGGGTTCTCCGGACGGTACTTGTTGACGCCGACGATCACCTCCTCGCCGCGGTCGATGGCGGCCTGACGGCGGGCGGCGGCCTCCTCGATCAGCAGCTTGGGCATGCCGCTCTCGACCGCCTTGGTCATGCCGCCCATCTCCTCGACGCGGCCGATCAGCTCCAGCGCCGCGTTGGCGAGGCTGTGGGTCAGATGCTCGATGTAGAAGGAGCCGCCGAGCGGATCGACCACCTTCGTGACGCCGGCCTCCTCCGCGATGATCAGCTGGGTGTTGCGGGCGATGCGGGCGGAGAATTTGGTCGGCAGGCCCAGCGCCTCGTCGAAGGCGTTGGTGTGCAGCGACTGGGTGCCGCCCAGCACCGCGGCCATCGCCTCGATGGTGGTGCGGATGACGTTGTTGTAGGGGTCCTGCTCGGTGAGCGAGACGCCGGAGGTCTGGCAGTGGGTGCGCAGCGCCAGCGAGCGCGCGTCCTTCGGCTGGAACTTCTCCTGCATCAGGGTCGACCACAGCAGGCGCGCGGCGCGCAGCTTGGCGATCTCCATGAAGAAATTCATGCCGATGGAGAAGAAGAAGGACAGGCGCGGCGCGAACTTGTCGACCGGCAGCCCCTTGGACATCGCGGCGCGGACATACTCCAGACCGTCGGCGATGGTAAAGGCCAGCTCCTGCACCGCCGTCGCCCCCGCCTCCTGCATGTGGTAGCCGGAGATCGAGATCGAGTTGAACTTCGGCATGTGCTGGGAGGTGTACTCGATGATGTCGGCGATGATCCGCATCGAGGGTTCGGGCGGATAGATGTAGGTGTTGCGGACCATGAACTCCTTGAGGATGTCGTTCTGGATGGTCCCGCTCAGCTTGTCCTGGGAAACGCCCTGCTCTTCCGCCGCGACGATGTAGCCGGCCAGGATCGGCAGCACAGCGCCGTTCATCGTCATCGACACCGACATCTTGTCGAGCGGGATGTCGGCGAACAGGACCTTCATGTCCTCGACGCTGTCGATGGCGACGCCGGCCTTGCCGACATCGCCGACGACGCGGGGATGGTCGCTGTCATAGCCGCGGTGGGTTGCGAGATCGAAGGCCACCGACAGACCCATCTGGCCGGCCTTGAGGTTGGCCTTGTAGAAGGCGTTCGATTCCTCCGCGGTGGAGAAGCCGGCATATTGCCGGATGGTCCAGGGCTTCACCGCATACATCGTGGCGCGCGGGCCGCGGGTGAAGGGCGGGAAGCCGGGCAGCGTGTCCAGCTCCAGCCCTTCCAGGTCGGCGGCGGTGTAGAGCGCCTTGACGTCCAGCCCCTCGGGGGTCTTCCAGACCAGCTTGGCGATATCGCCGTCGGCGCCGAGATCCTTGGCGGCCAGCTTGTCCCAATCGGCAAGGGTCTTCTTCGGGAACTCGGTCATCGACGCCTCCTGAGGGCTTCTTATGGCGCAGGTAATGTTGGCGGTGCGTTTCCTCCCGATGCGCTCCCTTCCAACGGTCGAGGAACCGCTGGAAGGGAGGCAAGGGGGTACGCTTCCTCTCGGTACTGTTCTTCTTATTATACGGTTACGCGAATTCCACGATCTTCTGATCGACCGCCAGGCTGCTGCCCGGGGCTGCGTGGATTTTCGCGACCGTCCCGTCCTGCGCGGCGCGCAGAATGTTCTCCATCTTCATGGCCTCGACCACGGCCAGCACCTCGCCGGCCTTGACCTCCTGGCCTTCCGTCACCGCCAGCGACACCAGCAGGCCCGGCATCGGCGACAGCAGGAACTTCGACATGTCCGGCGGCGCCTTAACCGGCATCAGCGCGTCGAGCGCCGCCGCCTTCGGGGTCAGCACCTTGACGATGGCCTGCGACCCGCTGTGGTGCAGGCGATAACCGACGCCGACGCGGTCGACCTGGACGCAGACAGGCGTGCCGTTCACCGTGCCGCGGAACAGCGGCTCGCCGATCTGCCAGTCGCTCCACACCGTGTGGTGCTTGCCGCCGATGTCGACGGTGTAGCCGATGCGCTGGGGGCTGCCTTCCGCCGGATGCAGGTGCACCGGATGCCGGGTGCCGTCCAGCACCACCACCCAGTCGTCGCGCACCTTGGCCTTGTTGCCGGGCATCCTGCCGGAGATCTGGATGTCGCGGTCGTTCAGGCTGCGGTGGATCACCGCGGCGACGGCGATCAGCACCGCCGGGTCTTCCGGCGGCAGATCCGAGGCGTGGAAGCCGGTCGGATACTCCTCGGCGATGAAGTTGGTGGTCAGCCGCCCGTCGACGAAGCGCTGGTTCGCCATCAGCGAGGCCAGGAACGGGATGTTGTGGCTGACGCCGCGGATGTAATACTGGTCCAGCGCCTCGCGCATGCCGGCGATCGCCGCGTCGCGCGTCTGCCCCCAGGTGCAGAGCTTGGCGATCATCGGATCGTAGTACATCGAGATCTCGCCGCCCTCGAACACGCCGGTGTCGACGCGGACATGCGGATCGGCGGCCGGCGGCCGGTAGTGGGTGAGACGGCCGGTCGACGGCAGGAAGTTGCGGAAGGGATCCTCGGCATAGACGCGCGCCTCGACGGCCCAGCCGTTCAGCTGCACGTCCTCCTGGCGGATCGTCAGCTTCTCGCCGTAAGCGACGCGGATCATCAGCTCGACGAGGTCGAGGCCGGTGATCAGCTCGGTGACCGGGTGTTCGACCTGGAGGCGGGTGTTCATCTCCAGGAAGTAGAAGTTGCGCTCGGCGTCGACGATGAACTCGACCGTGCCGGCCGACTTGTACTGCACCGCGTTGGCCAGAGCCACCGCCTGCTCGCCCATCGCCTTGCGGGTGGCGGCGTCGAGGAACGGGCTCGGCGCCTCCTCGATGACCTTCTGGTGGCGGCGCTGGATCGAGCATTCGCGCTCGTGCAGGTACAGGCAGGTACCCTGCCCGTCGGCCAGGAGCTGGATTTCGATGTGCCGCGGCTGCTGGATGTACTTCTCGACGAAGACGCGGTCGTCGGCGAAGCTGGAGCGCGCCTCGTTGGTGGCCGAGCGGAAGCCCTCGCGCGCCTCCTCGTCGTTCCAGGCAACGCGCATGCCCTTGCCGCCGCCGCCGGCCGAGGCCTTGATCATCACCGGATAGCCGATGTCGCGGGCGATCATCACCGCCTCTTCATCGTCGGCGATGACGCCGAGATAGCCGGGGACGGTGGAGACGCCGGCTTCCTTGGCCAGCTTCTTGGACTCGATCTTGTCGCCCATGGCCTGGATGGCGTGGGCGTCAGGACCGATGAAGGCGATGCCGGCGGCGGCCAGCGCCTCCTGGAACTCGCGCTTTTCCGACAGGAAGCCGTAGCCGGGATGGACAGCCTGGGCGCCGGTCCGCTTGCAGGCCTCGACGATGCGGTCGACCAGCAGATAGCTCTGTGCGGACGGGGCGGCGCCGATGTGGACGGCCTCGTCGGCCATCTCGACATGGAGCGCGTTCTTGTCGGCGTCGGAATAGACCGCGACGGTCTTGATGCCCATGCGGCGTGCCGTGCGGATGACGCGGCAGGCGATCTCGCCACGGTTGGCGATGAGGATCTTCTCGAACATGCTGCCAGCCCTCACAGCGGAATGTTGTCGTGCTTGCGCCAGGGGTTCTGGAGCTGCTTGTTCTTGAGCATGGACAGCGCCTTCGCGATGCGGCGGCGGGTGCCGTGCGGCATGATGACGTCGTCGATGTAACCGCGCGATGCGGCGACGAAGGGATTGGCGAACTTCTGCTTGTACTCTTCCGTACGTGCCTCGATCTTCTCGGCGTCGCCGATGTCGCTGCGGAAGATGATCTCCACCGCGCCCTTGGCCCCCATCACCGCGATTTCCGCCGACGGCCACGCATAGTTCACGTCGCCGCGCAGGTGCTTTGAGCTCATCACGTCATAGGCGCCGCCATAGGCCTTGCGCGTGATGACGGTGATCTTGGGCACTGTGGCCTCGGCACAGGCGAACAGCAGCTTGGCGCCGTGCTTGATGATGCCGCCATACTCCTGGCTGGTGCCGGGCATGAAGCCGGGAACGTCGACCAGGGTCAGGATCGGGATCTCGAAGGCGTCGCAGAAGCGCACGAAGCGCGCGGCCTTCTTGGAGCTGTCGATGTCCAGGCAGCCGGCCAGCACCATCGGCTGGTTGGCGACGATGCCGACCGTGGAGCCGTTCATGCGGGCGAAGCCGATGATGATGTTCTTGGCGTAGTCCGGCTGGAGTTCGAAGAAGTCCCCCTCGTCCACGATCTTGAGGATCAGCTCCTTCATGTCGTAGGGCTTGTTCGGGTTCTCCGGCACCAGCGTGTCGAGCGAGAAGTCCTCGCGGTCGAGCGGATCGGCGCAGGGGCGGACCGGCGCCTTCTCACGGTTGGAGGAGGGCAGGAAATCGATGAAGCGGCGCAGCTGCAGCAGCGCCTCGACGTCGTTCTCGAAGGCCAGATCGGCCACGCCCGACTTGGTGGAATGGGTGACGGCGCCGCCCAGCTCCTCCGCGGTCACGACCTCGTGGGTGACGGTCTTCACCACGTCCGGACCGGTGACGAACATGTAGGAGCTGTCCTTCACCATGAAGATGAAGTCGGTCATGGCCGGCGAATAGACGGCGCCGCCGGCGCACGGCCCCATGATCATCGAGATCTGCGGGACGACGCCCGACGCGTCGACGTTGCGCTGGAACACCTCGGCATAGCCGCCGAGCGAGGCCACACCCTCCTGGATGGGGGCGCCGCCCGAATCGTTCAGGCCGATCACGGGCGCGCCGACCTTCAGCGCCTGGTCCATGATCTTGCAGATCTTCTCGGCATGCGCTTCCGACAGCGCGCCGCCGAAGACCGTGAAATCCTGGCTGAAGACGAAGACGAGGCGGCCGTTGACGGTGCCGTGGCCTGTCACGACGCCGTCGCCGGGGACCTTCTGGCTCTCCATGCCGAAGTCGATGCAGCGATGTTCGACGAACATGTCGAACTCCTCGAACGACCCTTCGTCGAGGAACAGCTCGATCCGCTCGCGCGCGGTCAGCTTGCCTTTGGCGTGCTGGCCGGCGATGCGCTTCTCACCGCCGCCCAGCCGCGCCGCGGCGCGCTTGGACTCCAACTTGGCCAGAATGTCTTGCATCGGGCGTTCCCATATCTTTGGCGTCGCAGTGACGGTCCCCGCCCCGGCGTCGAGCGACGCAATCATTCACCGGAACGCCGCGGATTATTCACAAACTTCGCAGCGCTTCAAACAGCCTCTTCGCAAAAACGTGCGAAGTTGCGAAGCCCTTTGCAAACACGGCTTGGTGCTTGCTAAGATTGCGAAGAACGACCGGTTTCCAAGGCCGATCCTGGGGCGGGATTTTATACGTATGCAAAAGAAGCTGTTCCTTGGCTACAAGCTGCGCCGCCTGCGCGAACAGCGCGGCCTGACCCAGGCATCGCTCGCCAAGACATTGGAGCTTTCTCCCAGCTATCTCAACCAGTTGGAGAACAACCAGCGCCCGCTGACCCTGCCGGTGCTGATGCGGATCGCCGCCACCTTCGAACTGGAGCTGTCCGCCTTCCTGGAGGACGAGGACAGCCGGCTGGTCTCCGACCTGCGCGAGGCGCTGGCGGACCCGCTCTTCGCCGGGGCTCCGCTGACCTCGGGCGAGCTGCGCAGCGTGGTGGGCTCCAGCCCGGAACTGGCCCGCCGGGTGCTCAGCCTGCATCAGGCCTATCAGAAGCTGCACGAGCGGGTGCAGTCGCTGGCCGACAGCCTGTCCAACCGCGAACCCAGCAGTCAGGAGGGCGACAGCTTCGCCGGGCCGCAGTTCCCCTACGAGGAGGTGCGGGACTATTTCCACTACTGCAACAACTACATCGGTCCGCTGGACGAGGCGGCGGAGCGGCTGTGGGACACCGAGAAGATCCATTCCGGGTCGCTGCTGAACGAACTGGCGGCCTATCTGAAGCGCCGCCACGACGTGCGGGTGAAGATCGTCGCCGACGAGGCGGGCGAGACCGCCATGCGCAGCTATGACGCCTCCACCGGCACGCTGCGCCTGTCGGCCCTGTTGACCAGCTCCAGCCGCGCTTTCCACATGGCGAACCAGATCGCGTTGCTGGAGTTCGGCGACCAGATCGACGAGTTGGTGGATCAGGCCAAGTTCTCCAGCGAGGATGCGCGGTCGATCTGCCGGGTCGGGCTCGCCAACTATTTTGCCGGCGCGCTGGTCATGCCCTACCGCGCCTTCGCCGCCCAGGCCCGTGCCCTGCGCCACGATGTGGAGCAGTTGCAGAGCCGCTTCTCCGCGAGCTTCGAGCAGGTCTGCCACCGGCTCTCCACCCTGCAGCGACCGGGGGCTCGCGGCCTGCCCTTCTATTTCGTGCGGGTCGACATGGCCGGCAACATCACCAAGCGCCATTCCGCCACCCGCTTCCACTTCGCCCGCTTCGGCGGAGCCTGCCCGCTGTGGAACGTGCACGAGGCCTTCGCCCAGCCCGGCAAGATCCTGGTGCAGTTCGCCCAGATGCCCGACCGCACCACCTACATCAGCATCGCCCGCACCGTGACCAAGCGTGGCGGCGCCTATCTGAAGCCGTCGCGGCAGTTCGCCGTCGGGCTGGGCTGCGAGGCCAGCCATGCACCGGAGTTGGTCTACGCCGCCGGCATCGACATCACCGACGTCAAGGCGGCGGTGCCGATCGGCGTCAACTGCCGCCTGTGCGAACGCACCGACTGCCAGCAGCGCGCCTTCCCACCCATCGGCAGCGAGCTGCGGGTGGACGAGCACCACCGCAGCTTCGTCCCCTACCTGTTCAATCCGCCGGACACACGGTCCGGCTGAGCGCCGCCTCCGACAGGTCCACCGGTCCGTCGTCGAGCACGACGCGGTCGCGCCCTTCGTCCTTGGCGCGGTAGAGCGCATTGTCGGCACGGATCAGCAGGCGGTCGATGCTGTCGCCGTCGAGGAAGCCGGCAACGCCGAAACTGCCGGTCTGCCGGTGACCGTTGGGGAAATCATACTCGCGCATCATGCGGCGCAGCCTCTCGGCCATCGCGAGCGCGGCTCCCGAGCCGGTCTCCGGGCACAGGATCAGAAACTCCTCGCCGCCCCACCGGCCGACCGTATCGGTGGCCCGCAGCGCCTTGCGCGCCAACGCGGCGAATTCGACCAGAACCTGATCGCCGAAAACATGTCCATACCGGTCGTTGACCTGCTTGAAATGGTCGAGATCGACAAGGATGATCGACATCGGCCTGCCATAACGGACGGCCCGCTCCATTTCCGAACGGCAGACCTCGTTCAGGTGACTGCGGTTGGCAAGGCCGGTCAATACGTCGGTGCGCGACTGCACCCGCAGCCGCTCGTTCACCCGCATCAGCTTGACGATCCAGAACAGGCTGGTCAGAACGACCGCGGCGGGAAGCGCCAGCAGCTTCGCCAGCGTCCATGCATCGAGCGGCGACTGGACCTGAATGGAGACATGCCGGTTGGCGATGGAGGTCCGTTCGGCGGCGGAAATCGTTCCGACACCGCGATCGAGGGCAGCCAACAGCTCCGGCTCGTCCCTGCGAACTCCGATCCGCAGCGCATTCTCGTAGCCCGGCAAATGGCCGGCAACCTTCAGGTTGAACCAGCCGGCGGTCTTGATGGCGTAGACGGCGACCGTCAGCGACCTCAACGTCATGTCCGCCATGCCACGGGAAACCGTCGCGAAGGCCTCCGCCTCGCTCTCGACCAGGACGATGCGGAGGTTCGGGAAATCGCGTCTCACCCTTTCCTCGACCGAGGTTCCCCTGGGAAGCACCATCGTCTCGCCGCCGACGGTGGAAAGATCGGCGATATAGTCGTGACTCTCCCGCGTCACCAGCACGTTCGGATCGACGAACAGCGGTGCGGTAAAGGCCAGCCATTCCTCACGCTTCGGCGTCCGGTTCAGGAAACTGAGGAAGCGGCACCGCCCATCGCGCACCGCTGCGATGCTCTCCTCCCAATTGCGGGTCGGCATGGGACGCAGAGCCACCCCGGAACGCTCGGAAACCAGCGCCAGAAGATCCGCCGCGATCCCCTGGTGCTTTCCGTCGGTGGAAATGGATTCGTAAGGAGGCCAATCGGGATCGGCGCAGTAGGGAACGGCTTCGCCGCCCTGTGCCGCCGCACCGTACAGAAGTGGAACCGCGACCCCGATCACCCCCAAAAGCTGCGGCAGCGGGCAGACCGTTCGCCGATACATCGAATCCGCCATCAAGCCACTTCTCCGGCGCTTGCCAGCCTACCTCGGTATGTCGCCGGAGAATAACGCGCTTTTCGTGTCGCGGCTTGGGAATTGATGCGGCGCTGGCCCGCTACTTGCTGATAATGGGTCGCATTATCGGTCGGAACGCAGATCTCCGTCACTTTCCGACAGGATCACTGCAAGCTGCTTTGCATTTTGCTAATGGCGGGCCATGAACGGTGACATTCTGCATCAGGCTCCCATCCACCGGGGGAGAGCATTCGCTCCTGAAGCGATGGCCCGCATGCTGGCGGTTTCCACCACGGCTCTGGCGCAGGGGCGGGGGATAACCCTGGACGTCGGCGTGCTGACGGGCACGCCGCCGCGGCTGATCGGCGATGCGGAGACCGTGGGCAGCCTGTGCAGTGCGCTGGCAGCGAGCGCCATCGCCTGTGCCGAGCCGGGCCGGCTCAGCTTCCGTCTCTCGGCCCTGCCGAACGGCGAGGAGTCGGTCGTCCTCCGGGCCGAACTGCATGGCCGGTACGATGGGCACTGCAAGGACGGGTTCGGCAAGGACTTCGCCCGTCGTCTGTTGGCGGCGATGGGTGCGCAGATGACCGTGACGCAGGAGGACGACGGCTCCCTGCGGGCGATGCTCGACATGCCGGTCGCCCTGCCGTCGCGCACCACCGACGGCGAGGTGCTGATGAGTTGGGCACGTTCGCGCGGCGGCCGGCTTCTGGTGGTGGATGACAGCGCGACCAATCGGATGGTTGTGGCGGGGCTGCTCGCCAAGGCCGGCTTCTCGGTCGAGACCGCCACCGGCGGGGCGGAGGCCGTGGTGGCCGTCGCCCAGGCGCCGGTGCCGCCCGAAGCGGTGCTGATGGATATCGCCATGCCGGACATGGACGGGGTGGCGGCCACCACCACCATCCGCTCGCTCGGCGACGAGCGCGCCCGCATCCCGATCATCGCCGTCACCGCCAATGCCCAGCCGGAGGACCGCGTCCGCTGCCTCGCCGCCGGCATGAACGACTACCTGACCAAGCCGGTCCGCCGCGCCGACCTGCTCGGCGCGCTGGAACGCTGGCTGGCACCGCAGCCGGCGTGAGAGGCTAGAAGGACGACCCCGGTTCCTGCAGGAACGCCTCTTCCTCCGGCGTGCCGGGGCGGCCCAGGACGGCGTTGCGGTGGGGGAATCGGCCGAAGCGCTGGATGATCTCGCGGTGGCGCAGGGCGTAGCGCACCGTGGTCTCGTCGCTGACCCGCTCGCTGAACAGCGCGACCGACCGCTCCTGGCTCGCAAGGTCCTCGTGATGCTCAAAGGGCAGGTAGAGGAAGGTCCGCTCGTCCGTGGTGCATTCCAGATCGAACCCGTTGGCGACGGCATGCTCGCTCACGCCGCGCGCCTTGGCATCGGTCGCGAAGGCGCGCGGATCGTCGCGGAACATGTTGCGCGGCACCTGATCGAGCAGGACGCACAGCGCGATGCAGCCGTCGACATCCTCCATCCAATGATCGTAGTCGCCGCGGGCCGCCGCCTCGTAATGGGGGCCGAGCGTGTCGGCGACCGCCCGGTCGAAACTTGCCGATTTGCGGAACCAATAGGGCTTCATCGCCTCGTCGAACCAGAAATCGACGATCTCGTCGATCAGCCTGTCCACCATTCGTCTTCTCCGCAGTAAGTCCGCCGCCCGGACGACCCGTTCCCCAAAAGAAACAGGGCGCCCGAAGGGGCGCCCTGTCCAGGTCCGAATTGCCTCACCGAACCGTCGGGCTCAGTGCAGCGTGCTCCACAGCTTGCGCTTGGTGGCATACATCAGGCCGGCCAGCACCAGCAGGAACAGGATGACCTTGACGCCCATCTGCTTGCGGGCATCCAGGTGCGGTTCCGCGGCGAAGGTCAGGAAGGTCGCCACGTCGTGCGCCTGCTGCTCCACCGTCGCCTTGGTGCCGTCGGCGAAGGTGACGCCGTCGGGCGCCAGGATGTTCGGCATGCCGACCTGATGGCCGGGGAACACCTTGTTGTAGTTCATGCCGTCCATCAGATGGACGCCGGCCGGCGGCTCCTCGAAGCCGGTCAGGAAGGCGTAGAGGTAATCCTCGCCGCCGACGCGGGCCTTGGCCATCAGCGACAGGTCCGGCGGCAGGGCGCCGTTGTTCGACGCACGGGCCGCCTGGTCGTTGGCGAAGGGCGACGGGAAGCGGTCGGCCGGGATGGCCGGACGCATGAACATCTCGCCCGCGTCGTTCGGACCGGCCTGCACCTCATAGCCGGCGGCGATCGCCTTCAGCTCATCCTCGCTGAAGCCGATGCCGGCCAGCGTGCGGATCGGGACCAGACGCATGGAATGGCAGGCGGCGCAGACTTCCTTGTAGACTTGGAAACCACGCTGGGCCGACGCCTTGTCGATGGTCCCGAAGATGCCGCTGTGCGGCCAGTTCTGCTTGGGGATGTGCACGCCTTCCGCGGCCTGCGCGGCCCCGGCGATGCCGAGAGCCAGCGCCGCCGAAAGGATAGCAGTCTTCAACGCGCGCATCAGGCCTTCTCCATCGGCTTGGCATGGGCGCCGGCGGCGATGCCGCCCCCGCCCTTCAGAACGGACTCGGCGATGCTGTTGGGGAGCGGACTCGGCCGTTCCAGCTTGCCCAGCACCGGCAGCAGGACCAGGAAGTGGAAGAAGTAATAGGCGGTGCCGATACGGGCGATGATCAGCCAGGCGCCTTCGGCCGGCATGGCGCCGGCATAGCCGAGAACCAGCGCGTCGAGCGCGAGGATCCAGAAGAACTGGCGGTAGATCGGACGGAACTTGCAGCTGCGGACCTTCGAACGGTCGAGCCACGGCAGGAAGGCCAGCAGCGCGATCGAGCCGAACATCGCCAGCACGCCGCCCAGCTTGTCCGGGATCGCGCGCAGCATGGCGTAGAAGGGCAGGAAGTACCATTCCGGCACGATGTGCGCCGGGGTCACCAGCGGGTTGGCCGGGATGTAGTTGTCCGGATGGCCCATGTAGTTCGGCATGAAGAACACGAACGCCGCGTAGATGATCATGAAGATCACCACGGCGAAGCCGTCCTTGACCGTGACGTACGGGTTGAACGGGACGGTGTCCTGCGGGCCCTTCGGGTCGATGCCGAGCGGGTTGTTCGAACCGCAGACATGCAGCGCCGCCGTGTGCAGGATCACCAGACCCAGCAGCACGAAGGGCAGCAGGAAGTGCAGCGCGAAGAAGCGGTTCAGCGTCGGGTTGTCGACCGAGAAGCCGCCCCACAGCAGGGTCACGATCGGGTCGCCGACGATCGGGAATGCCGAGAACAGGTTCGTGATGACGGTGGCGCCCCAGAAGCTCATCTGGCCCCAGGGCAGCACATAGCCCATGAAGGCGGTGCCCATCATGACGAGGAAGATGATGACGCCCAGGATCCACAGGATTTCGCGCGGGGCCTTGTAGGAGCCGTAATAGAGACCGCGGAACATGTGGATGTAGACGGCGATGAAGAACATCGACGCGCCGTTGGCGTGGACGTAGCGGATCAGCCAGCCGTAATTCACGTCGCGCATGATGCGCTCGACCGAATCGAAGGCAAGCGAGGTGTGGGACGAGTACTGCATCGCCAGGAACAGGCCCGTGGCGATCATGATGACCAGCATGATGCCGGCGATGGCACCGAACGCCCACAGGTAGTTGACGTTCCGCGGCATCGGGTAGTGGTTGTACTCGTGATCCAGCATCGTGAAGATCGGCAGGCGGCTGTCGATCCAGTTCACGACCGGATTCTTGAACTTGGTGGCTTGAACCTGAGCCATCTCGGGGTCTCCAGAACCGTTGGGCCGCTTAACCGAGCCGGATCTTGGTATCGCCCGTGAAGGCGTACGTCGGAAGGACAAGGTTTGCGGGGGCCGGGCCCTTGCGGATGCGCCCAGCGGTGTCGTAGTGGGAGCCGTGGCAGGGGCAGAACCACCCGCCATACTCGCCGCGCGGATCGGTGACCTTCTGGCCCAGCGGCACGCAGCCCAGATGCGTGCAGATGCCGATGACGATCAGCCATTCCGGCTTCTTCACGCGGGCATCGTCGGCGGCCGGATCGCGCAGGTCGCCCAGGTTGACCTGCTTGGCGGCCTCGATCTCCTCGGCAGTGCGGTGGCGGACAAAGACAGGCTTTCCGCGCCAGGTGACCGTGATCGCCTGCCCCTCGGCGACCGGAGCCAGATCAACGTCGATGGAGGCAAGCGCCAGGGTGTCGGCCGCCGGATTTAGGCTGTCGATGAAGGGCCAGGCCGCCGAGGCCGCCCCGACGACGCCGACCGCACCGGTGGCAAGATACAGAAAATCGCGGCGGGAACCCCCCTCGCCGCTGGAGGCCGCGTGGCCACCCGTCCCGGGCGGATGCGTGGTCTGAGCCATAAGCCTGTTTCTCCTCAAGGCATGCCCGACGCCCTTTGCCCGCGCCGGACGACCGATGGACCATTTTTATGCATGACACGGCAAGCCCGCCCGCCGAAGGAAAAACCCTCAGGCATGCCGCATCGGTCCGGAGTGGGTATCTCCAGCTTCTGCGCTGCGGTATACCGTCGCGTCGACATCTTGAAAAGTCCTTGGCCGGGAGACAATTTGTCGCGTGTGTCGGGGCTGGACTATTTGTATGCAAAACAAACACTTCGAGGCAAGGCCCGCGTTGCGCCTTGTGCTGTTCGAACCCGACATTCCACAGAATGCCGGCACCCTGATGCGACTCGCAGCCGGTTTGGGGGTGGCGCTCGACCTGATCGAGCCTTGCGGATTCGTGCTGGACGACCGCCGGCTGCGCCGCGCCGGGATGGATTACCTGGACCATCTCGACTGGATCCGGCACAGTTCCTGGACCGCCTATCGCGCGGCGCCGCAGGCGGGCCGTCTGGTGCTGCTGACCACCCGGGCGGCGATCCCCTACACCGATTTCCGCTTCGCCCCCGGCGACCGCATCCTGGTCGGCCGCGAGAGCGCCGGCGTGCCCGACGAGGTGCATGACGCCGCCGACGCGCGGCTGGTGATCCCGATGGTGCCGCCCGCCCGCTCCTTGAACGTTGCCGTCAGCGCGGCGATGGTGTTGGGTGAGGCCCTGCGGCAGACCGCCGCACAAGAGACGCGGCAAACCGCCGGACAGGAAACGCCATGACCGCCGAATCCACCGCCGAATCCACCGCCCACTCCGGCCTCATCGAAGACCGCAAGGCCCGCGCCGCCTCCTGGTTCCGGGAGCTGCGCGACCGCATCTGCGCCGCCTTCGAGGCGCTGGAGGACGAGCTGACCGGTACCCACGCCGACCTGCCCCCCGGCCGGTTCGAGCGCAAGAGCTGGACCCGCCCGGATCATGAAGGCGGCGAGGGCGGCGGCGGCACCATGTCGGTGATGAAGGGCCGGGTGTTCGAGAAGGTCGGCGTCAACATCTCGACCGTCCACGGCACCTTCAGCCCGGAATTCCGCGGCAACATCCCGGGCGCCGGCGAAACCGGCGAATTCTGGGCGGCGGGAATCAGCCTGGTGGCGCACATGCGCTCGCCCCTGGTGCCGGCCACGCACATGAACACGCGCCACATCGTGACGACGAAAGCCTGGTTCGGCGGCGGCGCCGACCTGACGCCGATGATCCCGGACGACCGCGACACCGCCGACTTCCACGCCGGCCTGCAGGCGGCCTGCGACCGCCACGGCCCGGACTATTACACGCGCTACAAGGAATGGTGCGACCGCTATTTCTTCCTGCCGCACCGGGGCGAGGCGCGCGGCGTCGGCGGTATCTTCTTCGACAATCTCGACTCGGGCGACTGGGAGGCGGACTTCGCCTTCACCCGCGACGTCGGCACCGCCTTCCTCGACAGCTACACGGCGCTGGTGCGCCGGCACATGAACCGGCCCTGGACGGCGGAGCAGCGGGAGCACCAGCTGATCCGGCGCGGCCGCTATGTGGAATTCAACCTGCTCTACGACCGCGGCACCACCTTCGGCCTGAAGACCGGCGGCAACACCGAGGCGATCCTGATGAGCCTGCCGCCGGAGGTGAAGTGGCCGTGATCTAGCGGCGCTGGGCCGACGGCAGCCCCATCTGAACCCACGGCGCCCAGGCCTGCCGCACCATCTCGCCCCACAGCCGCATCGGCGCCATCCACAGCTCGGCCATGCCGGCGGCGGACGCCATCGGATTGGCGCCAAACGGGTGGGCTCCCGACTTTCCTCCGGCGGGTCCCGCCAGCAGGAGCGGGTTCATCAACGCGGGCGCGAGCAGCCCGGCGACCGCGTCGAAGGACGGGGTGGCGCGGAACTGGATGGCGATCACCTCCGCCCCATCCTCCCCCGCCTCGCGGTGACGGATCTGGATCTCCAGGTTCGGCAGATGGGCGGTCAGGGTCGTCTCGTCCGGCTTGCGGTCCATGATCGCGGCTCCGTTCAGGATGTGGCGGTGCAAGGATAGGGTTTTTGCAACTGCGAAGTAACCCTCTCCGAAGGAGAGCCAGCAACCAAAACGCGTCCCGGCCGTTGATGGCCATATGGACAGCTCCATCCCTCCGTCCGATACGGACACCCCATCGCCCGAACAGGAAGCCGCCTGCGCCGGGCTGACCTACAGCTCCGACGATACCCCCGGCATCCGCCGACGGCGCTACGGCAAGGGCTTCCGCTTCCTCTGGCCCGACGGTGCCCAGGTGACGGAGGAGGAAACGCTGGCGCGCATCCGCAAACTGGCGATCCCGCCGGCCTACCGCGACGTCTGGATCTGCCCCGATCCCGACGGCCACCTGCAGGCCACCGGCCGCGATGCCAAGGGGCGCAAGCAGTACCGCTACCACCGCCGCTGGACCGAACTGCGCGAGGGCACCAAGTTCGGCCGCATGCTGGATTTCTGCCGGGCGCTGCCCGCGCTGCGCGAGCGGGTGACCGCCGATCTCGGCCGTCGCGGCTTGCCGCGGGAGAAGGTTCTGGCTGCCGTGGTGCGGCTGCTGGAGACCACGCTGATCCGCGTCGGCAACGAGAGCTACGCCCGCGAGAACCAGAGCTATGGCCTGACCACGCTGCGCGACGGCCACACCGAGGTCGAGGGGACCGAGGTCCGCTTCTCCTTCAAGGGCAAGTCCGGCAAGGAATGGAACGTCGCGTTGCGCGACCGCCGGCTTGCCCGCGTCGTCGCCGCCTGCCGCGACGTGGCCGGCGACGAACTGTTCCAGTATCTGGATTCGGACGGACAGCGCCACGCCGTGACGTCGGGAGACGTCAACGCCTACCTGCGCGAGGCCACCGGCGCCGATTTCACCGCCAAGGATTTCCGCACATGGGCCGGCACCGTGCTGGCGGCGATGGCGCTCAGGGAGTTCGAGTCGTTCGACAGCACGACCGCCGCCAAGCGCAACGTCACCCGCGCCATCGAACAGGTCGCCACCCGCCTCGGCAACACCCCCAGCGTCTGCCGCAAGAGCTACGTCCATCCGGAGATCCTGGACGCCTATCTGGAGGGCGGCCTGCTGGACTCGCTGAAGCGCGAGGTGGAGGCGGAACTGCGCGACGAACTGGCGGGCCTGAGTGGCGAGGAGGCCGCCGTGCTGGCCTTCCTGCGCGAAAGGCTGGAGCGGGAGACGGCATCGCGGGCGCGGGAGGGCGCGCGGGGGAGGAAGTAGAGGTCAGCCTGCACTCGCCCTCAAACCGCCTCCACCGCCTCGACCGCCTCCGTCACCGGCAGCAGCCGCCGCAAGACCAGGCACACCAGATCGCCGGCGATCACTCCGTCGGCGCCGACATGGGCCTGCACGCCGCGCAGGACCTGTTCGGCACGGTCGCGGGCCGACATGCCGCGGCTGTGGGCCAGGGCCGCGGCAAGGCGCTCCTCGCCGAAGGGCTCGCGTTGGCCATCCACGGAGTGCAGGACGCCATCGGTGCACAGGAACAGCGTCTCGTCCTGGTTCAGCACCGTGATGGCTTCGCCATAGGGGGCGCCGCGGCGGATACCCAGCGCCGGGCCGCCGGCCACGGACAGGAACTCCACCTCGCCCTCCGCGGTGACGCGGCAGGCGCCGCGATGCCCGGCGGCGGCATGGACCAGCGTGCCGGCGGCACGGTCGTAGATGGCGACGAAGGCGGTGGCGAAGCCGTTGAAGGGGCTCTCGCCGCACAGCCGCTCGTTGGCGCCGGTCAGGATCGCGGCGGGTCCGACGCCGGGGCGGGCGGTCTCGCGGATGGCGGCGCGCACCATCAGCATCAGGAAGGCCGCCGGCACGCCGCCGCCCGACACGCCGGCGGTCACCAGCAGGCTGTGGCGATCGTCCAGCTCGACCACATCGTAGAAATCGCCGCTGACGGCGTGACCCGGCACCAGCGTGCCGAAGAACTGGCTGTCGCGGCCGACCGGCAGCTGGCGCGGCAGCAGGTTGGCCTGCACGTCGCGGGCGGCGCGCTGCTCCTCCTCGATCAGCTGTTCGGCGGCGGCCAGCTTCTCGCTCTTGGTTTCCAGCTCCGCCCCGCGCATCACCAGCTGGGCGTCCAGCGTCTCCTCGCGGGCCGTCGCCTCCATCGCCATGCGGCGGAAGACGCGGGACAGCCGGCCGAACTCGTCGTCGCGGTCCGCCGCCTCGTTCAGGCTGAGGGGGTTGAAGCGCCCGGCCTCCACCGCCTTGACCGCCTCGCTCAGCCGTTCCACCGGCGCCATCTGGTCGCGGGCGAAGCGCATGCTGAGATAGACGCCCAGCGCCAGCACGAAGACGCCGACCAGCCCGCCGATCTTCAGCTGCCGGCCCAGCATCGCCCCCGGCTCGGTGTAGGGAAGGCGGACCGCGGCGACCGCCGGCAGGCCGGCCGCCGCAGCGGCGTTGGCGGCGGTGTAGCGGATGGGCGCCAGCGCCAGCAGCCCGTCGCCCGACACGCGGACCGTCACGTCGCTTGCGGTCGCCGCCGCCTTGACAGCGGCGGTGTCGGCATCGGTCAGCGGGCCGCCCGAGCCGTTGGCCACCACCGCGCCGCGTGCCAGCACCCGGCCGTCGCGGTCGAGCAGCCAGGCCGCCTCCACCGCGCGGGTGGCGATCAGCCCGTCGATCGCTCCCTCAGCCCCCGATTTGCGCAGCAGGTCGCCCAGACGCCGCATGTCGGCACCGACCTGGACGATGCGCGGCCGGTCGACGCCGGTCACGCCGGCGAACTTCATCAGGCGGCCGCTTTCCATCGCCGGTTCCGACGCCAGCGACGCGGGCGACCGGTTCAGCAGGCCGCTGTAGGCGCCGTGGCGCGGACCGCCCTTGGCATCCTGGCCGAAGACCGGGTCGGGGCCGGGCACATTGTGCAGATAGGCACGGCCGCGGTTGTCGGTGATCCACATCTCGTCCGGACCGCCCGACTCGGCGATCTGCTTCAGCCGGTCGTTGATGGCCTTGGGCGCCAGCTTCGCCGTTTCCGCCAGCGCCACCAGATGGGCGGTCAGCGTCGCTTCCGACAGCAACCGTTCGGACAGCAGGGCGTCGACGTCCCGCGGGAGGTCGCCGGCCTGGGCGGCGCCGCGGGCAAGCAGGCCGGCGGTCAGCCGCGCCTCCGCCTCGATCCGCTCGGTCAGCACCGCGCGCGTGGTGAATGCCATCGTCGTGGTGACCGCCACCACCGCCAGCAGCACCAGACCGGTGACCAGCAGGATCAAACGCTGTTGGAACGTCATGGGATTGCGCCCGCCCCCTCTGGCTGAAGCAAATGGCCGAAGCCATGGCCGATGGGACCGCTTCTACCGGTCCGGGGCACGCAAGTCCAGTTGCCGGGCCGCCGCACCGGTCATGGTCCCGGCGGCCGCGGCGGGGTGAGGCGGCCGAATGCGCAAGATTCGACCGCAGGCGCGACATTATCTCTTTCGTAACCACATGGTCCGTAAGACGGAAGGACCGCGGACGGTTTCCCGCCGCGGTCCTGTGCTCTTTCAAATCCGCCACCACTCAACCGGTGCACGCCCATGCCGCTCAACGTTCTGGAAGTCGCCGTCTATGCGATGGTCCTCACCGCCAGCCAGCCCAGCTCGTTCGAGTGCGTGGCCGTGAAGCCGGAGGGCGTCAACTGCACCAACGGCCTGTCGGCGAAGCAGGACGGGCCGAACCTGCTGTTCAGCACCGGCATCCAGGTGATCAAGGACAATCAGGGCCGGGTACGGCTCAGCAACGGGTTGCAGACGCGCTTCGACAGCTCCGCCTGGGTGGAATTCCAGGACACCGGCAAGAAGCCGGTGGTCAGCGTGCGCAAGACCGGGCCGCTGCGCTTCAAGTTCTCCAACGGCTTCCAGTGCGAGGCGATGGGCAACCCGGAAGACATGGCCCGCTGCCACAAGCCCTGACGACCGTCCCTAGCGGCTGATGCCGCGGCGGTCCATCTCGTCCTCGATGGCGCGGCGGTTCTGCCGGATCTGGCGCTGTTCCTCGCCCAGCCGGTCATACTGGTTGCGCAGGTCGCGGTCGGAATAGTCGCCATAGGCGTTGCCGCGGCGGTTGCCGGCCGAGTTCCCCGACGAGCCCTCATAGCGGCGCCCGTCGCGGTTCATCTCGCGATCCTCGGCCGTGCGGTCCTGCGGATAATTGTCCGGGTTTACGGCCCGGTTCAGCTGGTCGAGTGCCCCGCCCCACCCGTTTTGCGACTGGCCGCTCTGGGCCAGGACGGGCGACGAAAGGGCCAGGACGGCAGCAGCCGCGAGAATAACTGTACGCATCGGACGAACTCCCTCATGCGGTTGTCGTTTCCTTCTGACAACCGCCGGGGAGCCGATCCGTCACGCCGCCAGCGGATCCGGTCCCAAAGCCCCCCGTCCATGTGCGGCGTCAAGGTCCAGTTCCGGCCCCTTCGGCACGATGCCGGTGGGGTTGATGGTGGCGTGGCTGCCGTAATAGTGCTGCTTGATGTGGTCGAAATTCACCGTCTCCGCCACGCCCGGCACCTGATACAGGTCGCGCAGATATCCGGACAGGTGCGGATAGTCGGCGATCCGCCGCTTGTTGCACTTGAAATGCCCGACATAGACCGCATCGAAGCGGACCAGCGTGGTGAACAGCCGCCAATCGGCCTCGGTCAGCCGGTTGCCGACCAGCCAGCGCCGGGTCGCCAGCTTGGCGTCGATCTCGTCCAGCGCCGCGAACAGGGCGTCGAAAGCGGCCTCGTACTTGTCCTGTGAGGTCGCGAAGCCGGCCTTGTAGACGCCGTTGTTGACGGCGTCATAGACGAAGGCGTTCACCCGGTCGATCTCCTCCGCCAGTTCCGGCGGGCAGAAGTCGGTCCGTACATCGGTGAAGGCGTCGAACTCGCGGTTGAGCATGCGGATGATCTCCGCCGACTCGTTGTTGACGATGCTGCCGGTCTTTCTGTCCCACAGCACCGGGACGGTCACCCGGCCGCTGTAGCCGGGCTTGGCCTTGACATAGGCCTCGTAGAGGCGGCGGGCGCCGGTCACCGGTTCCGGATCGGCGAAGGTCCAGCCTTCCGACAGCATCAGCGGATCGACCACGCTGACGCCGATCACCTCGTCCAGCCGCTTCAGCCTGCGGAAGATCAGCGTGCGGTGCGCCCAGGGGCAGGCCAGCGACACCATCAGGTGATAGCGCCCGGCCTCCGCCTTGTAGGGGGTGGAACCGTCGGCCGACACCCGGTCGCGGAACTGCGCCTCCGTCCGGACGAACGCACCCCCGGTCTTCCTGGTGTCGTACCACTGGTCTTGCCATTGTCCGTCGATCAGCAGGCCCACGGCTCCCTCCCCTCTTTTCAGCGTCTACCCGGCATCAACCGTGCAGCTTGGTCGCGATCTCGGCGACATGGCGGCCCTGGAAGCGGGCGCCGTCCAGTTCGACCGCGCTCGGCCGGCGCGAGCCGTCGCCGTCGGCGATGGTGCTGGCGCCGTAGGGCGAGTTGCCCATCACTTCCGAAACGCCCATCTGGCCCTGGAAGGAGTAAGGCAGGCCGACGATCACCATGCCCAGATGCAGCAGCACGGTGTGGGTGCTGAGGATGGTGCTCTCCTGCCCGCCATGCTGGGTGGCGGTGGAGGTGAAGGCCGCGCCGACCTTGCCGTTCAG
>JBKHVJ010000017.1:0-5247 GCA_046570145.1 Alphaproteobacteria bacterium
GCCTCGATCCAGGCGGCGGGGGTGCCGGAGGCGGCATTCCTGGCGCGGGTCGATGCCATCGCCGAAGCCGCCTTCGACGACCAGTGCACCGGCGCCAACCCGCGCTATCCGCTGGTCGCCGAGATCAGGCAGCTGCTCATCGACAGCTACTATGGACGCGCCTATGCCGAGCCGGAAAGCGATATCAGCCCGGTGGCGCTGAGCGTGGTCGGCCAGACGAAGACGGCTGCCGAGTAACCGCCAAGCGCAACCTCGCATGACCGCCGGGGGTCGCCGGGCCGGGGTGAGAACCCCGCGCCCGGCGGCCCCAGATGCGTTTTCAGACGCCTTCGCCCTGCTGCCCCTGCTGGGTCAGGGTGGCGATGAAGCGCTGGGTGCGCTCGCGCGCCGGGTGGGTGAACAGCTCGCGCGCCGGGCCGGTCTCCACCACCTCGCCGCTGTCGAGGAACACCACCTCGTGCGCGATGCGCGAGGCGAGGCGCAGGTCGTGGGTGGCCATCACCATGGTGGTGCCCTCCGCCGCCAGTGTGCCCAGCACCTCCACCACCTCGCCCGACAGTTCGGGGTCGAGCGCGGAGGTCGGCTCGTCGCACAGCAGCACGCGGGGCGACGGGGCCAGGGCGCGGGCGATGGCGACGCGCTGCTGCTGGCCGCCCGACAGGGTCGCCGGCCAGGCGTCCGCCTTGTGGGCCATGCCGACCTTGTGCAGCAGGGCCATCGCGTGCTCCCGCGCCTTCTCATCCGGCCATTTCTGCACGGTCACCAGCCCTTCCATCACATTCTCCACCGCCGTGCGGTGGGGGAAGAGCTGGAAGTTCTGGAACACCATGCCGGTCTGGCCGCGCAGCCGCTGGATGTCCTTCCATCCGGGCTTGCCGCCGGGATGGAAGGCCAGCTCCTCCTCGCCGATGCGCACGCTGCCGGAGGTCGGGATTTCCAGCAGATTGATGCAGCGCAGCAGCGTGCTCTTGCCGCCGCCGGACGGTCCGATCAGCGCGGTGACGCGCCCTTCCGCCACCGTCACGGACACGCCCTTCAGCACGGTCAACTCGCCGAAGCGCTTTTCGATGTTCGACAGCCGGATCACGACTTGGCCTCCAGGAAACCGCCATACTGGCCGAGCCGGCGTTCCAGCCGGACCTGCAGCGCCGACAGGATGGAGCTCAGCGCCAGATAGATCAGGGCCGCCTCCACATACAGGATCAGCGGCTCGTAGCTGGTGGCGACGATGCGCTGCGCCGCCTGGAACAGCTCCGGCACGGTGATGGCGGCGGCGAGCGAGGTGTCCTTGACCAGCGAGATGAAGCTGTTCGACAGCGGCGGCACCGCGACGCGGGCGGCCTGCGGCAGGATGGTGCGCCGCATCGCCTGCGACCAGCTCATGCCGATGGAATAGGCGGCCTCCCACTGGCCCTTCGGCACCGATCCGATGACCGCGCGGATGATCTCCGAGGTGTAGGCGCCGACATTCAGCGTGAAGCCGATCAGCGCCGCCGGGAAGGCGTCCAGCACGATGCCCGCGCTGGGCAGGCCGTAGAAGATCAGGAACAGCTGCACCAGCAGCGGCGTGCCGCGGATGATCCAGACATAGAAGCGGACGATGGCGGCCAGCGGCGCCGGCCCGAACAGCCGGACCACCGCCGCCACCAGCCCGACCGTCAGGCCAAGTGCGAAGGAGGCCAGCGTCAGCGGCACGGTGAAGACCAGTGCCGCCCACAGCAGCGACGGAAGCGAGTCCGCCATCAGGGTAAGCCAGTGCAGCAAGGGGGAAGGTGCCTCTCGTGGTGAAGGAACGACAATGCCCCCGGCCCGGATGGGGCGGGGGGCATTGGGGACTGTCCGGCGGTTACTTGGAAACGTCGGCGCCGAAATACTTCTGCGAGATGTTGGCGTAGGTGCCGTCGGCCTTCATCCCGGCCAAAGCCTCGTTGATGGCGGCGACCAGCTTCGCCTCGCCCTTGCGGACGATGATGCCGGACTGGTCGGCATTGTCCCGGGTCGCGGCGATCTTCACGTTGGCGTTCGGCTTCTGCTTCTTGAAGTCCAGGAAGGACAGGCTGTCGTTGACCGTCGCGTCGGCCCGGCCGTTCAGGACGAGCTGGATCGACTGGTCGAAGCCGTCGGTGCCGACCAGCTGCGCGCCCGACGCCTCGGCCAGCTTGCCGAAATTGCTGGTCAGCGACTGCGCCGACTTCCTGCCCTTCAGGTCGTCGAAGCTCTTGATGGCGTCATTGTCGCCGCGCACGATCAGCACCGCGCGGCTGGTGATGTAGGGGTCGGAGAAGTCGTACTTGGCCTTGCGCGCCTCGGTGATGCCGACCTGATTGATCACGGCGTCGTAGCGGCGGGCGTCGAGGCCGGCGATCAGCCCGTCCCACTTGCCTTCCAGGAACTCCGCCTTCACGCCGATGCGCTTGGCGACCTCGCGCCCGATCTCGACATCGAAGCCGACCAGTGCGCCCGACGCATCGTGATAGGTGAAGGGGGCATAGGTGCCCTCGGTGCCGATCTTCAGCACGCCGTCGGTCTTGATGCGGTCGAGGTCGCTCTGGGCCTGGGCGGCGGAGACGGCGGCGACCTGCAGAAGGCCGGCGACGAGAAGCGATTTCAGCCAATTCATCGGTTGATGCCCGGTGTCTATGGAATGGGATATTGGGTTGGTCCGCCACCTTGGGCGCTCTTCGGCGTCGGGCGGTTACCGTCACGCTACAGGAAAGAATATCCCCTAACAAGGGAATCAAATACCTATTTAGCACATATCAACTGTGCTTTGTATGTACCGCAAACGGATCCGCCTGGGAAATCGTGGACATGTCCGGCCTTTGGCGCCGTCGGCGTAGACGCCCTCGAACCGGAATTAATGCGGGTTAATGAACCCTGCCTTGTCATTGATAATGACTATCATAATCATCTGGGGAAGTTCACCGGCCGGCGCCGCGCCAGCCCTCGCGAGGATTTTCCCGATGCCCGACACCTCCCTGCCTTCCATCGAGGCGCCCACCGTCACCGCCGGCGCGACCGGACTCCTGCGGCTTGAGGTGGACTGGCCGGTTGCCCTGCCGCGGCTGGACGCCATCGGTCCGGTCCGGGTCGTCACCGCCAACAGCGCCATCACCCACGAGAAGGTCGGCCGCTTCGGCAATGTGTCCGGCAACGGCCATGCCATCATCGTGCTGAACCGCGACGTCGACCTGCGGATCTTCCCCCGCCACTGGCGCCGGACCGCTTACGATCCGGCCGCCGGCGCCATCCTGATCCGCAACGCGGCCGGGCAGCCGGTCCATGCCATCCACCGCACGGACGAAACCGATGCCGCGGCCTGGGACGCCTTCCTGGCCGGGCACCGGGCGGATGGCGACGTGGGCGACGAGGTCGAAAGCGGCGAACAGCCGGTCCGGACCGCCGCCACCGTTCCGGCCGACATCGATGTCGCCGGCCTGCGCGCCGCCTGGGCGGCGATGGCCGACGTCCATGAATTCCACGGGATGCTGAAGCGGTTCGGCGTCGCCCGCCTCGACGCCATGCGGCTGGCGGGCGGCGAGTTCGCCCGCGAAATCCCCCTGGCGGCGGTGACCGGGTTGCTCGAATCCGCCCGCGACGACCGGCTGGAGATCATGATCTTCGTCGGCAATGCCGGCTGCATCCAGATCCACACCGGCACCATCGCCACGCTGCGGACGGACGGGGCCGTGCTCGGCATCGACGATCCCGCCTTCCGCCTGCACTGCGACATGGCGCGTCTCGCCAGCGCCTGGGTGGTGTTCAAGCCTACCGACAAGGGCGGCATCACCACCGTCGAGCTCTACAACGCGCAAGGGGAGAACTGCGCCATCCTCTGCGGCCAGCGCGACGAGGACAAGCCGGAACGGACGGAATGGCGCCAACTGGCCCGGTCGATGCCCGACCTGCCGGGCGTCGCCTGAGGTGTGGGGGCCGATGATGACGCGCACGGTACCCCGCTGCCTCTTTGCCGCCCTCGCCTTCGGCATTTCCGCCTGCCTGACGGCGCCTGCCGCCGGGGCGGCAGAGGAGGCGGCAAAGGGGGCGGCGGAGATGCGCCTCGTCACCATCGGGGCGCCGGTGACGGAGCTTGCCTTCGCGCTGGGCGCCGGCGATGCGGTGGTCGGGCGCGACACGGTCAGCCGTCAGCCGGCGGCGGCGGCGAAGCCCGATGTCGGCTACATGCGCACCCTGTCGGCGGAGGGGCTGATGTCGCTTGGCCCCACCCATGTGCTGGCCGTCGAGGGGGCCGGGCCGCAGACCGCCTTCGACCAGCTGCGCGCCATGGGCGTGACGGTCGAGATGGTGCCGGAAGTCTCCAACCCGGCCGGTCTGACCGCCAAGATCGCCGTCGTCGCCCGCGCCCTGGGCCGCGAGGTGGAGGGCCGGCGCCTGAGCGCCGAACTGACCGGCCGGCTGTCCGCCCTGTCGGCCGAGGCGCAGCAGGCCGCCGGTTCCGGCCGGGCGGGTGCCCGCATCCTCTGTCTGGTCGGCGGCGGTCCCGGCGGCATGATGGCGGCCGGGCGCGGCACCGTGCCGGATGCCCTGATCGCGCTTTCCGGCGGGCGCAACGCCATCGACAGCGACCGCGACTTCCCGCCGCTGTCGGCGGAAGCCGCTCTGGCCGCCGAGCCGGAGATCCTGCTGGTCAGCCGCACGCTGGTGGAGCGGTCCGGTGGGCTCGACGGCCTGCTGGCATTGCCGCAGCTGGCGATGACCCCGGCGGCGCGCGACCGCCGCGTCGTCCAGATCGACGGCGCGCTTCTGGTCGGGCTGGGTCCGCGCACGCCGGAAGCGGTCGAGGCGCTGCTGCGCGCCCAAACCGGGAAGGGCGGGCCATGAGCATCGGCAGTACCGGCATGTCCGTCGCCGGCGTGCCTCCGGCCCGCCGCCCCCGCCTCGGGCCCGCCCTCGGGCTGCTGGGCGCCGCGCTGACGGCCGCGGTCCTGATCGCCCTGTCCACCGGCAGCATCGCCCTGCCGCTGGACCGGGTGCTGTCGCATCTGGCGCAGGCGGTCGGCCTGCCGGGCGAGCCGCTGGGCAGCCGCGACGCCGCGGTCCTCTACACCCTGCGCCTGCCGCGCATCCTGCTGGCGGCGGCGGTCGGCGTGACGCTGGGCGTCGCCGGGGCCTCGCTGCAGGCGATCTTCCGCAACCCGCTGGCCGATCCCGGTCTGGTCGGCGTGTCGAGCGGCGCCGCCTTCGCCGGGTCGGTCACCATGATGCTGGGCGTCGCCGGGCTGGGGC
>JBKHVJ010000018.1:0-14517 GCA_046570145.1 Alphaproteobacteria bacterium
GTGATGCTGAACGTGCATTACTCGCGCGTCGGAGACCTGGAGCAACCCGACCACATCGTCACCAGCGTGCCGGCACCGATCCAGGGCTACCGCGACAGTTTCGGCAACTGGTGCAGCCGGCTGGTCGCGCCCGCCGGACTCGTCACCATCAGCGCCGACAGCATCATCCGGGACAGCGGGCTCCCCGACCCGGCTGAACCCGGCGCCGTGCAGCACCGGGTGGACGAACTGCCGGCCGACACCCTGCTGTTCCTGCTGGGCAGCCGCTATTGCGAGACGGATGTCCTGTCGGACGAGGCTTGGCGGCTGTTCGCGGGCACCGCGCCGGGATGGGCGCGGGTCCAGGCGATCTGCGATTTTGTCCACGGCCATGTGACCTTCGGCTACGAGCATTCGCGCCCGACGCGGACCGCGGCCCAGACCTATGCCGAGAAGCGTGGAGTCTGCCGTGACTACGCTCATCTCGCCATCGCCTTTTGCCGCGCCATGAACATTCCCGCGCGCTACTGCACCGGCTACATCAGCGACATCGGCGAGCCACCACCCTACGCGCCGATGGATTTCGCGGCCTGGATGGAGGTGTATCTCGGTGGCCGCTGGCATGTCTTCGACCCACGGAACAATGCCCCACGGATCGGACGCATCCTGATCGCGCAAGGACGCGACGCCGCCGACGTGCCGCTCACCCACACATTCGGCCCCAACACGCTGACGGGATTCCATATCTGGACAGACGAGGTGGTCGCCTGATCGGTTCGTCCGGCCGCTATGGGCGCTCCCGGATTCAATGGCTCAAGCGGCTCCGGCTCCAAGGGCCGGTCCGCCAGGGCACAGTCGTATGGCGGTCAGCAGAGGGTCGGGGCTGAGCGGCTTGTGCAGCAGCAGGAATCCGCTGGCGCTCGCCTCCCGGATGCGCACGGGCGAGGTGTCGCATGTCAGGAGGATTCCAGGCAGCCGGGCATCGAAATGCCGCTCCAGCCGCCGGATCGCCTCGGATTAGGTTTCCGTGCCCTTGAGCCGGAAATCGGCAATGAACAGGTCTGGCGCCCGGGGTATGGCCGTCTCCTTGTCCTTTGAAAGGGGGCGTCCGGACTGGCCAGCGGAACCAGAATCTCGAACATCGATCCCCGCCCCGGTGTCGAATGGACCCGGATCGGGTGCCGAAGCAGCGTGGCGAGAAGTTCCACGATGGCCAGCCCCTGCCCCAGCCCCTGCCCCTGCCGCCGGTCGCGTTCCGGATTGCCGACCTGATGGAACTCCTCGAAGATCGAGGCCAGTTGGTTCGGCGGAATGCCGCGCCCGGTGCCCCAGACCTGAATGCGCAGCTTCGGGCGGGCGCGGCGGCAACCCACGAGAATGCGCCCCCGGTCGGAGTATTCGATCGCGTTGGCGATGAAGAGCGCTGAATCTATACAGCCGATGGACTGCGTCCGAGATCAGGCTTGGCCGGCCACAACGGCGTTCGGAGTCATGGCGTCCAGGCGCTTGAACGGCGGCGGTGGGACCGGTGCGCGGGCGCGTTCCCGGCGCGGCAGTAGTGAAATCCGATGCAGATCCTCCACCCAGGGCGACGGGTAGCTGTCGATGCCGAAGACCCAGACCGTGGCGGTGACGCCTTTCGCTGTACGCAGCAGAACGCAGGCGTCATGGCCGTCCTTTCCGGCATGGTTGGCGGCCTGCACTGCGGCAATCAGGGCGCCGACCTGTCCATTGGGGAAGGGGCCGTAGCGCTCCCCCTCCAGCCCGATGAACCAGCCGTCCGTCCGGCACGACACGATGTAATGGGCTGAGAGGCTCATGAGGTCACAGTTCCTTGAGGGCGGTTGCGCCGGCCACGGCGCAGGCCATGGTGAGACGGGTCAGCACGGCCCCTCGCATCAGGCTGGCTTGTCCCGGCGGTGAAAAAGCGGGGGGAAGAAGGTCGGATGGCGTGACGTGGAACGCCGGATACCAACGGCGCTCGGCATTCATCCAGCGCAACTGTTCGCGCAGTACGTCGGCGCCATGGGGACAGCGTCCTTCGATGGAGTGGAACAGCGGGGTCATGGGCGTTCCTCCGAAGCGGACGCGGCCGGCGCGGATGCCGAAATCAGGACGTCCGCCATGGCTGGAACCGCCGGATGCGGCGAGTCCTCAATCGCCTGTGACGCTTCGCCGGCCACTTCGCCGGCCACCTCGCCGATAGCCGCACAGCACCAGCGGACATGGCAGCGTTCACCCGCCTCCGACTGCGCCAGCACAACGCTGGCGAAGCCGAGCCGTTCCGCCACCTTTGCTTCGCGAATCGCTTTGGCAAGCGCATCGGCCTGGTTGGCACAGGGCGGATATACGAACCCGTCCACACGGACGATCCAGCCGGTGCGGGTTTTCAAAATGAAGAAGGCAAGCCTTGTGCGGGCATCCATTGGGCGGTCTCCGATGTAGGCCGGTTGTGTCGGCAGCGGCGGTGGCCATGCCGTCCGGATCGAGTCACACCAGGAAGGGCCCCGGATTTACGGACCGTAACAAAAATGAGCAAGCCTGGGGTGGCTTCAACAGAAGCAAATTGGTAACTCACAAGTCCGTTTGCAATGGATAATATGCAAAATCACGGAATCCCGATAATTCTTGGCCAATCGATTTCGCAAAAATATTCGTTACCGTTTTTAGAAAAAGGTCTGATTTTTTAACAAATGGCGCTGTAAACTCTGTAAAGTCCACTCCATTGCAGCAATTCATTCCGCCACAGCTCAAGTCATCTGTGGTGGGAGACGGCTGGATCGCCGCCCCATCATGGTATCCGCGCTTCGGCTCAGCGCTTGTTGCCGGACTTGCCGCCGACGGGCTCAACCTTCACGTCGTTGCGGCGGGCATCCACGCACGGCTTGCCTCGGGTGTCGCGCGGAGGGTGCGGCTCAAGCCGCCCAAACTGCTCCACCGTCAACCGGAACTGACCGTCGCTCATCGCAAAGCCCCTTTCCAGGGCTTTGAATCACAGCGATTCCCTTCGGAAAAGGCTCTTTATGGGTCCGAACCTGGGAAGCCGGGAAGCAGCAGCGCCAACTGATCGGCGAGCTCGACCATCGGGTCAAGAACATGCCCTCCGTGGTGATCGCCCTGATCCAGCAGACGCCGAAGACGATCGCCAAGGCACCGGAATGCACGGCGTTTCTCGGGTGCCTGCGGGCGGTTGCCAGCACCTACGATCCGCTGACCCGCGACGGTTGGGGAATATTCCCCTGAACGACATCGTGTTCAACGAGGCGAAACCCTGTGGCGGCAACGAAGGACGATTCGTCGTCGAAGGACCCGCCGTCAAATATGGCGCATTGTCCGTGGCAGAGGGCCGCTTCGCCGGGAGTTGGAAGATCGGTCAAGGATGCCGATCCGGCCCCGCTTGTCCATTGGCGGGAGACGGATGGATTTCGACGTCGCCAAAACGACGGCGGTAAGGAATTCGTCCTCGACGATGAGGACACGTCGCTCATTCAGCAGCTTTCCGGACATCCTCCGCTCCCCTGGCTCGGGGCTTTTATAGACCATATGCCTGTGGCCTCCGCTGTACAGTTGGATAAAAGCCATGGCTGCAGCCGGCCCATGTGCGACGGTTTGCACAAAGATGTGGCGTAACGGCGTCGCGGGCGCCAAAAAGCGGACGTCGTTCCCACGAAGGCGTCCTGCTTACCTAAATTAATCAGATAGTCAATTTTCTGGCTTGGTATGGCCTGACCATTTCCCCGGCAAGGGCGCCTTTCCACACAGCTTCGGACAGAACCTCTATGGCAGATTTCTTCCCGCGTTGGCCGCTTGCGACCGGCCCCGTCGTCCAGCCGGACGAGCGCCTTCCCTGGGGCTCGACGATGACGCTCGGCATCCAGCATCTGGTGGCCATGTCCGGCTCGACCATCCTCGGGCCGTTGCTGATGGGCTTTGATCCAAACCTCGCCGTGCTGTTTTCCGGCATCGGCACGCTGATCTTCCTCGTGCTCACCGCCGGGCGCGTGCCGAGCTATCTCGGCTCCTCCTTCTCGTTCATCGCCGTGGTGATCGCGGTGACGGGATACAGCGGCCAGGGCGCCAACCCGAACATCGGGCCGGCGCTGGGCGGCATCATCGCGGCCGGCGTGCTCTATGTCCTCATCGGCCTGCTCGTGACCTACACCAGCACCGGCTGGATCGAGCGGCTGATGCCGCCGGCGGTGACCGGCGCGGTGGGGGCGGCGATCGGCCTCAACCTGTCCCCCGTTGCCGTCAAGGGCATCGAGGGGACGGGCCCGCACACCCTCGTCGCCCTGTTCACGCTGGTCGCCACCGCCGTCATCGCGGTCTATGCCCCGCTCGCCATCCGGCGGCTCTCGATCCTCGCCGGCATCGCGGCGGGCTATGTCTTCTATCTCGTGCTGGCCAACGGGTTCGGCATGCTGCCGCCGGTCAGCTTCGCGGAACTGACCGCCACCCCGTGGTTCGGCATGCCGGAGTTCCGCACGCCCAGCTTCGATGCCGGCGCGATGGCCCTCGTCGCCCCCATCGCCTTCATCCTGGTCGCCGAGAATCTCGGCCACATCAAGGCCATCGGCGCCATGACCGGGCGCAATCTCGACCGCTACATCGGCCGCGGCTTCATCGGCGACGGCATCGCCACCATCGTCTCGGGCAGCGGCGGCGGCACCGGTGTCACGACCTACGTCGAGAACATGGGCGTGATGGCGGTCACCCGCGTCTTCTCCACGCTCATCTTCGTCGTCGCCGCGGTCGCCGCGATCTTCCTGGGCTTCTCGCCGAAGTTCGGCGCCCTGCTGCGAACCATCCCGGCGCCGGTGCTGGGCGGGCTGGCGACGGTCGTGTTCGGCCTGATCGCCGCGGCGATGGTGCGGCTGTGGGTCGACAACCGCGTCGACTTCTCCGATCCGCGCAACCTCATCACCGTCGGCGTGACGCTGGTACTCGGCGCCGGCAACTTCACCGTCTCCGCCGGAGGCTTCTCCATCGGCGGCATCGGCACCGCGACCATCGCGGCGCTCGGCCTCTACCAGCTGCTCGGGATCGGGCGTTCGCGCGAGGCCACCCGCACCGCCCCCCAGCCGGCACCCACGACGCTCCACTGACAGAGCAGAGCAAAAGGGGAGCGCGTCCGCTCCCCCTTTCCACTCATTTGACGAGCGGGCAGCCGCTGTCCTTCGGGTCGATGTAGGCCTGGGTGGCCGGCACGGTCTTGACGATCTTGAAGTAATCCCAGGCGTATTTGGACTCGGCCGGCGTTTTCACCTGGGCCAGATACATGTCGTTGAAGATCCGGCCGTTGGCGGCGATCTTCGCGTCCTTCATCATCATGTCGGTGATCGGCACGGACCGCATCTTGGCCGCCACCTTGTCGGTATCGTCGGTGCCGGCCTCCTTGACCGCCTGCAGGTAATGCCGGACCGCCGAATAGACGCCGGCCTGGTTCATCGACGGCTTGCGTCCGGTGCGCTCCTCGAACTTCTTCGACCAGGCGCGGGTCTCGTCGGTCATGTCCCAGTAGAAGGAGTTGGCGAACATCAGGCTCTGCGCGGTCTCCAGCCCGAGCGCATGGATGTCGTTGACGTTCAGCAGCAGGCCGGCAAGCGTCTGGCCGCCCTGGGGAATGCCGAACTCGGCCGCCTGCTTGACGGCGTTGATGGTGTCGCCGCCGGCATTGGCGAAGGCCACCACCTCGGCACCCGAAGCCTGTGCCTGCAGCAGGTAGGAGGAGAAGTCGGACGCGCCCAGCGGATGGCGCACGCTGCCCTTGATGGTGCCGCCGAGCTGCTTGACCGTGTTGACCGCCTCGGCTTCCAGCGAATGGCCGAAGGCATAATCGGCGGTGATGAAGAACCAGCTCTTGCGGCCCTGCTCGACCAGCGCGCGGGCGGTGGCGGAGGCAACGGAATGGTTGTCCCAGGTCCACTGGAAGCCGTAGGGGCTGCACTCCTTGCCGGTCAGGTCGGTCGAGCCGGGGCCGGACATCAGGAACAGGCGCTTCTTGTCCCGCGTGATCGCCTGCACCGCCAGCGCGGCGGCCGAGTTCGGCACATCGCCGACGACATCGACCTTCTCGGTGTCGATCCATTGCCGCGCCAGATTGGCGGCGATGTCCGCCTTGTTCTGGTGGTCGCCGACGATGATCTCGATCTTCGTGCCGTTGACGGCGTTGCCGAACTCCTCGGCCGCCATCCTGGCGGCGATGGCCGATCCTTCACCGTTGATGTCGGCGTAGATGCCGGACCGGTCTGACAGCATGCCGATCTTGATGACGCCGTCGGACATCTGGGCATTGGCGGTGCCTGAAGCCAGTGTGGCGAAGGCGGTGCCGGCGAGAAGAACTTTGCGCATGTTTCACTCCCAATTCTGACAGTTCTTGGTGCTTGGGGCGGCCGTTCACCGTGGCGCCGCCCGGAGACTCTCGGGACGGAGGCTCAATGGGTGGTGTAGCCGCCGTCCACCGGAATGACCGCCCCGGTGATCGATGCCGCGGCGTCGGAGCAGAGGAAGCCTATGGCAGCGGCGACCTCTTCCGGGCCGATCAGCCGGCCGGTCGGCATCTTTTCCAGGAATACCGCCTTCAGGACCTGATCCTCGGGCAGACCGGTGACCTGCGCCTGCTGGGCGATCTGCTTCTCGATGATGGGGGTCAGCACGGTGCCGGGACACACCGCGTTGCAGGTGATGCCGTGGGGGGCGAGTTCGATCGACACGGATTTGGTCAGGCCGATGATGCCGTGCTTGGCGGCGACATAGGCGGGCTTGTGCGGGGCGCCCACCATGCCGAGCACGGAGGCGGTGTTAACGATGCGTCCCCAGCGCCGCTCCCGCATCGCCGGCACGGCCGCCTTGATGGTGTGGAACGCCGCGCTCAGGTTGACCGCCAGCAGCAGGTCCCACTTGTCGTCGGGGAACTCGTGCAAGGCGGCGACATGCTGGATGCCCGCGTTGTTCACCAGGATGTCCACCGGTCCCAGCAGGTCCGCGGCCTCCGCCATCATGGCGCGGGCCTCCTCCGGCCGGCTGAGGTCGGCGCCCGAATAGATGATCCGGGTCCCGCTTTGCTCCGCGATCCCCGCACAGGTCCGGTCGATCTCCGCACGGTCGCCGAAGCCATTGACCATCACATGGCAGCCCCGGCCGGCCAGTTCCCGCACGGTCGCCAGCCCGATGCCGCTGGTGGAGCCGGTGACCACGGCGTTTCTGTTCTGCATTTATCGTCCCTCGGTCAGAAAATGGTGCGGCTCAGAACGCCACCTGGTCGGCGCCCTTGAGGTCGAGCATGGCGCGCGCCTCGGCGGGGGTGGCGACCTCCAGCGACAGTTCCTCCAGGATGCGGCGGATCTTCGCCACCTGCTCGGCGCTGTTCCGTGCGAGCCGGCCCTTGGCGAGATAGAGGCTGTCCTCCAACCCGACGCGGACATTGCCGCCCATCACCGCGGCCATGGTCGTGAAGGGGATCTGGTGGCGGCCGGCGGCCAGCACCGACCATTGGTAATCCTTGCCGAACAGGCGGTCGGCGGTCTCCCGCATGAAGACGAGGTTGCGCTCCTCCGCCCCGATGCCGCCGAGGATCCCGAAGATGGTCTGGATGAAGAGCGGCGTCTTCACCAGCCCGCGGTCGAGGAAATGCGCGAGGTTGTACAGGTGGCCGACATCGTAGCACTCGAACTCGAAGCGGGTGCCGCAGCCCTCGCCCAGATGCTCAAGGATATAGGCGATGTCGCGGAAGGTGTTGCGGAAGATGAAGTCGTCGGTGCTGCGCAGATAGGGTTCCTCCCAGTCGTGCTTCCAGTTCTTGTAGCGGTCGGCCAGGGGGAAGATGCCGAAATTCATCGACCCCATGTTGAGCGAGCACATCTCCGGCTTGGCCAGAAGCGGGGCGGCAAGCCGTTCCTGCACCGTCATGTTCAGCGAGCCGCCGGTGGTGATGTTCAGCACCGCATCGGTGGACTGCTTCAGCCGCGGCAGGAACTGCATGAACACCGCGGGGTCCGGCGTCGGCTGGCCGGTGCGGGGATCGCGGGCATGCAAATGCAGGATCGCCGCCCCGGCCTCTGCCGCGCCGACACCCTGCTCGACGATCTCGTCGGGCGTGACCGGCAAGGCGTCCGACATGGTGGGCGTGTGGATCGATCCGGTCAGCGCGCAGCTGATGATGACCTTGTTCCGTGTTGCGGCCATGCATGGCCCTCCTGTGCTGGTCCGGCCGGGGAGGCTGCGGACGATTGAAACTCAAGCATCGCCAAGCGGTCGTGCCGGCGGTCAGTTGCGGTCGACGCCATCCAGGCGCCGGAGGTGGGCGGCGAGGCCGTCGGCGACCTCCTGCCGCTGCGCCTCGGTCCAGGTCCGGAATCCGGCGCCCGCCTTCATGCCGAGCCGCCCGGAGGCGACCAGATCGCGCAGGAGATTCTGCGGGCCGGCGCTGCGGTCGAGATCGGCAAGGAGATGCTCGTGCACCGCCAGCGTCAGGTCGGTGCCGACGAGATCGGCGTTCTCCAGCGGCCCCAAGACGGCAAGGCGACGGCCGAAGCTTGCCTTGACCACGGTATCCACCGTTTCGGCATCGCAGACGCCGTTCTCGACCAGGGCGATCGCCTCGCGCCACATCGCGTGCTGCAGGCGGTTGCCGATGAAGCCGGGGACATCCTTGCGGACATGCACCGGCGTCTTGCCGATGGACGCCAGCAGGCCGATCATCGCGGCAATCGCCGCATCGCCGGTGTCCCCGGTCTGGATGACCTCGACCAACGGGATCAGATGGGGCGGGTTCCACCAATGGGTGCCCATGGCACGGGTCTTGTCGCCGAGCGGCTCCATGATCCGGGTGATCGGGATGACCGACGTGTTGCTGGCCAGAAGCGCGTGGGCGGGAGCGGCGGCCTCGACAGCGGCAAGGACGCGTTGCTTGAGGGCCAGATCCTCCGGCACCGCTTCGATCACGATGTCGGCATCGGCGACGGCGTCCACCAGCGCTTCCCGAGGGTCGATCAGGTCGGCGGCCGCGGTGTCCTCTCCCAGGATCTGCAGATTGCGACGGATATGGCCGAGGATCGCCGCCCGGCGGCCGGCATCGGGTTCCTGGATCGCGACGCGATGTCCGGCGGCGGCGAAGGCCTGCGCGATGCCGTGCCCCATCAATCCGCCGCCGATGATCGCGATGCGCTGCTTTGTCATGGCGCGTGCATATCCCCCTCTGCCTGACCTGACGCCCCTGTCCTGCCACCCTCCGCACATAAGACGTAAAGCGGATTGTTTGGGTGGGCCGCCTTGTGGAAAGTTGGAGAGCAACGCGCGTGCCAATCGGACAACCAGTTGAAAGAAAAGGGTTTTGATTGCGCGATGTGCGATGTGGGAACGCAGGAGACATGGATTTCGGACAGTCCGCCCCCTGATGCGGCCGGACACCCTTGCAAATGGGCGCTTTCGCCCTGTTCATTTTTCTGACAGAGAATGTACAATATATTGACAATCTGTGATGCGGAGGACTGTCGCATGCGGTCGGAACCTGCCGGTCACTTCGCCGCGGCGCGTGCGCTGATGGTGATGATCGACGAGATGATCGACGGCGCCATACTGGTCGACCGGGATGCGCGCATCGTCTGGTCCAACGACAAGCATGTCTGGTTCAACGACAAGCTGATGGCGCAGCTCGGACTGCGTTCGACCGCGGACCTGATCGGCCAGCCGGTGGAGCGCGTCATCCCGCACAGCCGGATGCGCGAGGTGGTGGAAACCGGCCGGTCGCTGCCGCTCGACATCATGCGCTATGGCGAGCACACGCTGCTGGTCAGCCGCCTCCCCCTGCGCGACGAGCGGGGGGAGGTCATCGGCGCCCTCGCCTTCGCCCTGAAGAACAGCCTGACCTATCTCCGCCCCATCGCCGAGCGCTTCAACAAGCTGCAATCGCGCCTGACCCGCGTGGAACAGGAGTTGGCGGCCAGCCGGGCGTCCCAATACACGGTCGAGAACCTGATCGGCTTCAGCCCGGCCATGCTTCAGGTCAAGCGGCTGGTGCGCCGGGCGGGCCAAATCCGGTCGGCGGTGCTGCTGCTGGGCGAGACGGGGACCGGCAAGGAATTGGTGGCCCAGTCGATCCATGCGTCCTCGGACCGGGTTCATCGGCCCTTCGTCGCGGTCAATACCGCCGCCATTCCCGAAACTCTTCTGGAAGCGGAGTTCTTCGGCGTCGCGCCGGGGGCATACACGGGCGCCGCACGCCAGCCGCGCCCCGGCAAATTCCAGCTGGCTCATGGCGGGACGCTGTTTCTCGACGAGATCGGCGACATGCCGCTGCCGTTGCAGGCCAAGCTGCTGCGCGCCCTGCAGGAGCGCGAGGTCGAACCGCTGGGATCCAATCAGGTCGTCAAGGTCGACGTCCGCATCATCGCGGCAACCAGCCGGCCGTTGGCCGACATGGTGCGGAGCGGCGCCTTCCGGTCGGACCTCTACTATCGGCTCAACGTCTTTCCGATCCAGCTTCCACCGCTGCGTGACCGCAAGGACGATCTGGAGATCCTCTCCTCCCTCTTTTCGGAAAAGATCGCCATCAGCCTCGATCAACCGATGCGCGAGCTCACGCCTGCGGCACTCGAAGCGCTGCGGCAGCATGATTGGCCCGGCAATGTCCGTGAATTGGCCAACGTGATCGAACAGGTCTATGTGCGCACCGAAGGGGAGCGCATCCTGGCCGAGGATTTCGCGGACATCCTTCCGAGCACCGCGATCCAGCCCCCTCCCCCGCCCGATGGCAAACGCTCCCTGGCCGCGGCGATGGACGAGTTGGAGCGGGCGCTCATCCTCGAAGCGCTGGAGGACAGCCGGGGCAACAAACTGGAGGCCGCCCGCAGGCTCGGCCTGTCGCGGACGAACCTCTATGCCAAGCTGCGCAAACACGGCATTCCGTCGCAACCGGACGACTGACGCCGCGCAACCGTGACCGGCACCAAATCGCCGTTCGCCTGTTATCCCGCTTCAGGCGGCGGCCGGTCCCCACCGGCCGGCCCTGGTTCGCCGGGAGGAACAGATGGGTATCACCGTGAACGGGACCGACGTGGATCTGCCGGATGATCCACGCGTCTCCCTGCTCGACCTGCTTCGCGAAACGCTCCACCTGTCCGGCACCAAGAAGGGCTGCGACCAGGGGGCCTGCGGCGCCTGCACGGTGCTGGTGGACGGCCAGCGCATCCTCTCCTGCCTCGCGCTTGCGGTGCAGTATGAGGGGCGCTCCGTCACCACGGTGGAAGGCATCGGCGCCGACGGCGCGCTGCACCCGCTGCAGCAGGCCTTCATCGAACATGACGGATTCCAGTGCGGCTACTGCACGCCCGGCCAGATCTGTTCGGCCATCGGCATGATCGAGGAATTGCGGCGCGGGGTGCCCAGCCACGTCACCGCCGACCTCGACGCCGCATCGATCTCCTGCAGCCGCGACGAACTGCGCGAGCGGATGAGCGGCAACCTGTGCCGTTGCGGCGCGCACAACGGCATCATCGACGCCATCGCAGAAACCTATCGGGCCAATGCACATCCGGAGGCCGCCGAATGACGCCCTTCACCTACACGCAGGCGGCCGATGCGGAAAGCGCGGTCCGCCTCGCCGGCAGCCGGCATCCGGGCGCCCGGTATCTGGGCGGCGGCACCAACCTCGTCGACCTGATGCGCGAGACCATCGAACGTCCCGAAGCGCTGGTGGACGTCACCGGACTGTCGAACGGGATCATGGAAACCGACGGTGGCGGACTGCTGATCGGTGCGGCGGTGCGCAACACCGCCCTTGCCGAGCACCGGCTGGTCCGCAGCCGCTATCCGGTGCTGGCACGGGCGATCCTGGCCGGCGCCTCCCCGCAGATCCGCAACATGGCGACCGTGGCGGGCAACATCCTCCAGCGCACGCGCTGCGCCTATTTCTACGATCGGACCGGATCGCGCTGCAACAAGCGGGAGCCCGGCCAGGGCTGCGACGCCATCGACGGCTTCAACCGTATGCATGCGATCCTCGGCGCCTCGCAGTCCTGTGTCGCGACCCACCCGTCGGACATGTGCGTGGCGCTGGCGGCCCTCGACGTGACCGTCCATCTGACCGGTGCCCGGGGAGAACGCCGCCTGCCCTTCGCGGACCTGCACCGGCTGCCCGGCGACGAGCCCGACCGCGATACGGTGCTGCAGCCGGGCGACCTCATCACGGCGGTGGAACTGCCGGCCCTGCCCACGGCGGTGCGCTCCACCTACCGCAAGGTCCGCGACCGGTCGAGCTATGCCTTCGCCCTCGTTTCGGTCGCCGCGGTGCTGGCGGTGGAGAAAGGGACCGTGACGGATGTGCGGATGGCGCTCGGCGGCGTCGCGCACAAGCCCTGGCGCGCATCGAAGGCGGAGCAGGCGCTGCGCGGCCAGCCCGCGACCGAGGCCGCCTTCCAGGCGGCCGCGGCGGCTGAACTCGCGGCGGCCGCACCGCTGCGGGACAACGCGTTCAAGGTCGAACTGGCGCAACGCATCATCGTCGCCGTGCTCGGCGAGTTGGCGGAAAACAGGCTGGCGGGAGACGGGGCATGAGCATCGTCGACAAGAGCAAGGAAGCGGCGCAGGGCATCGCGCAATCGGTGATGAAGAAGGCCGTCGAGCTGGCGCCCGGCGCACTCCTGCCGGGTGGTCGTCCCGACCCGTTGATCCGGCGCCAGCACGGCCATATCGGCAAGCCGGTCAGCCGGGTCGACGGTCCGCTGAAGGTGCGGGGAACCGCCCCCTTCGCGGCGGAAATCGCGCTGGACGGCATGGTCTACGCCGCACTCGCCTACAGCACCATCGCCAAGGGCCGCATCGTCACCCTCGACACCGGGGCGGCGGAGGCGGCGCCGGGCGTGGTCCTGGTGATGACCCACCGCAACGCGCCGCGCCTCAACCCGCCACCGCGGTTCCTCAGCGGGGACAAGGCGGCGGCGGGCGACGATTCGCCGGTCATGCAGGACGACCGGGTGCGCTGGAACGGCGAACCCATCGCCCTGGTGCTGGCCGAAACCCAGGAGCAGGCCGACCATGCCCGTTCGCTGATCCGCGTGACCTATGCGGAGGAGCCGGCGGCAACCTCCCTGCCGACGGCCGACGGGTGCGAGATCGGGACCTTCATGGGCGAGCCGTTGCGCGCGGTGGTCGGCGATGCCGATGCGGCCTTCGCCGCCGCTCCCCACAAGGTCGAGGCGGTCTACACCACGCCGGGCCACAACCACAACGCCCTGGAACTGCATGGCGCCACCCTGGTCTGGCGGGGCGACGAGCTGTTCGTCCATGACGCCACGCAGGCGGTCGCGCACACCGCCTGGTCGATGGCGCAGATCTTCGGCCTGGAGGAGGCCCAGGTCCATGTCAGCTCCCCCTTCGTCGGCGGCGGCTTCGGCGCCAAGGGGCTGTGGCAGCACCAGATCCTCGCGGCGGCGGCGGCGCGGCTGGCCGCTCGCCCGGTCCGCATCGCCCTGTCGCGCGAGGGTGTATACCGCATCGTCGGCGGCCGCAGCCCGACGGAGCAGCGGGTGGCGCTCGGCGCCGATGCCGACGGGCGCCTGACGGCGATCATCCATCGCGGCGTGACACCGAAGACGCGCCACAGCCCGATGCCGGAGCCCTTCATCCTGCCGACCCAAAGCGCCTATGCCGCACAAACCTTCGCGCTGGAGGTGCAGACCTGTTACCTCGATATGGTTGCCAACACCTTCATGCGCGCACCCGGCGAGGCGGTCGGCACCGTCGCCCTGGAATGCGCGATGGACGAACTGGCCGAGCAGCTCGGCATGGACCCGGTCGAGCTGCGCATCCTCAACGAACCGGAAAAGGACCCGCTCTCCGGCCGCCCCTTCTCCTCCCGCAACATCGTGGCGGCGTACCGGGCCGGCGCCCGGCGCTTCGGCTGGGACCGCCGGAACCCGGTGCCCCGGTCGCGGCGGGAGGGCGAGTGGCTCGTCGGCATGGGCTGCGCCACCGCGACCTATCCCTACCACCGCATGCCCGGCGGTGCGGCGCGCATCACGCTGGACGCCGCCGGGCATGCCCGCATCGACGTGGCGGCGCACGAGATGGGCATGGGCACCGCGACCACCCACACGCAGGTCGCCGCCGACCGGCTCGGCCTGCCGCTGGAGGCGGTGACGGTCCGCTATGGCGACTCCTCTTTGCCTGGCGTCATCCTCGCCGGCGGATCGCAGCAGACGGCCTCCGTCGGCCTCTCCGTGATGATGGCCCACCAGGAACTGGTCGGCGAACTGCTGAAGCTCGCCGGCAACGACTCACCGCTGGCCGGCCTCGGTGCCGACGAGGTGGAATGTACCGATGCCGGCCTGCGCAAGATGGACGAACCCGAGCGGTTCGAGAGCTACGCCTCGATCCTGGGACGGTCCGGGCGCAGCGAACTGGTGGTGGAGGGCAGCGCGCCGATGCCGCTGGAAACGATGCACTGGTCGATGCATTCCTACGGCGCGATGTTCTGCGAGGTGCGGGTCAACGCCGTCACCGGCGAAACCCGAATCAGCCGCTTCCTGGGCTCCTTCGATT
>JBKHVJ010000019.1:0-13762 GCA_046570145.1 Alphaproteobacteria bacterium
TAGGTCAGGTCGGCGAAGTACCGTTCACTGACAGCCTCCCCTTCCCACGCCGACCGCCGGACCCGGAAGGACAGCGTCATGTCCCCCCGGCCATAGGCGAGCCCGGCGTTCAGGCTGCGGAAGGCCACGCCGTCCGCCTCCTCCTGCTGACGCAGATCGCCGTCGAAGGTCACGCTCTGCCAAGTGAACTGGCTGCCGACGATCCAGGACTGGCGCGGCAGGCGGCGGCTGTCGCTGCGCACCCGCGCCCGGCTGGTGCCGGCGGTCAGCCGGGCGTTGATCCCGCCGATCCGCAGGGTCTTGCGCACCGCCGCCTCCACCAGATGCAGCGCCTCTCGCGGATCGGGCATGTCGGCGTTGCCGCGTGGCAGCGGGGTGTAGCTGGCGCCAAGCTCTAACCCGTGCAGTGGCGGGGTGTAGTAGGTCAGCTTGGCCGTGCGGCTTCCGGCACCCGCTATGGCCGGCATCGCCGCGCTCCCCACCAGACGGTTGCGGGCGCCATCGGCCTGTCCGATCTCCAGCTCGCCCCAGGAGACATCGACTTGCAAGAAATGACGCCGATCTGCAACACTACCCTTTTGATAGAGAATCTCAGCAGACGTCTCGCCGGCCGAAAAAATCGCCACTGCCGCCAGAATTGGCATGGAAATTCGTCGTTGCATGGGCAAGACCTGCGCTGGTTGGCCGGGGGTCGACTGTCCACTTCGTCGATGCGGCCCTATGTATCCTTTCCAGTTTGAGAGATGTTCGTCTAAAATTCTGACAAAACTGTGACCTGGACTTTGTATGCTGCGGCGCAGAAATTCGAACGGATTCGCGGAATACGCGAGGCCGCAGACCCCAGGATCGAATTTTTGAAGGAATGGGTTGGGAAAGGGGGCCGGTCGTTTACCGATCGGCCCCGCTCCGGTTTCAGACCACGGCCTTCACCATGACCCCTGCCTGTTCCAGCGCCCGGCGGACGGCGGCGGCCATGGCGACGGCGGTGGGGGTGTCGCCGTGGACGCAGACGGTATCGGCGACGATGGGCAGGCGCGTGCCGTGGCGGCTTTCCACCGCGCCGTCGAGCACCATCCGCACCACGCGCGCGGCGGCCAGATCCGGGTCGTGGATCACCGATCCGGCAATGGTGCGCGGCGTCAGGGTGCCGTCATCCTCATAGGTGCGGTCGGCGAAGGCCTCGCGGGCGACGCGCAAGCCGGCGTCCTGGCCGGCACGGTCCATGGCGCTCAACGGCGGGACGACGAACAGCAGGGTGGGGTCCACCGCCTTGACGGCACGGGCGATGGCGCCGGCCAGATCCTGCTCCACCGCCGCCATGTTGTAGAGGGCGCCGTGCGGCTTCACATGGGTCACACGCTGGCCCGACAGGGCGGCACAGGCCTGGAGCGCGCCGACCTGATAGGCGACCAGCCGCTCCACCTCCGTCGCGGTGATGCCGCGGATGACACGGCGCCCGAAACCCGGACGGTCTTCGAAGCCGGGATGGGCGCCGATGCGCACGCCCTTCTCCCCGGCCAGACGGGCAGTGTCGGCCATGATGGTGGGATCGCCGGCATGAAAGCCGCAGGCGATGTTGGCGGAGGTCACGATGTCGAGCATCGCGCGGTCGTCACCCATGGACCAGGCGCCATAGCCCTCGCCCATGTCGCAGTTCAGATCGATGCTCGGCATGCCGTCTCCCGCAAGTGAGTCGTCCAGGACTAAAGATGCGGGAAGGATACAGCGTTCCGGGCCGGCAGGGCAGAGGAAGCCGCCGGCCGGACCGACGGTGCGTCAGTCCTGATCGTCCAGCGACGCCAACTCCGCCTCCACGGCGATCAGCCGCTCGCGCAGCCGCTGGCGTTCGGCCTCCAGCGCCTCGCGCCGGCTGACGTGATCGATGGCCTTGCTGCGCAGGTCGCGCTTGAAGCGGACGATCTCCGGCCGGGTGACGTCGGGACGGATCAGATTGCGCTGGTCCGCCAGCCGGAGCTGTTCGCTGGTGAGGGTGGCGAGCTGATAGACGGTGGCGTAGCTGGGCGGCAACTTGGCACCCGGAAGGCGCCCGCTGTCCACCGCCTCCGCCACCATGCGCAGCTGATAGGCGACCTGATAGCCGAAGGGCAGCTCGTTCTCGACCATCGCCTGGAACTCGCCATGGGGCAGGCGCATGCGGGCCTGGACGAGATAGCGGCCGATCAGCAGGAACTTCTCCTGGGCGCTGCGCCACAGGGTCGAGATCTCCTGCACGAACTCCTCGCGGCGGACGAGATCGACGGTGGCCTCCGCCATGCGCTCGATCCGCTCGTCCACCGCGATGTGGCGGCGCGCCTGGGCCTTGGAAACCTGCTTGAACCCGCTCATTGCGCCAGCTCCAGTTCGTGACGGACGAAGGCCCAGACGCCGGCGACATGCTCGGCCCCCTTGCCGCCCTTCAGTTCCAATAGGCCGATGCCGCGGCTGGCGGTGAACTGGATGTCCTCGTAATCCGGCACCTCGACGGGACAGATCCGGCCGTCCCCCAGCAGCTTGCGCTGCGCCTCGGTGAAACCGCGGGTGCGCGGCTTGACGCGGTTCATCACGAAGGCTGCGTTCTTGCCGTAGCGGCGGACGAAACGCATCCAGGGCCGGACGGAGTCGAGGTCGTCATCGCTCTGCCCGGTCGGCACCACGATCAAGTCCGAGGACAGGGCCAGCAGCTTGAACTCTTCCGGATGGTCCTCGATCGAAGGCGGGGTGTCGATCACCAGCAGGTCGTAGCCGTCGATGCCGTCCAGGGCGGCGCGGATGTCGCCGGGCGTCATGCCCGCTTCGAAATGGGTGATGGACGCCATGCCGTCGGGGCGCTTGGCGAACCATTTGGTCAGGCTGCGCTGGGGGTCGAGATCGAGCGTGGCGACCGTGCAGCCGTCGAGCGCCGCCGCCACCGCGATGTTGCGGCTGAGCGTCGTCTTGCCGATCCCGCCCTTCGGGCCATTGACCAGCAAGCGCTTCACCGGTCCGTGCCCCGTGTCGTTGGTCATCTCATGTCCCTTTTCGCCATCGGCTGTGGGCCCCTTTTACCAAAGCGCGGCCGTGGCGCAAATCTAAGACGTGTCTTAGGTTCGCAACCCCGGTGCGGGGTGTCGCAACTGCCACAGACCTGCGCAATATAAGACTGAACTCCGCCTATCATCGCATGCGGCGCAGGGTCGAGGACAGCACGGGCCGCACCGCTGCGGTTCCCCCACCTCCGCCATTGTCCGAAGCCCGTTCCCCAGCCATGGCGATGGCGCGCAGACGCTCGGCCAAGGCGCGCTCGGCCGCACACGCCTCCTCGCACAGCGCGCGGATCTCGGCGATGCTGGGCCGCCATTTGCGGGTGCGGCGCCAGACCCTGGCCGCCTGATCGATCGCCCAAGCCGGGAACTCTCCCAGATCGTCCGCCCAGTCCATCGCGAGCAATTGCTCCACCTCGGGGGTCGTCGCCTTCGCCGGGAAATGACTCAGCAGTGCCAGCACCCTGCCCAGCAGATGGTTGGCCGGCGCAGGCGCCAGGATGCCGTCGTCGATTTCAGCAAGGGCCCGCCGGGCAAGAGCGGCATGGCGTGGCGTCACTCCGGCCGGCGGCGTCCAATCCTCCACCACATCGGCGAAGCCGTCTTCGGTGAAGCGGCTGTGGCGGCCGATCTGCCCGCGGTCGAGCAATTGCCGCAATGGGTCGGGCAGCGCCTCGCGCAGCATCCGGCTGCGCAGGGCCGGCGCCATGGCCGGATCGAAGGGCAGCGGCAAGCCGGGCGGCGATGCCGGAGAGGCGGGGAACGGGTGAAGGTTGCTCATACGCCCACTCCCCAGGGGTTGGTGGCACTGACGGCGGCGCCGGGTTGGCCGTTCAGCCGGGCGGCGACGCTGGCCCAGGCCGACAGGCGTTGTTCGGCGTCCGCGGCCTGTCGGGGGGCAGGACGGCTGGCAGAAGGGCTGGCTTTGCAACGGCCTGTCGGGGGGCGGCTTGCCCGGCCCTCCGGATTGCGGGAGGGTTCCGCGGGCTGTTGCGCCATACGGGCCATGTCCTGCAGCAACCAGGAACGCCACGCGGCGGCGATGTCACGGTAGCGGTAGCCATGGGCGCGGCACTGCTGGACGAAACGCTCGGCATGGCGGTCGAGATCGACGGCGGGAAAGCGGGTCTCCGCCCATTGCCGATCTGCCGCGGATGGGGTCCAGTCTTCGCCGACCTGTCCGGCAACAGGGTGCGCACCGGCCGCTTCCCCGCCAATTGCCTGCCGTCCGTCCGCCCGCCGGTGGAGCGTGTCCGGAATCTGTTCAGGTTCAGGCTGTTCGTGACTCGCTGCCGGACAGGGGGAGTCCGTCCTTGAGTCAGCGGGGCTGTCCATCCCTGCACGCTCGCCGACGGTGCCCATGACGGTCAGGGCGAGGCGGTAGCGGCAGCTGAGACGGCCGCCGCTGGCCGACCGGCGGTGTTCGATGGCCACCAGCCCGATCGCTTCCAGACGGCCCAGGATCCGGTTGACCGTCGGGCGACTGCGTTTCAGCTTCCCCGCCAGCGTCGCTTGCGAGGGCCAGCAGACGCCCGTGTCGTCGGCATAGGTGCTGAGGGCGGCCAGCACGGCGAGGCCGTCGGCATCGAGATCGGGATGATCCAGCCACCAGGCCGGAATGCGGCCCCAGCGGTTGGGGTTTGCGCTATGGTCGGTCATCTGTGGCGATACTCCTCCGTGCCAGCGGCCGGACGCGCTGCGGTGGCGAGTGGATGGTGCGATTGGCAGGGAGGATTCGAAGCGGTCCGCGGCAGAGTCGAATCGCGGGCTCGGACTTCATAGAGCCGCAGCCCGCGGATGGTCAGCGATAGCCCGCGACCTTGAAGCCCCTGCCCGCGACCATGGAGCCATAACCCGCGATGCCGCACCGAATCGGAATCCTGGCGCTTCAGGCCGCGGATATGGAGCCGTTGCCCGCGATTGACAGGACGGATCGAATCCATCTTGGAGCCGTTTTCCGGTTGCTGCCGGGCTGTTCCTGGAGCAACAGCCCGCGTTTCCCCTCCGGTGCCGATGGTCGGGGGCAATATGGCCGGTTCGGGGACTGGGCCGGAGGTGGTGTTCCCCGGTCATGGAGCGGTAGCCCGCGTTTCCCCTGTGCCGTGCCGCGGCCGATTCTCTCCGATTCTTCAAGGAGTCGCGGTTCCGCGCCCTGGAAAGCCGGGGCAAAGGAGGCAATCGCGGGCTATGGCTCCATATGCGCGGGCCGTTGCTCCATCACCGCGGGCTGTCGCACCATGTGCGCGGGCTGTTGCTCCACCCCGGAGGCGGTAATTTCCTTCGGTTCTGTTGCGCCGGTGGGCTCCGCGCGCCATGGTTACTCCCGACCTTCGGAGACGTTCATGACCAAGATGGCCCCGACCAGCGCCGCGCAGCTCATCCTGTTCGAGCTGGAAGACCGTTCGCAATCGCATCTGATCGCGCTCTACGATCTGGCGCCCCGGTTCGTGTTCGTCTCCCGCGACAACGACAAGGAAAAGGTGGCGAAGGAAAAGGGCGAGCTGGTCACCAAGGACAGTTTCATCAAGTCGGTGCGGCGCGAGTTCGCGTTCCGCGGCCGCAACTACCGCCTGACCGTGCAGCCCGCCCGTATCGACCGTCTGAGCGCCGCGAAGAAGGACGACCGCGTCCCCGGCAGTGGCCCGGATCTGGTGGAAGTCGAGATCTTCCCGTCGGAGCGCGAGCAGGTGGTGGAGCAGGTGGTGCGCCGCCTCGCCATGGACCGCTCGCGCCTGTCGCTGACCGGCGAGAACCGCGACAAGGTGCAGATGCGCTTCAGCCTGTACGAGATCCAGCGGGAATTGCGGGCGGTCAACCACACCCTGTCGATCCAGGACATCCGCGAATCCCTGACCATTCTGGCGCGGTCGCGCATCATCATCTCCACCGGCGGAAGCGCGGAGCCGGGGAAGAAGAGCCGCGGGCAGAATTTGCTGGAATCCACCGCCTTTCCGGTGCTGGCCATCCGCTCCCGCCCCGATCTGGTCGATGAGGATGGCGGGGTCGAGGAGACCTATCTGGAATTCAACCCGCTGGTCTCCGCCGCCATCCGCGACCTGGAGTTCAAGCCGGTCTCCTATGCCTGGCTGATGAAGCTGAAGTCGCCGGTGTCGCGCTGGCTCTACAACCGCCTGTCGATCGAGTACGACACCGCCGACGACGATGCGAAGCCGGTGTCGATCAGCGCCGACGAGATCATCAAGAACAGCGGCATGAACGAGTGGTCGCGCCGCCGCGACACCTTGCGCGTGGTGACGTCCGCCGTCGACGCGCTGGTGGACGAGGGGATCCTCGATGTCGCCGACAAGGAATACACCAAGGTCGGCAAGCGCATCGACGCCATCGACTATGTGCTGACGCCGTCGCAGAAGTTCCTGGATCAGGTCCGCCGCGGCCGCCGGGTGCAGACCACCAACATCGACCTGCTGAAGCAGATCGTCGGCAACGCCATGCGTCCTGACGGCTTCGTCCCGCTGAAGGCCGGCGAGGTAGCGGAGGTGCGCAACAAGCGCGCCAAGCGTCTGGCCGACCCGTCCAAGACCGAACAGCCGTCCCTGCCGCTACCGAAGAAATAGCGGATCAGCGCGGCAGGATTCGCCGTGCCAGCAGCGTGATGGCGGTGCCCAGCAGGGCGCCGGCCACCACGTCCGACGCCCAATGGCGGTGCCGGACCACCCGTCCGCCGGCAAGTGCCGCCGCGGTTCCGTAAATCACCAGACTTTGTGCCGGCGACCGGCTGACCGCGGCCAGGGCGGTCGCCGCGGCGAAGGCGCTTGCAGCGTGGCCGGAGGGCAGCGAACGAGCGCTGATCCGCCTGTTCGGCCGCTGCCGCGGGGCGCATTCGTCGGGACGGCGGCGCTTCACGTAACGTTTGATGGACCGGCTGGCGCTGGCTGTCGCCACGAGACCGGCGACGCCGACGCTGCCGGCGCGGCGCAGATCCGCCTGTCCGGTCAGCAGACCGACGATGCCCGCGATGGCGAAGCCTGGGATCAGCACATGGCGTTTTATGGCGTAATGGCCCGCGGTTGCCAGGGCCTGGCTGACCGGGCCGGGATCGCAGGTGACGATGTCGTGGACCTGCGCATCCAGCGCATCGACGGCCGTCAAGGCGGGCTGGAGGATGGCGGGGGCGGGGCGCCCGCCATAGCCGATGCCGCCGCCCGGATTCTCGATGCCGCGCTGTTCGATGCCGCTCTGTGCAATGATGCCGCTGTCGGTGATGTCACTCAAGGCCGGTCCCCTGCATCCTCGCGCCTCAGCATGGCGCGCCGCAGGGGAACGCGGGGCGTGCGGGGGCGGTTCCGCGCCCCCGTTCGTCCTTCGCGGCGGATCAGCCTTGCGCCGGCCGCCACGTGCTGAAGGCGTCCAGCAGCGCCGCCAGCACCCGCTGAAGGCTTGAAGCCCTGTCAGGACGGTAGGCGAAGGGTGGTGCCTCCTCGTCCATGTAACGGTCCTGTGCCAGTTCCATCTGGATGGCGTGGATGCCGTTCGCCGGCTGACCATAGGTGCGGGTAATGTGGCCGCCGACGAAGCGGCCGTTGGTGACGCAGGTCATGCCTTCCGCCGCCGCCGCGCTCTCCATCGCCGCGACGACGCGGGCGGCCAACTGCGGGTCGATGCTGGTGCCGCGGGCAGTGCCGAGGTTCAGGTCGGGCAGCCGTCCGTCGAACAGGCGCGGCACATGGCTGCGGATCGAATGCGCGTCATACAGCAGGGCGAAGCCGTGGCGCGCCTTCACCCGTGCCAGTTCCGCCGCCAGCGCGTCATGGTAGGGACGCCAGTAGGTCTCCACCCGCTGCGCCACCTCCGCCGCGTCCGGCGCCTGTCCGTCGCGGTAGAGCGGCGTGCCGTCGAACAGGGTGTCCGGGCACAGGCCGGTGGTCGCCTGTCCGGGATAGAGGCTCTCCCCTGTCGAGGACCGGTTGAGGTCGACGACGTAGCGGGAATAGCGGGCGCTGAGAAGCGTGGCGCCGAGGCCGGTCGCGAAGCCGTACAGGCGCGGGATGTGCCAGTCGGTGTCGCGCAGGGTCAGCGCCTCGCCGGTCAGGCGGTCGGCCAGTCCGGGGGAGAGGTCGGTGCCGCAATGGGGCATGCTGATGACCAGCGGCCCGTCGCCCTGCGCCAAGTCGAAGATGGTGTGGGTCATTGTGCGGTCTCCAGGGATACCGGCATCAGATGGTCGAGCGACCCGTTGCGCACCAGGGTCCCGATGGCGGCCAGATCCGGGGCGAAGTAGCGGTCCACCTCATAGCGGGGGACCTCGGCGCGGATGGTGGCGATGGCCCGCTCCAGCCGGTCGGTGGTCTTCAGCGGGCGATGGAACTCCAGACCCTGAATCGCGGCCAAAAGCTCTATACCGACGATGTCGGCGACATTCCCCGCGATGTCGCCCAGCCGCCGCGCCGCGAAGGTCGCCATGCTGACATGGTCCTCCTGGTTGGCGGAGGTCGGCAGGCTGTCGACGCTGGCGGGGTGGGCGAGCGACTTGTTCTCCGACGCCAGTGCCGCGGCGGTGACGTGGGCGATCATGAAGCCGGAATTCAGACCCGGTTCGGCGACCAGGAAGGGCGGCAGGCCGCTGATGGTGGTGTCGATCAGCATGGCGATGCGGCGCTCGGCCAGCGCTCCGATCTCCGACGCGGCGATGGCGAGTTGGTCTGCGGCCATCGCCACCGGCTCCGCATGGAAGTTGCCGCCGGACAGCACCTCGTCGGTATCGACCAGCACCAGCGGGTTGTCGGTGACGCCGTTGGCCTCGATCACAAGCGTGCGTGCCGCCTGCCGCATCTGGTCGAGCACCGCGCCCATCACCTGCGGCTGGCAGCGCAGGCTGTAGGGATCCTGCACCCGGTGGCAGTCGGGGCCCTGGTGGCTGGCGTTCAGTTCGCTGCCGGACAGCACCTCGCGGAAGGCGGCGGCGACGGCGATCTGGCCGGGCTGGCCGCGCAGAGCGCTGATGCGGGCGTCGAAGGGACGATGGCTGCCCATGACTGCTTCCACCGACAGGGAACCGGCGACCAGCGCCGCCTTGAAGGTGCGTTCGATCTCGAACAGGCCGGCGAGCGCCAGACCGGTCGAGACCTGGGTGCCGTTGATCAGCGCCAGACCTTCCTTCGCCTTCAGGTCGAACACCGGCAGGCCGGCGATGCGCAGCCCCTCTTCCGCCGGCAGCGTCTCGCCCTTCACCCGGACATGGCCGATGCCGAGCAGCACACCGCACAGATGGGCCAGCGGCGCCAGATCGCCCGAGGCGCCGACGGAGCCCTTGCCCGGCACCACCGGCAGCACGTCGGCCTCATAGAGCTTCAGCAGCGCATCGACCAGTACCGGCCGGACGCCCGACGCGCCGACGGCGAGGCTGACCGCCTTGATAACCAGGATCAGCCGAACCACGCCATCGGCCAACGGGGCGCCGACGCCGGTGGCGTGCGACAGGATCAGGTTGCGCTGTAGCGTTTCCAGATCCGACGCGGCGATGTGGGTGTGCGCCAGCTTGCCGAAGCCGGTGTTGACGCCATAGACCGCCTCGTCACCGCCGGCGATCCGGTCGATCAGGGCGCGCGAGCGCTCCATCCGCGGATAGGCCGCCGGGTCGAGCGTCAGGGCCGGACGGCCGCGATAGATGCTGCGCAGCGTGTCGAGCGACAGCGCGCCCGGAACCAGGGTGATGGTCTCGCTCATCCCAGAAGTCTCCCAAGTGTCTTTTTGAAGCGGTCGGCGATCTCTTCCTCGCGCGGGTGCCGGCGGCCGCGGACGACGGCGCGTCCGGCGATCACCACATCGCGCACGAGGGGGGCGTTGCCGGCGAAAATCCAGCTGTCGAGCAGCGCATCGCCCTTGCGCGTCGCCAGCAGCGGGTGGTCGGTATCGAGCACGACGATATCCGCGCGGAGTCCGGCGGCGATGCGCCCGGCCTCGAATTCGGTGGCCTGCGCGCCACCGGCCTGGGCGTCCTCCACCAGCCGGCGGGCGGTGGAGCGGCGGGGGCCGCCGGCCAGCACGGTGCGTCGTTCGCTGGTCAGCCGCGCGCCATATTCCAGCCAGCGCAGTTCCTCCACCGGGCTGACGGAGATGTGGCTGTCGGAGCCGATGCCCCAGCGCCCGCCCTGCGCCATATAGGAGCCTGCGGCGAAGAAGCCGTCGCCGAGGTTGGCTTCGGTGGTCAGGCACAGGCCGGCGACGGCTCCGCTGGCGGCGACGCCGGCGACCTCCGCCTCGGTCATGTGGGTGGCGTGGATCAGGCACCAGCGGCCATCGACCGGCTGGGTGTCGAGCAGATGCTCCACCGCGCGGCGGCCATGGTGGGCGAGGCAGTCCTCGACCTCCCGGCGCTGTTCGGCGATGTGGATGTGGATCGGGCCCTGCGGGTTGGCGGCGACGGTCTCGGTCAGCAACCCGTCCGGCACGGCGCGCAACGAATGCGGGGCGATGCCGAGGCGAACATCGTCGGCCTTGCCATAGGCTTTGCGCAAAGCGCCGGTCAGCCGGTCGAACCCTGCCCCGTCATGGATGAAGCGGCGCTGCCCGGCGGTCGGCGGCGTTCCGCCGAAGCCGGACGCGTTGTAGAGCACCGGCAGCAGCGCGATTGGCAGCCCGGCGGTCCGTGCGGCGGCGACGGCGCGGTGGCTCATCTCCGCCGGATCGGCGTAGGCGCTGCCGTCGCGGTCATGGTGCAGGTAATGGAATTCGGCGACGGCGGTGAAGCCGGCCTTCAGCGTCTCCACATAGAGTTGGGCGGCGACCGCCTCGAAATCCTCGGGCTCCATGCGGTCGAGCGCGCGGTACATCACCTCGCGCCAGCTCCAGAAGCTGTCCGAGCCCTCGCCGGAGGACTCGCCCATCCCGGCGATGGCGCGCTGGTGGGCGTGGGAATGCAGGTTGGCGATGCCGGCGACCGCCGCCCCGGCGAAGCGTTCCGCATCGGCCGGGCAGGCGGAGCCGGGCGTCGCCGACATGGTCCGCCCCCGGTCGTCCACCGTGACCAGCACATCCTCCGCCCAGCCGTCCGGCAACAGCGCCGAGGCAAAAAACAGGTTGCTCATGAGGGCGCCCTCGCTATTATAGACAACACTATACAAGTATAGGCAACCTGATGCCAAGAGGGTTGCTGCACGAACTTGTAGGAAGGAGCCGAACCGATGCCGACCAGCGCGCCGTGGGATTCCCTGTGGATCGACCTGTCCGTTGCCACCATGGATGGCGCAGCGATGGGCGAGGCCGACGGCTACGGCGCCATCGCCGACGCGGCGGTCGGAATCAAGGACGGCCGCATCGCCTTCGTCGGCCGCCGCACTGATTTGACCGATGCACCCGAGGCAATGGCGACCGAGGTCCATTCGGGGGAGGGCGGCTGGATGACCCCCGGCCTGATCGACTGCCACACCCACCTCGTTTATGGTGGCAACCGCGCCCGCGAGTTCGAGGTGCGGCTGAACGGCGCCACCTATGAGGAGATCGCGCGGGCCGGCGGCGGCATCCTGTCCACCGTCACCGCCACCCGTGCCGCCAGCGAGGACCAGCTTCTCGCCGCCAGCCTGCCGCGGCTGGACAGCCTGCTGGCAGAGGGCGTGACGACGGTGGAGGTGAAGTCCGGCTACGGGCTCGACACCGAAACCGAGACGCGCATGCTGTGCGTCGCCCGCCGGCTGGCCCAGGTCCGCCCGGTGGAGGTGCGCACCACCTATCTCGGCGCCCATGCCCTGCCGCCCGAGTTCAAGGGAAACCCGGACGGCTACATCGACCGTATCTGTGACGAGACACTGCCGGCCGTCGCCGAAGCCGGGCTGGCCGATGCGGTGGATGCCTTCTGCGAGGGGATCGGCTTCTCCGTCGCCCAGACCCGCCGGGTGTTCGAGGCGGCGAAGCGGCTCGGCCTGCCGGTGAAGCTGCATGCCGAACAGCTGAGCAACCTCGGCGGCGCCCGTCTGGTGGCGGAGTTCGGCGGGTTGTCGGCCGACCATATCGAACATCTGGACGAGGAGGGCGTCGCCGCCATGGCGCAGGCCGGCACGGTGGCGGTGCTGCTGCCCGGCGCCTTCTATGCCCTGCGCGAGACCAAGCTGCCGCCCATCGAGCTGTTGCGCCGCCACGGCGTGCCGATGGCGCTGTCCACCGACAACAACCCCGGCACCTCGCCGGTGACCTCGCTGCTGCTGATGCTGTCGATGGGCTGCACCTTCTTCCGCCTGACCCCGGCGGAGGCGTTGGCCGGCGTCACCCGCCATGCGGCGAAGGCGCTGGGGCTGACCGACCGCGGGGTGATTGCGCCGGGTAAGCGCGCCGATCTGGCGGTCTGGCGCATCGAGCATCCGGCGGAACTGGCCTACGCCATCGGCCTCAACCCCTGCATGGCGGTGGTCAATGGCGGGGTGGTCCGCAAGCCGCGGATCGAAGCGGAGGCCGCATGAGCGACACCATCTCCACTGCGCAGCCGCGCTACGCCCAGATCAAGGAGGCCATCCGCCACCGGATCAACTCGGGCGACTGGCCGGAAGGCTTCCAGATCCCGTCGGAGCACAAGCTGCTGGAGGAATTCTCGGTCAGCCGCATGACGGTCCACCGCGCCCTGCGCGACCTGACCGACGAGGGGTTGCTGACCCGCGTGCAGGGGCTGGGCACCTTCGTCGCCGAACGACCGCCCAGCACCGACGTGGTTGAGCTGCGCAGCATCGCCGACGAGATCGCCGAGCGTGGCAACGTCCATTCCTGCAGGGTGGAGCGATTGCTCGCGGTTACAGCGGATGCCGGGCTGGCCCGCCGCTTCAACCTGCCGGTCGGGGCCAAGCTGTTCCACTCCGTCGTCGTTCACAGCGAGAGCGACGTGCCGGTCCAACTGGAGGAACGCTGGGTCAACCCGGCGGTGGCGCCCGACTATCTGGATCAGGACTTCACCCGCCAGACGCCGGGCGAGTACCTGATCCGGCTGGAGTCCTCGCCGCAGGTGGAGCACGTCATCGAAGCGGTGTCGCCGACGCCGGAGATCGCCCGGCTGCTGGACATTCCCGTCACCGAACCCTGCCTGCGCGTGACCCGCCGCACCTGGGTGAAGGGGCGGGTGGTGACGGTGGCGATGCTGGTGCATCCCGGCAGCCGCTATCGGCTGGGGGCGCGCTTCCAGCTGCCGCCCCATTAGCAAGAACCGATCCCCGAAAAGCACATCCCTCCCACCAGGAGCCATCACCAGATGTCATCCCGCCTCGACAACCAGCGCGTCATCCGTGCCCCGCACGGCCCCGAACTGAGCTGCAAGAGCTGGCTCGCCGAGGCGCCGATGCGCATGCTGATGAACAACCTCGACCCCGACGTCGCCGAACGGCCGCAGGAGCTGGTCGTCTATGGCGGCATCGGCCGCGCCGCCCGCGACTGGGAAAGCTTCGACCGCATCGTCTCGGCGCTGAAGACGCTGAACGACGACGAGACCCTGCTGGTCCAGTCGGGCAAGCCGGTCGGCGTCTTCCGCACCCATGCCGACGCGCCGCGCGTGCTGATCGCCAACTCCAACCTCGTGCCGCGCTGGGCGACCTGGGAGCATTTCAACGAACTGGACCGCAAGGGCCTGGCGATGTACGGCCAGATGACCGCCGGCAGCTGGATCTACATCGGCAGCCAGGGCATCGTGCAGGGCACCTACGAGACCTTCGTCGAGGCCGGGCGCCAGCACTACAACGGCGACCTGAAGGGCAAGTGGATCCTGACCGGCGGCCTGGGCGGCATGGGCGGGGCGCAGCCGCTGGCCGCCA
>JBKHVJ010000020.1:0-25930 GCA_046570145.1 Alphaproteobacteria bacterium
TCACCATGGCGATCTTCGTGTTCGTCGTGCTGGGCGGCATCGCCAAGGCCTACGGCTTCAGCATCTGGAACTTCATCCGCTACATCCGCCAGGAACTGCTGATCGTGCTCGGCACCTCCTCCTCGGAGTCCGTGCTGCCGCGCATGATGGAGAAGATGCAGAAGTTCGGCTGCTCCAAGCATGTCGTCGGTCTGGTCATCCCCACCGGCTATTCCTTCAACCTGGACGGCACCTCCATCTACCTGTCGATGGCCGCGATCTTCATCGCCCAGGCCTTCAACGTCGACCTGACGATCTGGCAGCAGCTCTACATCCTGGTCATCCTGATGCTGACCTCGAAGGGTGCGGCGGCGGTGACCGGCGGCGGCTTCGTGACGCTGGCCGCCACCCTGTCGGCCACCGGCGTCCTGCCGATCGAAGGTCTGGCCCTGCTGCTGGGCGTCGACCGCTTCATGTCGGAAGCCCGCGCCCTGACCAACCTTGTCGGCAACGGTGTCGCCACCGTCGTCGTTGCCAAGATGGAAGGCGAGTTCGACGAGACCAAGGCGGTCGCCGAGTACCAGCAGCACTTCAAGGAGCCGGCGCTGGTGCGGCTCTGACGATACGCAAAAGACACGCGTCACGCATGCGGTGTCCGATTTGGAAATTCCAAAGATGATCCATCCGGCCCGTCCGTGGATCCTGTAAGGTAAGGGGGACGGTTCGATTTGGTTCGAATCGTCCCCTGTCCGTTTGCCGGGGATGGTTGGCGCATCAGTCCGAATGGGCTATAACCGCCAATCAGGTGAAGTGAACGCAAAGAATTAACTGAAATCTCGTTAACCGGAGGAAGAGACCCGATGTCCGGCGATTTTGAGGCGATGGCGCTTGAGTATCACCGCAACCCGCGGCCCGGTAAGCTGGCGATTGTCGCGACCAAGCCCATGGCCAACCAGCGCGATCTGGCGCTGGCATATTCGCCGGGTGTGGCCCACGCCTGCACCGCGATTGCCGAAGACCAGTCGAAGGCGGCGGAGCTGACCTCTCGCGCCAATCTGGTCGCGGTGGTCACCAACGGCACCGCCGTGCTGGGCCTGGGCCACATCGGTCCCTATGCCGCCAAGCCGGTGATGGAAGGCAAGGCCGTCCTCTTCAAGAAGTTCGCGGGCATCGACTGCTTCGACATCGAGCTGAACGAGCTGGACGTCGATGCGCTGGTCGACACCATCGTGCGGCTGGAGCCGACCTTCGGCGCCATCAACCTGGAAGACATCGCTGCCCCCGCCTGTTTCGAGATCGAGCGCCGCTGCCGCGAGCGCATGAAGATCCCGGTGTTCCACGACGACCAGCACGGCACCGCCATCGTGGTGGGCGCCGCCGTTCTGAACGGTCTGGCACTGGTCGGCAAGGACATCTCCAAGGTCAAGGTCGTCTCCACCGGCGGCGGGGCCGCCGGCATCGCCTGCCTCGACCTGATGCTGTCGCTGGGCGTGCGGCGCGAGAATGTCTGGCTGGTCGACCGCATCGGCGTGGTCCACAAGGGCCGCAACGAGGAGATGAACGAGTATAAGGAAGCTTACGCGCACGATACCGAAGCGCGCACGCTGGCCGACGTCATCGACGGTGCCGACATCTTCCTCGGCCTGTCCGGCGCCAAGGTGCTGAAGCCGGACCTCTTGTCCCGCATGGCCGACAAGCCGCTGATCCTGGCGCTCGCCAACCCCGAGCCGGAGATCATGCCGGATCTGGCCCGCGAAGCCCGCCCCGACGCCATCATCGCCACCGGCCGCTCCGACTTCCCCAACCAGGTCAACAACGTCCTCTGCTTCCCCTTCATCTTCCGCGGTGCGCTGGACGTTGGCGCCACCACGGTGAACGAGGAGATGAAGATCGCGGCGACCCACGCCATGGCCAATCTCGCCCGCGCCGAACCGTCGGACGTGGTGGCGGCGGCCTATGTCGGCGAATCGCTGCGCTTCGGCCCGGACTACATCCTGCCCAAGCCTTTCGATCCGCGCCTGATCGTGGAGGTGTCGTCGGCCGTCGCCCGCGCCGCGATGGAATCCGGCGTCGCCACACGGCCGATCCCCGATTTCCGCGCCTACCGCGACCAGCTGAACCAGTACGTCATCCGCTCCGGCCTGTTCATGAAGCCGGTCATCACCAAGGCCAAGACCGCGCCCAAGCGCGTCGTCTATGCCGAGGGCGAGGATCCGCGCGTCATCCGCTGCGCCCAGGTGGTGGTGGACGACGGCATCGCCCAGCCGGTGCTGATCGGCCGCCGCGAGGTGATCGAGCGTGTCATTTCCGAGATGGGCCTGCGCCTGAGGGTCGGCCAGGACGTGGAGGTCATCGAGATCATCCGCGACCCGCGCTATCACAACTTCACCGAACATTACCGCAAGCTGATGGGCCGCCGCGGCGTGTCGCCCAGCCATGCCGCGAACGTGGTGCGCACCCAGCCGACCGTCTTCGGCGCGCTGATGGTCCGCCGCGGCGAGGCCGACGCGCTGGTCTGCGGCACCACCGGCCGCTTCAACGAGCATTGGGCGCACATCTGCGGCCTGATCGGCCTGCGCGCCGGGGTGAAGGTCGCCGCGACGATGAACGCGCTGATCTCGCAGAAGGGCGTCCACTTCATCACCGACACCTACGTCAACCCCGATCCGACCGCCGAGCAGGTTGCCGAGATCGCCCGGCTGGCGGCGGACGAGGTGAAGCGCTTCGGCATCGAGCCGAAGGTGGCCCTGCTGTCCCACTCCAACTTCGGCAGCGCCGACACCCCGTCCGCCCGCAAGATGCGCGCGGCGGTGGAACTGGCCTGGGAACAGATGCCGGACGTGGAGATCGACGGCGAGATGCACGCCGACGCCGCCCTCGCCCCTGCCATCCGCAAGGAGCTGCTGCCCGACAGCCCCCTGAAGGGCGAAGCGAACCTGCTGGTGATGCCGACGCTGGACGCCGCCAACATCGCCTTCAACATGATGAAGATCCTGGGCGAAGCGCAGAATGTCGGTCCGATCCTGCTGGGCGTGCAGCGGCCGGTCCACATCGTCACCCCGTCGGTCACCACCCGCGGTCTGGTCAACATGACCGCCGTCGCCGTGGTCGACGCCCAGCTCGCCGACCCGGTCAACGCCGCCCCGACCCCGCCGGTGGGCGTGGGAGCGTAAGCGCCGACCGCGGCAATACTCACTCTCCCGCAAATCGGACCGACCTCGGGCCGAGAGCGGGAGAGGGGCAGGGAGGGGGCGGGCGCAGCGCCACGCCCCATTCCTCTGCGCGGAATTCGTGCTATCCCTTACCCGTAGCCAACAGGAACGGCACGGGCATGAACCGCAACCAGCGCAAAACCGGCAATGCCGCCGCCACCGCCGCGGCGCTGGTGGGACAAGCCGTGCCGCTCCATCAGGCCGGCCGACTGCCGGAGGCGGAAGCCCTCTACCGCCAAGCGCTGAGCTTCCTGCCACGCCAGCCCGACGCGCTCCACCTGCTGGGCATGATCGCCAGCCAGACCGGCCGCCTCGAAGAGGCCGCCGACCTGATCGGACAAGCGGTGGCGGCGAAGCGTGACGTTCCCGATTACCACGCCAATCTCGCCTATTCCCTCCAGGCCCTTGGCCGTTCGGCGGAGGCGGAGCGGGCGGCCCGCAATGCGCTGCGCTTGCGCAACCCGTTTCCCGAAGCCGCCAACACGCTGGGCAACGCCCTGAACGCCCAGGGGAAGATGGAGGAGGCGGCCACCGCCTACCGTGCGGCCCTGCGCGCCCGTCCCGACTATGCGGAGGCCGAGGGCAACCTCGGCGCCGTGCTGCGCAGCCTGGGCCGCTCGGATGAGGCAGAACCGCTGCTGCGCCATGCATTGGCCGCCAATCCGGCTTCGACCGAAGCGCGCGCTGCGCTCGGCCTCGCTCTGCTCGACCTTGGTCGTGTCGACGAGGGTGAAGCGGCGCTACGCGCCGTCCTGGCCCGCCGTCCTGACCATGCTTCCGCGACGTTGGCGTTGGCCGGTTCGCTGCAACGCCGGTGCGGGGATGCAGAGCCCGCCTACCGCCGCTATCTCGCGTTGGAACCGGCGGATGCCGAGGCATGGAATGCCTCCGGACTCGCCCTGCAGAACGCCGACCGCATCGATGCCGCGGCGGGGGCATTCACCCGCGCGCTGCGGCTGGCCCCGGCAATGGCGGAAGCGATGACCAACCTCGGCACCGTCCGCCGTCTGCAGGGCCGGACTCGGGAGTCCGCCGATCTGCAGCGCAGTGCGCTGGACCTGCGCTCCGGCTATGCCGCCGCGCACACCAATCTGGCGCTCGCGCTTCAGGATCTGGGCGACGAGGATGGAGCGGAGCTGGAATTCACCCGCGCACTCGACGCCGATCCGGCGCAGGGGCTGGCCCGCTTCAACCGTGCCATCCTGCGCCTGCGCCAGGGACGGCTGGCCGAAGGATGGGAGGATTATGCCGCCCGCTTCGACACCGGCCGGCTGCGGCCCAAGCGGCCGTTGGACATCCCGGAATGGGAAGGCGACGATCTCGCCGGCCGCCGCCTCCTGCTATGGGCGGAGCAGGGATTGGGCGACGAGTTCATGTTCGGGGCCCTGCTGCCGCAGGCCATCGACCGCTTTCCCGATGTGATCGTCGAATGCGAACCGCGGCTGGTTTCTCTGTTCCAGCGCTCCTTTCCCGGCACCACCATACGAGCCCCGACGCGCCGGCCGACCGACGCCGACTGCCATCTTCCCTTCGGTTCGCTGCCGCGGCTGACGTGGAGGACGGCGCCCGTGCCGACGCCTCCCGTCGGTTGGCTGAAGCCGGATTCGGAGCGGGTGGCGGCATGGCGGCAGCGGCTGGATGCGCTCGGCACCGGTCTGGCGGTCGGCATCGCCTGGACCAGCCAGCGCATCACCACCGAGCGCCGTCAGTCCTACACCGAGTTGGAAGACTGGCTTCCTTTGCTGCGCCTTTCCGGTCTACACCCGGTCAGCCTGCAATATGATGGGCGCGAGGAGGAGATCGTGACGGTCGAGGAGCGCTTCGGCCTGCGCATCCACCGCTGGCCCGACCTGGACCAGATCGGCGATCTGGAGAGCACGGCTGCCTTGATGGCGAACCTGGATCTGGCGGTCACCGTGGCGTCTTCCGCGGGAGAGATGGCGGCTGCGCTCGGCGTGCCGGTCTGGCGGCTCGGCCGGCGCGACTGGACCCAATTGGGCACCGCGGTGCGTCCCTGGTTTCCGAGCATGCGCTGCATCCACCCCCAGGGCGGGACCGGCATCGCCGAAGCGATTCCTCATGCAGCACAAATGGTTGCCAGACTTTCCGCAGGTGATCTGTGAGTGTTACCGATCGGTTCGCCGAAGCGCTTCGCCACCATCAGGCGGGCGCTCTGGCAGATGCCGAACCGCTGTATAGGCAGGTTCTCGATGCCAACCCACATCATGCGGACGCCCTGCATCTGCTGGGTGTCCTCTACCATCAGCTCAACAACAACGAACAAGCCATTGCGCTGATTGACAAAGCCGTCGAGCTCGCGCCGGAGGTCGCAGACTACCACGCCAACCGCGGCATCGTCCTGCAGCGGCTGGGCCGGCCGGTCGAGGCGGAGGCGGCCCAGCGGCGGGCGTTGGACCGCGATCCCGGCCATGTCGGCGCTCAGTTCAATCTGGGACTGGTGCTGGCAGCACAGCAGGACCGCTTGGCGGAGGCGGCTTCCCACTATGCCGAGGCCGCCCGCCTGTCACCCGGCTTGGCCGATGCCCACCTGAACCTTGGCGCCGCTTTGCAAGGGCTCGGCCGGGCGGAGGAGGCGCTTGATGCCCACGCAAGGGCGGCGGAGTTGCTGCCTGGCGATCCACGTCCCTGGACAAACCGCGCGGTCAGCCTGCGTCATCTCGGACGGATGGCGGAAGCGGCCGACGCGTTGCGCATGGCGGCGACACTGGGCGGCAGCACCAGCGATCCCGCAACATTGTCGGCCCTGGCCGCTGCGCTCCACGCCGCGGGACGGACGGAGGAAGCCGCGGAGCGTTACGCCGACACGCTGCGGCTCGATCCACGGAATTCATTCTGTCTAAATGGCTTAGGGCTCTGTCTTAAAGAGCTTGGTCAACTGGACGATGCCGTCACCTGCTTCGATGCGGCGACCGCCATCGAGCCCGACCATGCGGACGCCCTGGACAATCTCGGGAGCATCCGCAACGCCCAAGGCCGCTATTCCGAGGCCGAGGCACTCCACCGTCAGGCGATCGGCAACCGTCCGGATTTCGCCGGAGCGTGGAACAATCTGGGCAATGCCCGCCACGCCGCCGGCCGCACCCGAGAGGCTTGGCGGGCATGGCATGCGGCCCTGGCGCTCGATCCCGCCCTGGCCGAGACCCACACCAACCTTGGCAACGCCCTGCGCAACGCCGAGCGCTTCGCCGAGGCGGAACGGTCACAGCGTCGCGCCATCCTCCTCGCCCCGCTGGAGGCACCGGCCCGCAACAATTTGGGGCATCTGCGCCAGGGCCGGCACGACCAGACTGGGGCGGCTGGCTGCTATCGCAGCGCCCTGGCGCTGGATCCCGCCTATGGCGAGGCCTGGAGCAATCTGGGGCTGGCGCGCCAGCGGCTTGGCGCCACCGATGAGGCGGAACGCTGCTATGACCGCGCGCTGTGCCTGCGTCCGGACCTTTCGCTCTCCCACTTCAACAAGGGGCTGCTGCGGCTGGAGGCCGGAGACCTCGACCGCGGTTGGCCCGGCTATGCCTGGCGCTTCGGGTCGGGGCAGGTCGGGCAGGGACGCCAGCCCCGCGCCCAGCCCTGGCGCGGCGAGGATCTGACCGGCCGGCGCCTGATGATCTGGGGGGAGCAGGGGGTCGGCGACAGCATTCTGTTCTCCGCCCTCTGTTCCGGGTTGGCCGGCCGTGCCGTCTCCACCATCCTCGAGGTCGATCCGCGGCTGGTGCCGCTGTTCGCCCGGTCCTTCCCGAATCTCAGGGTGAGGGCGGAAGCCTTGGACGGGCAGGGGCGGGAGGCGATGGCGATCCCGGATTACGACCGCCATGTGCCGATGGGCTCCCTGCCGCGGGTCCTGCGCCGCCGGTTGGCCGATTTCCCGCCGCGTCCCGCCTGGCTGGTCCCCGACGCTGCCCTGGTCGAGCGATGGTGCGGACGGCTTGCGGCGCTCGGCCCCGGCCTGCGGGTGGGCATCGGCTGGCGCAGCCAGATGATGACGGCGGAGCGCAGCACCGCCTATCTGCCGCTCGACGCCTGGGCCCCGCTGTTCGCGCTGCCAGGCATCCGGTGGGTGGTGCTGCAGTATGGCGAGGTGGAGGAAGAGATCCGGCAGGCGGAGCAACGCTTCGCCATCCGCCTGCACCGCTGGGACGACCTGGACCGCAAGGACGATTTCGACGGGGTGGCCGCGTTGATTGCCGGACTGGACCTCGTCATCTCGCCGGCGATGTCGGTGGGCGAACTTGCCGGTGCGCTCGGCGCGCCGGTCTGGCGCTTCGGCAGCCGTGATTGGACGCAGTTGGGGGCGGGGGTGCGCCCCTGGTATCCATCGATGCGTCTGTTCCAGCCCCGCCCCGGCGAAGGGTTGTCGGCGACGCTGGAGGACATGGCCCGCTGCCTGACGAGGCTCGCTCCCAAAGCCGATCCCTCTTCAGGAGGTGGTTCAACGAAATCCAGCAAGCTGTTATCAGAGAATGCTGTCTCCCTGCATAGGCAAGGTTGTTTTGCGGAGGCCGCCGCTCTCCACCGCAAGGCCGTGGCCGTCGACCCGCTGCATCCGGCGGGCTGGACCAATGGCGGCCTGACCCTGCTCGGGCTGGGTCAAGCGCAGGCCGCCATCCACTGGCATCGGCGGGCACTGGCGCTGAATCCGGCCTTCACGGAAGCGATTGGAAATCTCGGCGTCGCCCTCCAGGCCGGCGGCGCACCGTTGGACGCCGCGGCCCTGCACCGCCGCGCCGTCCGACTTCGTCCACAGACGGCCGAAAGCTGGGGCAACCTCGCCGCCGCCCTGCTCGCCGACCGGCGCTATGGGGAGGCGGAAGCGGCCTGCACCCGTGCCGCGGCGCTCTCGCCGGCCCTCGCCGGGGTGCTCACCACGGCCGCTGCCGCACTGAAGGGGCAGGGACGGTTCGACGCTGCCGCCCGCCACAGCCGCAGGGCGCTGCGTATCGCCCCGGTTTCGGCCAAGGGCTGGTCGAACCTGGGCATGGCTCTGGCCGGGCTCGGACGGTGGAGCGAGGCCTTGTGCGCCCACCGCCGCGCCGCGGCTCTCGCCCCCGCACTGCCGGACATCCTGCTCAACCATGGCCATACGGCGCTGATGCGGGGCGAGCGCAGGCTCGCCCGAGCCTGCGCCGAACGGACACTGAGGCTCGCGCCCGGTCAGGAGGCGGCGCGCATGAATCGCGCCCTGCTCCGCCTTGCCGAAGGCGACATCGCCGGCGGCTGGGAGGACTACGCCCACCGCTTTGCCGCCGGCGACGCCGTGCCTCGCCGCATCCGCATTCCCGAATGGCAGGGTGAGGATCTGGCGGGCCGCAGCATCCTGGTGTGGGGTGAGCAGGGACTGGGCGACGAGATCCTGTTCGGAACCGTGCTGCCCGATCTGGTCAGCCGGGCCGGACGGGTGATCGTCGAGTGCGACCCGCGCCTGACCGGCCTGTTCGCCCGCGCCCTGCCGGGGACCGAGGTTCGAAGGCCGACGCCGGATCATCGGATCGGTCCGCAGGACGCCGATGTCCATGCCCCGATGGGCACGGTCGCCGCCCGGCTGCGGCCCGGCCTGCGGCATTTCCCGGCAACCTCCCCCTTCCTGACGCCCGACCGGGCATCGGCCGCAGCGTGGCGAGCAAGGCTGGCGGCCTTGGGTCCTGGCCTGAAGGTGGGCATCTGCTGGCGCAGCAGCCGCATGACGGCGGACCGTGCCGCCGCCTACAGCCGCGTGGCGCAGTGGGGTCCGCTCCTCGGCGTGCCCGGCATCGCCTTCGTCAGCCTTCAGTATAACGAGCATGCGGCGGAACGGGTGGAAGCCCTGCAGCGCTTCGGCGCGATCCTGCACCACTGGCCCGACCTCGACCAGCGCAACGACCTGGAGGGCGTGGCGGCGCTGATCGCCGGCCTTGACCTTGTCGTCACCGCACCCACCGCCGTGGGGGAATTCGCCGCCGCGCTGGGCGTTCCGGTCTGGCGGATCGGCGTGGGGGCCGACGACTGGTCGTCCCTGGGAACGCCAGTTCGGCCGTGGTTTCCGTCCATGGCGCTGGTCGGCGATCCGGCCGGCCATGATGCCGCGCTATCCAAGGTGGCACAGCGCCTTCGCCGTCTGGCTGACGCCCATGGCACCGCGACCTGACCATCCGAGCGGAAGCGTCAGCGCGATTCCGCATTGCGATTCCCGTTCGCGCCCTTTATCGACTATGCCCGCCGGGTCCCACGCAGGGTGGATGACCGGGCGCCCGCGCCGTCGTAAGCTGCATCGTCGGCAGGCCGGCATCAGCGGGATTTGAGGGAAAGGACGGTCGGTGCGGTCTGAGGACGCTCTTGCCAACATAGACGTCGCGGTGCTCGCCGGCGGGCTGGGCACGCGCATCCGGGGCGTTCTGGGCGATACGCCGAAGGTTCTGGCCCCCATCGCGGGCCGCGCCTTCCTCGGCCATCTGCTCGACTATTTGTCTACATACGGGTCGCGCCGTGTGGTGCTGTGCCTGGGCCATCTGGCCGACCGGGTCACCGCTTGGCTCGCCCGCGGCGATTCGGCCGGCACCATAGACGTGGTCTGCCAGATCGAGCCGCGCCCGCTGGGCACCGCCGGGGCGCTCGGTTATGTGCGCAAGGAACTGCGCAGCAGCACCGTCCTGGTGGTGAACGGCGATACCTTCCTGGATGCCGACCTGCGCGCCTTCGTCGCGTCGCACCGCCTGTCGGGGGCGGAGGCGTCGGTCCTGTGCGTGACGGTGGAGGATGCCTCCCGTTTCGTGCGGGTGGAGATCGGGCCAGACAGCCGCATCCGCCGCTTCCCGGCGAAGGCTGCGGGAGCCGGCACCATCAATGCCGGGGTCTACCTGTTCTCCGCCGCCTTCCTCGACCGCTTCATCGCGGCGGGGGCCGTCTCGCTGGAACGCGACGTGCTGGAAAAGCTTCCGCCCGGCACGCTGAACGCCCATGTCGCCAAGGCCCGCTTCCTCGACATCGGCACGCCGGAAAGCCTCGCCACCGCCGCCAGCGTCATCGCCGGCCGGGAAACCTGAGGCCGGGATGCCCGACAGCCGCTGTTTCCCCCTGCTCGCACCGTGGTCTGTCGCTGGACAGGCGCAAAGTGCCGGGCCAAGATGCTGGCGACTCGACACCGCGCGCCGTGGCGGACCCGCCACGCCGTCTCTTCCGGACCAGTGCCATGGCCGTCATCCTCATCCGAGCCGACGCTTCGCCCATCATCGGCACCGGCCATGTCATGCGCTGCCTCGCGGTTGCCGAGGCTCTGCGCGACCAGGGGCACGAGACGCTGTTCGCCACCGTGGAATCCACCCCGTCCATCGACCGCCGGCTGTCTGCGGACGGCTTCCGCCATGTCGCCATCGCCGGCCCGGTGGGTGAGGCGGCGGATCTGGCCGCCACCCGCTCACTGCTGCGGCGGGAGCATGGCAGCGCCGTGATGCTGGACGGCTACCGCTTCGGCGAGGCCTATCGCGCCGGATTGCAGGCGGCGGGCGCGCGGGTGCTGGCCTGGGACGATCTGGGCGACGGCACCCCGCTGCACGCCGACCTCGTCGTCAACGCCGCGCCTCAGGCGGCCGCGCTGCCCTATGAGGCGATGGCGCCGGGTGCCCTGCTGCTGCTCGGACCCGGCTACGCCCCGCTGCGGCGGGAGGTGCGTCTTGCCGCCCGCGAACCGCTGCGGACCATCGCCGAACGGCCTGTCCTGCTGGTGACGTTCGGCGGCTCCGACCCGCTGGGGCTTACCGGTCCTGTGGTGGAGTCCCTCGCAGCGAGCCGCCCGGACGGCTGCCGGATCGTCGCGGTCGTCGGCGGCAGCAACCCGCGCGCGACGGAACTGGCGGCACTTGCCGACCGCCTCGGCCCCGACGTGACGGTGGAGATCGATTGCCCGCGCATGGGCGCGCTGATGGCCGACAGCGGGCTGGCGGTTTCGGCCGGCGGCGGCACCATGGGGGAACTGGCCGCATTGGCGGTGCCGACCCTGCTGGTGGTGACCGCCGACAATCAGGCGATGGCGAGCGGCGATGCCGCGGACCTCGGCTGGAGCGAGGCGCTGGACGCCCGCGGCAGCGATCCGGCCAGCGCGGGAAAGATGATTTCCAAGCGAGCGCTCGCTCTCTGGGGCGATGGCCCGCGGCGGCGGCAGATGCAGGATGTCGCCGCCGCGCTGCCGCTGGACGGGGAAGGGGCGGTGCGCATCGCCCACGCCCTGACCGGACAGGCGCCCTCGCTCTCTCCTTCGGCCGCCAGCGCCGCCCGGCGACGGACGGCGCTGGCCTGAGTCGTCCTCACGCCGTCAGCTGACCACGCGCCAGGTGCCGTCTCCCTGCTGGCAGGCCGTGCCGAAGCCCTGCTGGGTGCGGCCCTGGACCACGATGGTGGTCTGGTATTCGCGGCAGAGCTGGCCCTGCGGCCCGGTTCCCTCGCGCACCGGCGTGTAGCTGCCGTAATTGCCGGTGTCCGGATTGTTCCAACGCACGGTGCTGCCGGTGGGCGCGCTGTAGGCGTTGACCGCCGCCTGCTGGGCATAGGTCTGGTCGGCGCGGTCGAGCGAGGCGCCCGCAGCACTGCCCAGCGCGGCACCCAGCAGCGTGCCGACGCCGACCGCCACCAGCTTGCCGCTTCCGCCGCCGAACCGCGAGCCGGCCAGACCGCCGACCACGCCGCCCAGCACGGTGCCGGCCGTCTGCTTGTTGGCGCTGACGCCACCGTAGGAGTCGCCGTAGCCGGGCTGGGCGCAACCGGCAAGCGGGGCCGCGAGCAGGCTGGCGGACAGCGCGGCGGCGAGGAAGGGGCTGGCTTTCATGGTGGCTCTCGTCCTGTTGGGTCCTGTTTGGATCGGTACGAAACCGTTCGTTCCTGACGCCATCAACATGGCTGACCCGCAACTTATTCCCGGCGCGTGACGCGGTGCCTCGCTTGCCCCTATGATCGGGCCAACGATTCCGCAAAGGAATCGACGACAAATCCTTGGGAGGGAACGAACATGCTGCCCAACGCGGACAGCTATGACGGGGTGTCCCGCGCCTTCGCCTGGCGCGTCCCCGACCGCTACAACATCGGCGTCGACGTCTGCGACCGCTGGGCGGAGTCCGAGCCGGACAGCCTCGCCCTGATCCACAAGCGGCGCGACGGCGGGGTCGAGGAATACCGCTTCGCCGACATCCGCGCCCTGTCCAACCGGTTCGCCAACGCGCTTGCCGCACAGGGCATCGGCCGCGGCGACCGGGTGGGCATCCTGCTGCCCCAGGCCCCGGAAACCGCGGTCAGTCATGTCGCCGTCTACAAGCTCGGCGGTATCGCGGTGCCGCTCTTCTCGCTGTTCGGGGTGGAGGCGCTGGAGTACCGGCTGGCCAATTGCGGCGCCCGCGCCGTGGTGACCGATGCCGCCGGGGCAGCCAAGATCGCCCAGATCCGCGACCGCCTGCCGGAGTTGCGCGCCGTCTTCCGCATCGACGGGTCGGGGGCCGGTTGCCTCGACTGGCACGCGCTGTGCGATGCGGCGTCGGACGACTTCGCCCCGGCGGACACCGGTCCCGACGATCCGGCCCTGATCATCTACACCTCCGGGACCACCGGCCAGCCGAAGGGGGCGCTGCATGCGCACCGGGTGCTGCTGGGCCATCTGCCGGGCGTGGAGATGTCCCACGACCTGTTCCCGCAGCCGGGCGACCGCATCTGGACGCCGGCGGACTGGGCATGGATCGGCGGGCTGCTCGACGTGCTGCTGCCTGCCTGGCACCACGGCGTGACGGTCGTCTCCCACCGGTTCGAGAAGTTCGATGCGGAGGCCGCCTTCGCCCTGCTGGCAGAGTTCCAGGTGCGGAACGCCTTCCTGCCGCCGACGGCGCTGAAGATGATGCGGTCGGTGAAGGACCCCCGGGCACGCCACGCCATCGACATGCGATCCGTCGCCAGCGGCGGCGAGACCTTGGGCGCCGGGCTGCTCGACTGGGGGCGCGAAACCTTCGGCGTCACCATCAACGAGTTCTACGGCCAGACCGAATGCAACATGATCGTCTCCTCGGCCGCCACGCTGATGGCGCCGAAGCCCGGCATCATGGGCCGGCCGGTCCCCGGCCATGACGTGGCGGTGATCGACGGGGAGGGCAACCGCCTGCCGCCGGGGCGGATCGGGCTGATCGCGGTGCGCCGCCCTGACCCGGTGATGTTCCTCGGCTACTGGAACAACCCGGACGCCACGGCGGCCAAATTTATCGGCGATTGGCTGGTCACCGGCGACCAGGGGGAACTGGACGGGGACGGCTACGTCCGCTTCGTCGGGCGCGACGACGACGTCATCACCTCGGCCGGTTACCGCATCGGTCCCGGCGAGATCGAGGATTGCCTGATCGGCCATCCCGCCGTCCGCATGGCGGCGGTGGTCGGCGTGCCCGACCCGCTGCGCACGGAGATCGTCAAGGCCTTCGTCGTGCTGCAGGAGGGGGTGACGGCGGACGACGCGCTCGTCGCCTCGATCCAGGAGCATGTGAAGACGCGGTTGGCCGCCCACGAATATCCCCGGGCCATCGAATTTCTCGAAAGCCTGCCCATGACCACCACCGGCAAGATCATTCGCCGGGAGTTGAGGAATCGTACCTAATATCATGATTGAATTGCTTCTATTGACTGCGGCCTTCCTGGCCGGAGCGATGAATGCCGTTGCCGGCGGGGGCAGTTTCCTGACCCTGCCGGCCCTGATCTATGCCGGGGTGCCGCCGGTCGCCGCCAACGCCACCGGCACGGTCGCCCTGCTGCCCGGCTATGCCAGCGGGGTCTACGGCTACCGGCAGGATCTGACGCCGGTCGGCAACCTCAGCCTGCCGCTGTTGTCCGTGGTCAGCCTCGTCGGTGGGCTGGCCGGGGCGGGCCTGCTGCTGGTGACCCCGGATTCGGTGTTCCGCGGCATCGTCCCGTGGCTGCTGCTGCTGGCCACCGCGCTGTTCGCCTTCGGCAACATGCTGGCGCAGCGGCTGCGCAGTCTCGGCCTTCACGGCAACGGCGCGATGCTGGGCACGCTGTTCGCGGTGTCGGTGTATGGCGGCTATTTCAACGGCGGGCTCGGCATCCTGCTTCTTGCGCAGCTCAGCCTGTTCGGGATGACCGATCTGAACGCCATGAACGGGCTGAAGAACCTGTTCTCCGCCGTCCTGACCGCCATCGCCGTGGTGGCCTATGCGGCCGGCGGGGCGGTGGAGTGGCCGAAGGCGCTGCTGATGACGGTCGCGGCGGTGGCCGGCGGCTATGTCGGCGCGCGGGTGGGGCGGAGGATTCCCAAGCCGGCGCTGCGGGCGGGCATCATCGCCGTCGGGCTGGTGATGAGCGCGGTGTTCTTCCTGAAATGATCGCGCTATAGAGGGCGCCACCCGCCTTTGGCCCCGCTGCGACCGGACCGTTGCCATGCTGACCGTTTCCGACCTCGACCTGTACTATGGTGACGCCCAGGCGCTCGACGGCGTCACGCTGCAGGTGGCGGCTGGGGCGACCACCGCCATCGTCGGCGCCAACGGCGCGGGCAAGACCTCGCTGATCCGCGCCATCGCCGGCATCCTGAAGCCGGCGCGCGGCAGCATCCGTTTCAAGGACCGCGAGATCGCCGGCCTGCCCAGCCATGTCGTCTGCGACCTGGGCATCGGACAGGTGGCGGAAGGCCGGCAGATCTTCCCCAGCCTCAGCGTGCGGGAGAATCTGGAGATGGGCGCCGTCATCCCGCGGGCGCGCGCCACCGCCCGGCAGACCTACGACCGCGTGCTGGACCTGTTCCCCCGCCTGCGCGAGCGGCTGGACCAGGCCGCCGGCACCCTGTCCGGCGGCGAGCAGCAGATGCTGGCGATCGGCCGCTGCCTGATGGGCAAGCCCGACCTGATCATGTTCGACGAGCCGTCGCTCGGCCTGTCGCCCGCCCTGGTGCAGGAACTGTTCCGCATCATCCGCGCACTGGCGGCCGACGGGATGACGATCATCCTGGTCGAGCAGAATGTCGCCGCCTCGCTGCGGATCGCCGGGCAGGCCTATGTGCTGGAGAATGGCCGGGTGGTGCTGTCGGGAAGCGGCGAAGCGCTGCTGGCCGATCCGGCGGTGAAGCAGGCCTATCTGGGACTGTGACGGCGGAGGGGACGCGACGGCCCCCGCCCGCGCCCCGCAGCCAATTCGTCAGAACAGCCCCTGCGCCTCGCGCGCATGCTCCAGCAGCACCTCCACCGAGCGGGCGCGGTCGCCCGTCTCGGCGAAGCGGGCGCGCGCCGCCTCGGCAGCCCTTGCCCTTTCGGCGGCATCCTGGCCCAGCACCACCGCGCGTTCGAGGTAAGCCGTCTCGTCCGCCACCGCCATGGCCGGGCCGGCGACGCCCGCCACGTCGCCCCGGGCATAGGTCACCACCGGCAGAGCTTCGGCCAGGGCGAACGCCGCGCTGCCGCCACCACCCTGGCGCGGCGGATTCAGATAGGCGGTCGCCACTCCGTACAGCCCGCGGATGCCGTCCACATGCCCCAGCGCCTTCATCCGTGCGGCGTTGCGGCTGCCCGCGATGCGGCCGGGCAGGTCCTGCACCTCACCGGCAAAGGCGACCTGCGCGTCGGGCACCCGGTCGAGCAGGCGGTCGAGCGTCTCCATGAAATCGACGCCGACCTCCTGGTCCAGCCGGTTGCCGACGACGACATAGAGCGGACCGCCGTCGGGCAGGCCGAAATCGGCACGGCTGCGGGCGGGCCCGCCTTCCGGAAGGGTCCAGCCGAAGGAGAAGGGGCGGAAGCGCGCTTGCGCCTCGGCCGGCCAGCCGGCGGCGCTGTCCTCCGGCGCATAGCCCAGCAGAATCGTGGCGAGCGACGGCGGCAGGCCGCTGGAGGTGGGCAGGAACACCACCGGACGGCTGCGCGTGAACAGGTCCGCGACGGTGTTGGAACCACCGAAAGCGACGATCACGTCGGGATCGAAGCTTTCCACCGCTTCGACGATGGCGGTCAGCTTCTCCTCGTCGAACCGGGGCTGGGGGAAGGACAGCATGCGCACCGCCGCGCCATGGGCGGCGATGGTCTGCTCCCCGTCATACTCCTCGGTGACGTTGTAGCTGTATTCGGGGACGAAGCCGTTCTCGCCCGACACCGCCATGGCGTTGGGGTTCAGGATCAGCACCTCGCAGCCCTGGTCGTCCTGCAGGCGGCGGGCGTAGTCGAAGGCGTCGGCGGTCGGCTGGTGCCCCTCGCCCAGCATCTGGTTGGTGATCAGCACCACGCGCTTCACCTCGGTGCGCGGGAGCACCCTATGCAGTCTGGGTTCCAGGCCATAGCGGCGGGCCGTCTCCTCCACCAGCAGGCGATAGAACCGGCGGAACTCGCCCTGGGTGAAGGCGCCGACGTCGCCCTTGCGGACGTCGCCCTGGAACAGCCGCATCGCGATGCCCCAATAGGCGTAATGCAGCGACGGCACGGAAAAGCGAAGGGGATCGTCCAGCACCGCGCTGACCAGGGCGCGGTAATAGGCGATGTCCCCGGTCAGCAGGAACAGCAGCGACTGGCGCCGCATCACGTCGCCCATGGCATAGCGGGCATCGACCTCCGCCGCAGCCGCGGCACGGATGTCGTCGTCATAGCGGCGGATCAGGTTGGCCAGCGCCCCGACATTGCCCCAGCCCTCTCCCTCGTTGGTCAACAGGCTGAGCGCGCGGGCGAAACTCAGCGCCGCCTCGCGCTGGCGTCCGCAAGCGTGGAGCGCATGGCCCAGATTGGCATGGAACAGGGGAGAGCCGTCGTCACCGGCCACGGCCTGGGCGATGCGGTCCACCGCCTCCTCCGCTCTGCCCGATTGCAGAGCGATGATCCCGAGCAGATGCAGGGCGTCCGGATGGCCGGGCGACGCGTCCAGCACGTCGCGGTACAGGCGCTCCGCCTCCGCGGTGCGGCCGGCGCGGTGATGCTCCGTCGCGACGGCCAACGTCTGCTCGATCTGGTCCATGATGCACGTCCTTGCTGTCGGGGCGGCCCCCATTGCCCGGAAGCCGTCGTCCCCTGCTGTTTACCCTGTTTTAGGAGACACGCGATCAACTTTCCGCATGCGTGGATCCACGACCATCCGGGGAAGCGGCGGCCAAGGCGCCATTCCCCATCCGACAACAGCCCTTGCGGCCATCCTGGCACGGCGCCTTCTGTGGGGTCTTGCCGCCCTTTGCATGGTGCTGGGCGCCCGGATGGGCCCGGCGGCGGCGCAGACGATGGCCGAGAAGGCGGAGATTACGGCCGACGGGCCGTCGATCGCCATCAGCCTTGCCGACCGCCGGCTCTACCTGACCGGGGCGGACGGCACGACTCGCAGCTTTCCGGTCGCCATCGGCCGTCCCGGCGTCCCGATTCCCGTCGGCGAGAGCACCATCCAGCGCAAGCGCCGGGACCCGACATGGCGGCCGACCGCCAACCAGCGGCGCGAGAAGCCGTCCCTGCCGCGGGCGGTGCCGCCGGGACCGAACAACCCGTTGGGCAAGTTCGCGCTTGACCTCGGTTGGCCGGCCATCGCCATCCACGGCACCAACGATCCGGAGTCGGTGGGGCGCCGAGCCAGCGGCGGCTGTTTCCGCATGCTGCCCGCCGACATCGAAGCCGTCTTCGCAGCGGCGGAGGTGGGGACACCGGTCCGGGTGGTGCGGGACTCGTTGGGGGAAAGCCCGCCGAAACCGACGGCGGTTCGGCCGGCGATAACGCTTCCCGTCGCGGTCAAGGCCGCACCGCCACCCACACGGCAGCCGCCGAAGCTGCTGCCGATCCCAGCGGTTGCCTCTGCCGCCGTTGTCAGGGACTCCCGGATGTCCCCGGCGGAGCCGCCCCCAGCACCGCCCCCAGCACCGGCTCGAGAGCCGCCTCGAGAGCCGCCGCCCCAGCCGGTGGCCGACCCGCGCTGCCCCACGGTCACGGCGCCGCTCAGACGGATGATCTGCGACGTGCCGGCGCTTGCCTTGCTGGACGGCCGCGCCCGCGGGGCGCAGGAGCGCTTCCTGGCCGGCATCGCCGATCCGGCCGCCCGCGCCGCCGCGGCCTACGACCTGATCCAGGAGGAACGGCGCTTCCACGAGCGGATCGCCGCGCTTTGCTGGATCCGCAGCGGGACGGAAGGCGACCCGGATGTCGCCGCCGCAGCACGATCCTGCCTGACCACCGCGCTCGACCGCCGGCTGGACGACGTGGCGGAACGGATCGCCGCGCTGCGCGGCGGCGCAAGGCTGGCGGGCCGTCCATAGGACCGGATACGGGAAGCGTCGAATCGCACGGCGGCAGCGTCATTCTGTCTTGCCTGGACCACCGGGGACTGCTACCCCGCAGAACCTCACCGTTCGGACAGTCCGCAATCCATGCCGATCGACTATTATTTGAACATCGCGGCCTCCGGGCTGCTGACCGGCCTGGTCTATGGGCTGGCGGCGCTGGGGCTATCGGTCATCTTCGGCGTGGTGCGCGTCGTCAATTTCGCCCATGGCGAGATGATGGTCGCGGGCATGTACGGCGCCGTGCTGCTGGGCGGCTGGTGGGGGCTCGACCCGCTGCTGTCGGCGCCGGTCATGGCAGCGCTGCTGTTCGCCTGCGGCTGGCTTCTGCAGCGCGGGTTGGTGAACAAGTTCGTCGAGCGGCCGGAGCACATGCAGTTCATCCTGCTGCTGGGCATCGCCACCATCCTGGTCAACGCGATGCTGATGCTGTTCGGCCCCGACGCCCGCAACGTGCAGGTGCCCTACAGCTTCGACACGGTGGAAATCGGGCCGATGCTGCTGGATGCCGTGCGGCTGCGCGCCGGGGCGGCGGCGATCGTGGTGGCGGCGGCGCTGTTCGCCTTCTTCCGCTTCAGCCGCACCGGCAAGGCGATCCGCGCCTGCGCCGACAATCCGCTGGGCGCCCGCGTGGTCGGGCTGAACATCGACGGGCTCTATGCGCTGACCTTCGGCATCGGCGCCGCCGTTGTCGGGGTGGCCGGCGCGCTGATGACGCTGCTGGTCGATGCCCGGCCGCAGCTGGCGCCGGAATACACGCTGCTCAGCTTCATCATCGTCATCGTCGGCGGTCTGGGCAGCCTGCCCGGCGCGCTGCTGGGCGGCGTGCTGATCGGCATGTCGGAGGCGCTGGCCGGCTTCCTGCTGACGCCGTCCTTGAAATCCCTGTTCAGCTACGGGGTGCTGATCGTGGTTCTGCTGCTGCGCCCGCAAGGGCTGTTGGGGAAACGGTCATGATCGGCCTTTCGGGGGTGAATTCTTCGGGGGTAACGGGCCGCGGGATGGTCCTGCTGGGCCTGACGGCGCTGGGGCTGGCGGTGGCGCCGCTCGTCGCCGACCGCTATCTGGTGTCGGTCCTGACCACGGTGCTGTGGTTCGCCTATGTCGGGCAGGCCTGGAACGTGATGATGGGCTTTTCCGGCCTGCTGTCGCTGGGCCACGCGCTGTATGTGGGGCTGGGCGCCTATGTCAGCGCCGCGCTGTTCGTCCATTTCGGCATCGGCCCGTGGGCAGGCATGATCCTGGCGATGCTGGTCGCGGTGGCGGCCGGATGCACCATCGGCTTCCTGGGCTTTCGCTTCGGGGTGAAGGGCGTGCATTTCGCGCTGCTGACAATCGCCTTCTCCGAAGTGGCGCGCGTCGGCTTCGATCACATCACCTGGGTCGGCGGCTCCGGCGGGTTCTTCCTGCCGGTGGAGGCGGGAGTCAGCGATCCGCTGAACCTGCGCGGCTCGCCCCTGCTATTCTACTATGTCGCGCTGGCCCTGGTGATCGGCGCGCTGGTCCTGTCGCGCGTGCTGCTGCACAGCCGGCTCGGCTACCAGTGGCTGGCGGTGCGGGAGGAGCCGGACGCGGCGGAGGCGTCGGGCGTCGACCTGTTCCGCGCCCGCATGACCGCGGTGGCGGTGTCGGCGGCCCTGACCGCGCTGGGCGGCGTGTTCCAAGCCTTCTACTTCAACAATCTGTTCCCGGAGCAGGTCTTCTCCATGGGCCGCTCCATCGAGATCATCCTGCCGGCCATCGTCGGCGGCATCGGCACGCTGGTCGGCCCGATCCTGGGCGCCTTCATCCTGACCCCGCTGGGCGAGCTGCTGACCTTCCTGATCGAGGCCGGCGGTCTGGACCTGCCGGGGCTGAAGCAACTGTTCTACGGCGTGGCGCTGGTCGTGATCGTGGTGTTCCGGCCGGAAGGCGTCTGGCCCTGGCTGGCCCGCCGCCTGAGACTTGTCCGTCAGCCGGGGGAGGGCGCCTGAGATGACCGCACTTCTCGAGGTCGAAGGCCTTTCCAAGCGCTTCCGCGGGCTGAAGGCGGTCGCTGACGTCAGCTTCACCGTCCCGGAGGGGCGCATCCTCGCCCTGATCGGCCCGAACGGCGCCGGCAAGACCACCACCTTCAACCTGATCGCCGGTGTCTTTCCGCCCGACGACGGGCGCGTCACGCTGAAGGGGCGTCCGCTGACCGGGCTGAAGCCCAACCAGGTCTGCGCCGCCGGGATCGGCCGCACCTTCCAGATCGTCAAGCCGTTCGGCCAGCTGACGGTGGAGGAGAATGTCATCGTCGGCGCACTGGCCCGCGAGAAGTCGGTGGAGACTGCGCGCCTCCAGGCCCGCGCCGTGCTGGAGCGGCTGGAGCTGGCCGATCAGGCCAACCGTCCGGCCCGCAGCCTGACGCTGCCGGACCGCAAGCGGCTGGAGGTCGCCCGCGCGCTGGCCACCCGTCCGACCCTGCTTCTGCTGGACGAGGTGCTGGCCGGGCTCCGCCCGACCGAGGTCGACCGCATGGTCGGCGTCCTGCGCGACCTGAACCGCCGCGAAGGCCTGACCATCCTGATGATCGAGCATGTCATGCGCGCGGTGATGGCGCTGTCCGACCGCGTCGTCGTGCTGGACCATGGCGAAAAGATCGCCGACGGCGCCCCGGCGGAGGTCGTGGCAGACCCCCGCGTGGTCGAATCCTACCTGGGGGCCGAGGCGCTGGACTGACGACTTCCCATCAATTGCTGAGGTTCGACGGGTCTTCGCGATAGCTGACGGCGACGACCTCGGCGGCCAGCGGATGGCCGGGATAGGTGAAGCGGCGCAGCCATTCGGTATCGCCCGACGCGCTCCAGAAGCGCAGCATCAGCCGGCCCGGCATGCGCGGCAGCGGCTCTCCCTCCTTGGCCGCGACCTGGTGCACCGGCTTGCCGTCGACCGTCCAGACGATGCCGTCCGGCTTCCAGTCGAAGCCGTAGCTGTGGAAGCCGTTGGCGGCGTCGAACCCGAGATCGACCACGGTGTTGCGGTGCCCGACGCCATTGGCGACCCAGCTGATCTCCAGCTTGGTTGTGTCCTTGCCGGCGATGCCGAAGGTGATCTCGTCCCACGGGTCGCCGAAGGGCGGGCCGGTATAGTGGGAGACCGAGGTCATCACCCCATCCGCCTTCACCGCCTTCAGCGACACCGCGTAGTGGCCGTAGCCGTAGAAGCGATGGGTGGAATATTCGCCGCAGGAGTAGCGGTCCCGGCCGCTGAACTGGTCGCTGACCGACAGGGCGAGATGGCCCTTCTCCGACGTGACATTGGCCCGGTTCCAGCTGCAGTTCATGTGCCCGCCGGCCTTCCAGCCATCGGAGCGCTGCCAGCGCGAGGCCTCGAACTTCCCCGACTTCTCGCTGAAACTGCCGCCGAGGTGGCTGAACAGGCCATCGGCCAGCGCCGGTCCGCCGGCACCGGCCAGCAGGGCCGAAAGCCCGCCGGCAATGAAGGTGGCGACGATGGTGGCTTTCCGCCTGCCCCGTCCGGTGGCGTCGTTGCGCATGGTGGTTCCTCCCGCTGCGAACGGGCCGGCGCGCAATTTCGGTCGGCCCGCACCCCCATATCGCGAGGGCGGGGCGGGGCGGCAACGGTGCGGGCGGGGGGTGGCCGCCTCCGGCGGACTTACCTCCGCCGATAATCACCGGTCCTCAGTCGTCGGTGACGCCGCTTTTCGGGATACGCACGTCGCGGTGCACCGACATGCTCAGCAGCAGGCCGACGCCCACCATCAGCGTCATCATCGCCGACCCGCCATAGGACACCAGCGGCAGCGGGATGCCGACCACCGGGATCAGCCCCATCACCATCGCCACATTGACGAAGACATAAAGGAAGAACTGCGCGGTCATGCCGACCGCCACCAGCCGGCCGAACTGGCTGCGGCTGTTCAGCGCGATGACCCAGCCATAGATGAACAGCAGCAGATAGAGCGCCAGCAGGGTCAGCGCCCCGACCATCCCGAATTCCTCGGCCAGCACGACGAAGATGAAGTCGGTGTGCTTTTCCGGAAGGAACATCAGCTGGCTCTGCGAGCCGGACATGAAACCCTTTCCGAACATTCCGCCGGACCCCAGCGCGATCTTGGACTGCAGGATGTTGTAGCCGGCGCCGAGCGGATCGGTTTCCGGATCGAGGAAGGTGTAGACGCGCTGCTTCTGGTAATCGTGCAGGAACTCCCAGGCGATGGGGATGGCGCCGAGGCCACCGCCGATCACCACCAGGAACTTCCACACCCGCACGCCGGCGGCGAAGAACACGGCGCCGCTGCCCAGGATCAGCAGCAGCGAAGTGCCCAGATTCGGCTGCATCAGCACTAGGGCGACCGGCGTGAAGACCAGCAGCAAGGGCGGTATCAGCAGCAGCGGACGGCCGATCTGGTCGAGGGTCACCCCATGGAAATAGCGGGCGAGCGCCAACGTCAATGCCGGCTTCATCAGCTCCGACGGCTGAAGCTGGAAGAATCCCAGATCGATCCAGCGCTGTGCGCCCATGCCGATGCGGCCCATCAGTTCCACCGCGATCAGCAGGCACAGCACGATGAAGAAGATGATGTAGGCCGACTTCATCAGATGCCGGATGTCCACCAGCGCGATCCCCAGCATCAGGACGAAGCCGGGGATGGCGCGGACCAGTTGAGGTTGGGCCCAGGGCTTCCAGTGGCCGCCGGCGGCGGAATAGAGCAGGCCGACGCCGACCCCGGTGATCGTGCAGATCAGCAGGACCAGCCCCCAATTGATGAGCCTGAACTTGGTGCCGAGCGTCAGCTGCGACCGCTGCGGCTCCAGACCGCCGGAGCCGAGATGGGAAAGAACCACGACCGTACGCCGATGTTGCCGGGAAAGGGGACAGTACCGGATCCGCTCCGGCGGCACGGCCGGAGGTGACCGTGCCGGATAATGCGGCAAGCCGCTGCGCGGGTAAAGCCGGCCCGTGCGCCGGCCGATTTTTCTAACCGGCCGTCACGGGACAGGGGAGGGGGAAGGGGAAAGGGGAAAGGCTCAGATGCCAGGGCGCCGGTTCAGGCGGTTACCGCCGCCGTGCGCAGCGCTGTCGCCGGGAAGAATCGCACCCGGTTGCGGCCATCGTTCTTGGCATCGTAGAGCGCACTGTCGGACTGGGCGATCAGGTCGGAGAACTGGCTGTGTTCCCGCGTCAAGCTGACGCCGCCGATGCTGCAGGTCACCGTCACCCCGCCCTGCGCCCCGAGCGGAGCCAACTGCCGCTCGATGGCGCTGCGCAGCCGTTCGGCCAGCATCCGGCCGGCCTCCACCCCGGTTTCGGGCAACAGGATGGCGAACTCCTCCCCGCCCATGCGGCCGATCGAATCCTCCTGCCGGATCTGGCCGACGCAGCAATCGGTCACCGCCTGGATCACCCGGTCGCCGAAGGGATGGCCGGCCCGGTCGTTGATCGCCTTGAAGCGGTCGATGTCCAGGGTCAGCACCGTCAGGTCAAGTCCATGGCGGCGGGCGCGGCGGAACTCGATCTCGCCCAGTTCGAACAGGCGGCGGCGGTTGAGGGCGCCGGTCAGCCCGTCGGTATGGGCCAGCTTCGTCAACTCGCGATTGAACTCGTCGCTGGCCATCAGAATGTAGTTGATGGCCCCGATCACGGTGCCCAGCAGGGACAGCAGGAAGGTCGCGCGCTCCACAGTGTCGTCGACGAGTTCGCCGAGCGGAGCCTCCTGGCTGAGACCGGCCCCCATGCGGACCAGATAGACGATGGCGAGCACGGCCGACAGCAGGCCGGTGACATAGTGCGGAACACCGCGGTGCTCGTAGCGGACCAGCACTTCGAAGGCGATGACCAGCAGCACGGCGGAGGCCGCGAAACTGACCAGCGTGCGGACCGCGGACAGATCGCTGCCGGCCAGAAGAAGCAGCAGGCAGGAGAGCGCGACGGCTCCCCCCACGGCGGCCGCTCCGAATCGCCAGACCGGTCGATTCTGGAGATGGCGGACGCAGGTGTAGTTCATCGTCAGCCCGGCCAGCCCGATCCCGTTCGCGAGCGGAATGAACAGTTCCGGCGTCCCGCCGCCGCGCAGGCCGGCGATGAGAAATGCGGAGCCCAGCATGAACTTGCCGTAGGCGTAGGCACGCAGTGAATTGCGGATGTGGCGCGGATAGCGGCCGGACGCTACGACGATTGAAAGCCCGACGGCAAAGCCGATGACGGTGATCACCTGAGCGATGAAGGTCGTATCGAAATTCATCCGCCGGTCTGCCACGCCCGATTACGTCAGTATGCCTTCGGCACGCTATATGAAGTCTATGCCGCTGACAAGATGCGCGGGGCGATCTCTGAATCCGGGGTTCCTGCTATTGCCGGTTTATTATTATCAAAGCCGATAGCGGGACCTTACCGCTTGTCGGGTGCATAGCCCTTCGCGAACAGGTCGACCGCGGCATCGACGAAGCGTTCCAGTTCCTCGTCGCCCGGCCGTTCGCTGAGACACAGCAGCAGCTTCATGTGCATGTTGGCCTTCAGCAGGCCGAAGAACTGATGGGTGGCGAGATCGAAGTCGGTGATCGCCAGTTCGCCCGTGCCGACGGCGTGGGCCATGAATTCCCGGGCGCGCATGAAGGTCTCGGCCGGGCCGCTCTCGTAGAAGGCCTGGGCAAGTTGGGGCTGGCGCAGAACCTCGCCCAGAACCATGCGGTAGAGCCCCAGCGCCTTGGCCGATGCGATGAAGCGGACGAAGGTCCGCCCGATCAGCCGCAGCCCATCGGTGGCCGGCAGGCGCATCGCCTCGTCCCAGACGCCGGCCATGACCGAATTGGCGCACTCACAGGCGACCATCGCCCGGAACAGTTCTTCCTTGCTGCCGAAATGCGCGTACAGCGTGGCCTTGGACACGTTCGCCTTCTTGGCGACCGCATCCATGCTGACGGCACTGTAGCCATGCTCCAGGAACAGGGCACCCGCCGCTTCCATGATCTGGGCCGGCTTCGACCCTGCTTCGGGAGTTGGGGCAACCAAGGTGGTCATACGCGCCTCGCCTGAGTCCATGTTCTTGGCCCCTACCGCGTTCCGCATCGCCCGACAAGCCCCCAGACACGCTGATTTCGAAAACTGAACCGTTCAGTTCGATCTTGACAACAGATAGACCCTCCGCCATCTTCCGGCAAGACTAAACTGAACGGTTCAGTTTCTTCCCCGCGGCGCCGGCAAGAGCGCATCCTGGGAAAGGGGGCTTGAACCGCGGTGGATTGGGGATAGAGACAATGGCGAATGGCGTGCGGAAGATCGTGCTGTCGGGCGTTGCGCTTGCCGTGCTGGCCGGCGGCGCCGTCGCCGGCGAGAATTGGTGGCGGGAAGGCCGGTTCATGGAATCGACCGACAACGCCTATGTCCAGAGCGACATCACCGTCGTCAGCCCGAAGGTCTCCGCCTATGTCCGGGACGTGAAGGCCGCCGAAAACCAGCTGGTGCGGGCCGGCGACGTGCTGGCGGTGCTGGACGACCAGGACTT
>JBKHVJ010000021.1:0-8856 GCA_046570145.1 Alphaproteobacteria bacterium
CGTCTATCGGGTGATCGGGAGCCGTGCCTCCCAAGCACTCGAAACATTGGCCTGCCGGTATCACTACTGAGTCGCCATGAAGGCCGCCCCCCGGAGGGCGGCCTTTCCTTTCCCACGAACAGCCGTCAAAAGCTGTTCCGCTCATGGTACGTCTGCAGGAACTGCTGCACCCGCGGTTCCGTGGATTCGTGGAAGACCTCGCGCGGGGTGCCGAAGGCGGCGATGCGGCCGTGGTCGAGGAAGGCCACCTTGTCGGCGACGTTGGCGGCGAAGCCCATCTCGTGGGTCACCACCACCATGGTCATGCCGTCCGCCGCCAGATCGCGCATGACCTGCAGAACCTCGCCCACCAGTTCGGGGTCGAGGGCGGAGGTCGGCTCATCGAACAGCATCAGGTGGGGTTCCATCGCGATGACGCGGGCGATGGCGACGCGCTGCTGTTGGCCACCGGACAGGCGGGCGGGATAGCTGTCAGCCTTGGCGGCCAGACCCACGCGGTCCAGCATCCGGCTGGCGTGGGCGGCGGCGGCGGCCTTGTCCATGCCGCGGACCTGCACCAGGGCTTCGGCCACATTCTCCAGCGCCGTCATGTGGGGCCACAGGTTGAACTGCTGGAACACCATGCCGACGTTGCGGCGCAAGCTCCGCAGGTCGCGGTTGGACAGGCGGCGGCGCGGCGTCTCTTCGGTGTAGCCGACCAGCTTGCCCTCGATGCGGATCTCGCCGCGGTCGTAGACCTCAAGGAAGTTGATGCAGCGCAGCAGCGTGCTCTTTCCCGATCCGCTGGGGCCGATCAGGCAGACGACCTCCGACTTGTTGACGGTCAGGTCGATGTCGCGCAGCACCTCGTTGGTGCCGAAGCTCTTGCTGACGCCGCGGATGGAAACCATCGGCGCGGACGCCGCGCCGACGGATGCGCGGGGCGGGGTGGCGGTTTCGGAAACAGCGGTCATCACGCCCTCGCGGTTGCGGTCTGGGTCGAGGACCCCTGCGGCGACGCATGGGTCAGGAAGCGGGTGACGCGGGCCTCCAGCCGGCGGCCCAGGCGCGACACCACCTCCACCAGCAGCCAGTAGAACAGCGCCATGCCGACGATTGTCTCGAAGGTGGCGAAGGTCTCCGCCGCCATCGTCTGCATCTCGTACATCAGTTCCGGCACGGTGATGATCGACAGCACCACCGTCTCCTTGGTCAGGATCGCCATCATGTTGACGATGGCCGGGATGGTCGACACCAGCATGGCCGGCACGATCACCCGGCGCAGGATGGAGCCGTAGGACATGCCGAGGCTGAGCGCGGCCTCCACCTGCCCCTTCGGCACCGCCTGATAGCCGGCGCGGAAGATCTCGGCGAAATAGGCGCTGCCATAGATGCCGAGGCCGAGGATGCCGGCCGCCGTCGCCTCCAACCGCAGTCCGATGGCCGGGCCGCCGCTGTAGAGCAGGAACAGCTGGATCAGGAAGGGCGTGCCGCGGATCACCTCGATATAGGCGCGGATGACCCAGCGCAGGGGCTTCACCGGGATCTGGCGCAGCAGCATCAGGGCGAAGCCCAGCACCATGCCGATGAGACAGCCGGCGCCCCAGCACAGGATGGTGACGCCGAAGCCGCGCAGCAGCGCCGGGCCGTACTGGACGAGAAGGGAAAAGTCCAACATCGGATCAGGCCTGTTGCAGGCGGCGTTCGACCAGCGTGCCGAACAGGGCCAGCGCGCCGTTGATCGCCAGATAGATGACGCCGGCCGCGAGATAGATTTCAAGCGGGCGGTAGTTGGCGGCCGAAATGGTCTGGCTGGTCCGCGTCAGTTCCGCCACCCCGACGACGGAGATCAGCGAGGATGCCTTCAGCAGCAGGATCAGCTCGTTGACCAGGGCCGGCACCGAGATGCGGAAGGCCTGCGGCAGCAGAATGCGCGTCCAGATCGACGATCCGGGGAAGCCCAACGCCAGCGCCGCTTCCGATTGGCCGTGCGGAACCGCGTTCAGCGCACCACGGTAGATCTCCGACACATAGGCGCCCGACGCGAGGCCGAGCGCCGCGATGGAGGCGACCAGCGGCGGCACATCGATGCCGATCAGCGGCAGCATGTAGTAGATCAGCAGAAGCTGGATCAGCAGCGGCACGCCGCGGAAGAAGCTGACATAGACGCCGCCCGCCATGTCCGCTGCCCGGCCGCCGGACTGCCGCGCCACGCAGACGGCCAGGCCGATCACCTGCCCCAGCAGCACGCCGAGCAGAGAGACCCAGACGGTCGTGACGGCCGCCCCCAGCAGATGGGGAAGGGCGTCGATGATGACGCTGAACTTCATGGATGGGCCTTCAAATCCGGCGAAGCCGCGATCCATCCCCCCTCACGGTGGGAGAGGGGATGGTCCGCTCTACCTTACAGCTGCGGTTCCGGAACGGTGGTCGGCAGCTCCTGCGAGACGCCGAACCACTTCTTCTGGATGGTCGCCATGCGGCCGTCCTTCTGGATCTTCACGAGCGCGGCATTCACCGCCTCGATCAGGCTCTTGTCGTCATCGCCGAGGCGGCCGACCCAGGAGAAGTAGGAGGGCTTGCCGAAGGGCGGCAGGACGACGGCGAAGGTCTCCTTGCGCTGGGCGGCAGCGAAGGCGAGGTTCGGCAGCGAGTTGACCGAGGCATCGATGCGGCCGGCGGCCAGATCGGCGTAGGACTGGTTGCTGTCGACATACTCGCGCACGTCCGGCGGGGTCGGCAGGGTCTGGCCGTACTCCTTCACCTGGGCCAGCTGCGAGGTGCCCTTGCCACCGCCGACCTTCTTGCCGGCGATGTCCTCCGGCTTGTTGATGCTCTTGTCATCGGCGCGCTTCATGATCGCGGCGGTCGCCTCGGAGATCGGAACGGTGAAGGAGTAGCGCTTCATGCGCTCCTTCGTGATCGTCACCGGGGCGATGACCAGATCGAACTTCTTGGCTTCCAGGCCGGGCAGGACGCTGGTCCAGGGCAGGTCGATGTGCTTAGCCTTGACGCCCAGTTCCTTCGCCACCTCGTCGATTAGGTCGCGGTCGACGCCCTTGTATTCGTTGTTCTCTAGGAAATCGAAAGGCGGGAACTGCATCTCGGTGGCGACGGTGAGGACACCGGCCTTCTTCACGTCGGCCAGCGTGTCGGCCATCGCCGTGCCGGCGGCGGCACCGGTCACCAGCAGAGTGGCACCGAGCAGCGCCGCCTTGAACATCGTCCGAACCATACCCTTGCTCTCCATCGTGAGTGGTCCCCTGTCGTGGCCGGCCGACTGCAGCCGGTCCTTTTGTGTTTACAAATTCAACTCGGTCGCGCTGTCGGTGATCGACGAGCCGCTGAGGCTGAACCGGTCGCCGACCGAGAGGAAATGCACCAGCGTCACCGGCCGGCTGAGATGCATGGTCTGCCGCCGGATCGACAGGCAGGCGGCCCCGGCCTCCACCCCCAGAAGCGCCGCCATCTCCGCCGTGGCGTTGACCGCGCGCACCGTGTGGTCGGCCGACGACCAGGGAACCCGGTCGACCAGCCAGCGACTGGGCGCCACGCTGTCGAACGGCTCATCCGCCACCTCCGGCACTGCGTCGAGGTTGACGAGGCGGCGCTCATGCTGGATCGGCGTCCCGTCGCTGAAATGCAGGCATTCCAGCGCCAGGATCGGCGCGCCGTCCGGCAGGTCGGGCCAGCGGATGCCCTGTCCGTTGCAAAGGCTCTTGCGTTCGCGGATGCGAAACTCGTAAACACGCCCCTCCCGCGCGACGACGTCGCCGATGTCCTCGATCGGTAGGGCGAAACGGTCGCGGCGGCCGGTGGCGACGAAGGTCCCGGCACGGCGGCGGCGGACCAGGAATCCTTCCCGCGCCAGCAATGCGATGGCCTTGTGCACGGTCTGGCGGGAGACGCCGTAGAGGCTCGACAACTCCGCCTCGTTGGGCAGGCGTTGGCCGGCCTGCCAGCGGCCCCGCAGGATCTGGCCGGCAACGGCGCGCTTGATCTGGTCGAACAGCGCGCCGCGGCCGTCGAGGGTGAGGCCATCGAGGGTGAGGCCGTCCGTGGCAAGCTCATCCCGCGCGGCGCCGTCCGGCGTGGATGCCGGTCCGCCAACGCGGTCCTGTCCGGTCAGGCCTTGCCGTACCAATCCCTGCACCCCGCTCTCCGCGCCGCGATGTGAAGTTTCCGCGATAATGTATGTACATAATCTTACGGTCAATCGCCAATTCCCGGTCCGGTGCCCGGCTTTGCTGCGATGCGGCGGAAAACCGCCTAACCCGTTCGCCGGGGCTTGCGCAGCCGCCCGAAAAGGCCAATTGGAGTGTGGGATTTGCGATAAAATCGGTTCGGGCGCGTGCATGTGGTCATGGCAGGGCAAATTCGGGTTGAGCGGGCATCCGGCAACGGTGCGGGACGATCTGGTCGGCTGTCCGGATTGCGGACGGCTTCACCGTGTCCGAGATCTGCCCCGCGGCGGCCGGGCCGTCTGCACACGGTGCGGCGCGCTGCTGTACCGGCATGTGGCGGGTGGGCTGCATCATGCCCTGCCCATGGCGCTGACTGCGCTGCTGCTGCTGGGCCTGATCGCCGTGAACCCGCTGATGGCGGTGCATATTCAGGGCAACGACCGCGCCGGTCTGGTCACCACCGGGTTGGAGGCGCTGGCCGACCAGGGGATGTGGCCGTTGTCGCTGCTGGTCGGGCTTCTGGTGCTGGGAGCGCCGGTGGTCCGTGTGGTGGGTGTGATCGCCGTGCTGCTTCGACTGCACGGGGGACGCCCGCCGGAATCGCCGCACGCGACCGCCCGATTGTTCGCCTTGACCGAGTCCCTGCGCCCCTGGGCGATGCTGGACGTATTCCTGCTCGGCCTGCTGGTCGGCTATTCCAAGCTCTACGGCTTTGCCAATGCGGAACTGCTGACCGGCGGACTGGCGCTCGGCGGCTATGTGCTGGCGATCACGGCGATGGACCAGGGGCTCGACCGCCGGGCGCTGTGGTCCGCCATCGACCATGTGCCTGCAGTCCCTTCGCCGTCGCCGCAGCGCTGGGTCGCCTGTTCGGTCTGCCAGCGGGTCCACGGCCATGACCATGAGCCCGCACCGCACCGCTGCACCCGCTGCGGCAGCCGCATGCATGCGCGGGAACCCGACAGCCTGGGGCGGACCACGGCGCTGGTGGCGACCAGCGCCATCCTCTATGTTCCGGCCAACCTGCTGCCGGTGATGACCGTCGTCAATTTCGGCCAGGGCGATCCCAGCACGATCCTGGGCGGAGTGGGGGAACTGGCCGGGTCCGGCATGTGGCCGCTGGCGCTGCTGGTCTTCGTCGCCAGCATCGCGGTGCCTCTCCTGAAACTTGGCGGACTGGCGTGGTTCGTCGTCACTGCGTGGCGCGGGTCGGCCGCGCGGCTGCAGGGACGGACCAGGCTCTACCGTTTCATCGATGCCATCGGCCGCTGGTCCAATGTGGACATTTTCATGATCGCCATCCTCACGGCGCTGGTGCAGTTCGGCGCCGTCGCCTCCGTCCGCGCCGATGCCGGCGCGATCGCCTTCGCTGCCGTGGTCATCCTGACGATGCTGGCAAGCCACGTCTTCGACCCGCGCGTGATGTGGGACCGGGCGGACGGGGTGCGGCATGACTGACGCCGGCCGGCTCCCGCCTCCGCACCCGCCGGAGGTCGAGGTATCGACGCGCCGCAGGCTGTCCTTCCTGTGGCTGCTGCCGCTGGTGGCGGCGCTGATCGCCGGCTGGCTCGGCTGGCGCTGGCTGGAGGACCGCGGCCCGCAGATCGTCATCACCTTCGAGTCCGGCGACGGGCTGGAGGCCGGACGAACCCGCATCAAGCACAAGAATGTGGAACTGGGCGTGATCGAATCGGTCCGCCTGTCCGACGACCTGTCCCAGGTTATCGCGACCGCCCGCATGGATCGTGCCGCCGGCCGTCACCTGAAGGAAGGAACCCGATTCTGGATGGTGGCGCCGCGCCTCAGCCTGGGCGGGGTGTCGGGTCTCAGCACGGTGGTCTCCGGCACCTATGTGGAGATGGAACCCGGCGGCGGCGAGGACCGGCGCGAGTTCGACGCGCTGGACGAGCCGCCGGTGATCCGCGCCGACGTGCCGGGCCGCAGCTTCTCCTTGAAGGCGGAGCAGCTGGGATCGCTGGCGCAGGGATCTCCGGTCTATTTCCGTGGCGTCCAGGTGGGCGAAGTGATGGGCTACAACCTGTCGCCGCAGGATCGCACGGTATCGGTCTCCGTCTTCGTCCGTGCGCCTTACGAGGGGCTGGTACGCGAGGGGAGCCGGTTCTGGCGGTCGTCGGGCGTCCAGTTCACCGCCGGAGCCGAGGGACTGAAATTCCAGACGGAGTCGCTGAAGACGCTGGCGCTGGGCGGTGTGGTGCTGGAAACCCCGCCCGATCCGGAAGCCGGAGGTCAGGCGAAGGACTGGTCGACCTTCACCCTCTATGAGGATCAGGCCGCCGCCGCCGCGGCACGGGACCGGCTGCGCGTGCGCTACCGGCTGGAGTTCCCCGGCTCGGTCCAGGGCCTGCAGGCGGGGGCGCCGGTGCTGATGCGCGGCCTGACGGTCGGGCATGTGGCCACCGTGCGGCTGGAGTATGACGAGGCGACTCAGGAACTGCGCATTCCCGTCGACATCGATTTCGAACCCGATCTCGTCGCGCGGACCTATTCCGTCGACGACAGTCGGCCGATGGACGAGGCGGCGGTACGCAGGCTGATCGCCACCCAGGTGGAAAAGGGCTTGCGCGCCCGTCTGGCGTCGGGAAACCTCCTGACCGGGCAGAAACTGGTGTCCTTCGATTACGCGCCGGGCGTGCCGCCTGCGCCGGGGTCGGAACGGTCTGAGCTGCCGACGGTGGCATCCAGCGATCTCGACTCGATCATGGCGTCGGCAGGCGTGGTGATGGAGAAGGTTTCCGCGCTGCCGCTGGACGCGCTGATCGCCGACCTGCGCGGCACCCTGCAATCGGTCGGCGGGCTCGCCGGGTCGCCGGATCTCGCGCGCTCCCTCGCGGCCCTCGCCAAGGCGCTGGGCAGCGCCGACGCACTGATGCGCGATGCCGACCGGCAGTTGCCGGATCTGGTGAAAAGCCTGCGCGGGGTGGCGACGGCGGCGCAGGGAACGCTGAACAGCGCCAACGGGCTGCTGGGCGGCGGCGGCGGACAGGCCGATCTGGCGGGGGTGATGCGGCAGCTCAACGACGCCGCACGGTCATTCCGCGTGCTGGCCGACTATCTGGAACGTCACCCGGAGGCATTGCTCCGGGGCAAGAGACCGTAAGGGATTGAGGGAAGGAATGGCGATGGCACGGGTGCGCGGATGGCGGGCGGCGGCGATGGCATTGCCTTTGCTTTTGCTGGCGGCCTGCCAGTCGACGCCGGACAGCCGGCTCTACACGCTGGCGGTGGTCCCCCCGGCAGGAGCGACGCAGCCGGTCCGCACCGCACCCCAGACTTTGGCATTGGGATCGCTGGACCTGCCGATGCTGATCGACCGGCCGCAGATCGTCCGCCGCATCGACGGCAACCGGGTGGAGGCGCTGGAGTTCGACCGCTGGGCCGAGCCGCTCGCCGACGGGCTGCGCTCCACCCTGGCCGGCGACCTTGCAGCGCGCCTGCCGGGCGTGACCGTCCTGCCTGTGGCCGGGAGCGCGGCGGCGGAGGGCACGGCGGTGCTGGCGGTCACCGTTCTGCGGTTCGATACCGACGTCAGCGGTCGGGTGGTGTTGGACGTGCAATGGAGCCTGTCGCAGCCCGGCGGCGCGCGGAGGAGCGGCCCATCGCGCGATACGGTGGAAGTCCCCGCCGCAAGCGCCGAGCCGGATGCTCTGGTTCGGGCGATGAGTCAGGCGGTCGCCAGCTTCGCCGACCGCGTCGCCGACCGGGTTCGCCGCTGAGGACGGCGGCCTTAGCCGGACCGGCCTGACTTCAGTGAAGCAGGGTTGCGCCGCGGTCGGCGGTCGGGCGGGGGCGGTCCATGTGCTCGGCCACGGTCCGATGGAGCCGCAAGTCCTCCGCGGCCGGGTCTGGCATCTGCAATCCGGCACGGGTGAGGGCGGAGGCCAGGACACAGAGCGGTGCCATCGCCATCCGCACGCCGGCCAGCGGCAGCCAGTCGTTCATCAGCAGGCCGGCCTCGCCATGCTGCCCCTGCTGGGCCAGCCGCAGCATGTCGAGCAGCAGCGCCTCGTCGATGCCGAGCGACGGGCAGGGCGGCCGGTGCAGGTCCAGCGGACGGGTGGTCGCCGCCAGCACGATGCGCATCAGCGTATCGAAGGCCACCGCGGCGTCGTTGGACAGGCCCGCCGCGGTCATTCCGTCCTGCCAATGCGGATGCTGGCGCTCCGGCTCCCTCAGGGGTTCGGCCCACAGGCGCAGAACGGACACGACCAGCGCCTCCGCCGCGTGCAGATCCTGGAAACGCTCGCGGGCCGGCACGGCACGGCGATGGGACGACATGGTGGGCATGGCGAACTCCGCATTGGGGGACAGGCGGAGGGTAGGGCGCTTCCAATGATAATGCAAGTCATTCGCATTTGCATCGAGTGATCTCGGCTTCTCAGCGGTATTCCGCCCGCCGGGCCAGTCCTTCCTTCAGGTGCCTGATCGCCGCATGAACCTTTGGCGGCACGTGGCGCTTCTGCGGATAGACCGCCCAGACCGCGGTGTTGGGCGGCCGGTGGCGATCCAGCAGGGTGACCAGCCGACCCTCCGCCACCGGACCGCGCACGTAATAGTCCGGCTACTGGCACAGCCCGAAGCCCCGCAGCGCAGCATCCAGCACCGAGAAGCCGCTGTTGCAGCGCCAGCGGCCACGCGGACGGAAGAGCCAGTCCTGCCCGTTGTCGTCGAACAG